>NZ_JAUBQX010000057.1:0-38583 GCF_036701505.1 Microcoleus sp. Pol11C2
ACTCGAGCGAATAAGCTTTCATTTTTTCTGCTGATGTACTGAATATAGTGTACCACATTTACATGGAATTTGCTGTAATGAACGTGATTGCTCATAATGCAGAGAGCATAGAGTTTAAAACTGTACTTGTTTTGAGCTTTCTTGATAGCATAGAGGAAAACTTGGCCGCATTCGGAGCGAGTTAAGCGAAACTCGCGGTTATTGCAGCGAGTAGTAACGTGGTAGGAGTATTGGGGCTGGAGTTGACGAGGTTGGCGAGGCATTGTCTGAACAGACTACTTTATGCAAATATGTTGAAGTTTAACTTAGAAACAAAATTTGTAGTTTGCATTAACAATCAAGATTATCAAGCATCATTGGAAGTGCGAAAAATCTACCAAATAATACCGGATAATCGCGCTGCGGAACATCAATTTATCCGAGTTATTGATGAATCAGGCGAAGATTATTTGTATCCAGTCGCGTATTTCGTGCCAATAGAATTGCCGAAAGCCGTAGAAGCAGTGTTTGCACAGACAAAGGTTATGTAAGGGCGGGTTCACCAACCTCTATGTTTATAAACAGCAATCTCAATAAACCCGCCCCGCCCAATATGGTGTTACAATAAATCAACCTGAGTGTTAACATCGCAAATGTATGACAGCCCAAATACACATCAGCAAATTAGGTAATTCCTTGGCTTTGCCAATACCAGACTACATAGTAAAGTTTCTCAACCTTAAAGCCGAAGATTCAGTAATTTGCAGCATAGAAAATGGGAAACTGGTCATAGAGCCTGTAAATAATAAAATATCAAAGTATACCCTAGATGAATTATTGGCAGGCGAAATAGAATCTAGCGAAGAAGTCTGTTGGGGAAAACCAGAAGGAGAGGAAGTTTGGTAAACTATATCCCCGAACGAGGTCATTTTATTCGCCTCAATTTTGACCCTCAATCAGGACACGAACAAATGGGGACTAGGCCTGCACTGGTGGTGAGTCAAACTAAATTTAACCGAAAAATGGGGTTTGTGTTCGTCAGTCCCATTAGCAACACACAACGCAAAAATCCGTTTTATGTTCCCATTCCAGAAGGTGAAGCGATAACAGGTGTAATTATGACGGATCAACTCCGTTATGCAAGATTATCGCGCAAGGCAGGCAAGTTTTCTTAGTGAATGTCGCTCAGATATAATTGAGGAAGTTTTGAGGCGAATTCAACCTATTTTGTTTGAGAATATGACTGTTGATGAATAGTTAATCAAATTATAAACTAGATTTGTAGTTGGCATTAAGCATCAAGAGTATTCAGAAATCTATCGCGCGGATGATGCGATCGCCCCTCGTCCCCAGCAAAACTAAAAAATGTACTGGCAAATCCCTTCACAAACCCAGGCTCAGCAGTTAAATAATCTGAGGTTTTCCATTGGACGATCGCACCAACCAACCAACCACCGCAGCTAACAACCGCCGACCTCTAATTATCGCAGGAATTCTCCTGGGTATCGGTCAATCCGGCTTTTTTGACGGCATTGTACTGCACCAACTCCTCCAGTGGCACCATATGTTTAGCAGCGTTAAAACCGATGCTACTGTTGCCGGTTTAGAATTGAATACCCTCGGAGATGGATTGTTTCACGCTGCGGATTGGTTGGTAACAGTAGCGGGAATCTTCTGTTTGTGGCGTGCGGTGAAGCGCAAAGATGTTCCTTTGTTAACTCAAACTTTTTTCGGTTCAATATTAATTGGTGCTGGATTGTTTGATTTTGTTGAAGGCATTGTTGACCATCAAATTTTGGGAATTCACCACGTCAAACCCGGTATCAACGAGTTAGCTTGGGATTTAGGATTTCTCGCTCTTGGAGTTAGTTTAGCGCTGTTAGGTTGGATGCTTGTACAGAGGGAAGTTCCCGCAGATACTAAAGTTTAAATGAATGCACAGATTGGGAATTTTACCAAATCCGCGTTAAAAATCCCCGATGAGGTTCGACCGTTTCAACCGTTGAGTCTCTTTTTAACTCATCAGTTCATCCCGCCGCCGACTCCAACCACACAATCAAATCCTCTTGACTCCTAAAATCCAGCAAAGCTTCTGGCAAATCATCTAACTGTTCCGCAGATAATCCCTGGATGCGAGTTTGAACTTCCAGTGTAACATCACCCACCCGCCGCACGATATGACGTATAATTAATCCTATTTCCCCCTCAATTTTACCCCTTTCTATTCCTTGTTCGATTCCTGGGCGGCGGCGTTGAGTACCTGCATTTCCACAATCACGGTTTTGTTGTCGGTAATCTTGGCTTTGACATCTAGGTAAGTGTCTTTCAATCCTGGAAGGCTTCCTGCTGAATAAGGGCCAATAATTTATATTTATTGGATTGTGGGTTCTCCCCTATACAGTATTGGATTTAGGAAGCTGATTAAATTTTATGGATGTTGGGAAGATCAGAATATTCTTTTGGATGCAAAGTCTGCTTTGGGGCTGATGAAGCGCATATTGTAGAAGGAAGAGGGAAGAGGGAAGAAGCAACAAGGAAAATGCAATATTTTCGGGATTTTTAGGTGGGTAGTTGCGCTTTAGCACGCTTAGCGCAACTACGAAGTTTTTCAATTATCAGCCTGTGGCTTCAGTAGTAGTTGCAGGCGACATAACTAGCTTTCCAGTTATATCCATTGTTGCCAGTTTCAGCACTTCATTAAAAGCTAAACCCCGAATTTTGAGTTCCCACCGAATGCCTTTTGCTTTCATTCGCTTGGCTTTCCGCATATCGACATCAGCAGCTTTTTGATGCAAGAGCAAATATTTCATTGCTGCTGTAGCTTCTACTTTTGTGGGAAATGCAATATAGGTGATAAATCCGCCGTCCCAATGATTGGCGTTGCGGACGCTGCTGATAGTCGCAACTCTCGGACTAAAGCGGTTCCAGTAAAAGTCGCTGTAGCCGATCGACTGTGTATTAACTTGGAGTTTGTTTGCCATTTGACTTAACTCCTATTACCTTGTGTGTGGGGTTAGCAGTACCAATTTGCTGCTGTTACTATTATAGCAAATTATTGAGAAATTGGTAACTGTTGGCTGTGGGCTGTGGGCTGATGCCTAAAACCTCAATTCATATTCAGCGGTGACGCGGTTATCTCCTTGAAAATTACTCGAACCCCTGAGTAAAATTTTATCGCTCAATCGATAGCGCACAGTAAATTCTGTCGGTTGATTTGCTGACAAAACTCGAATGATTGATGCTGAAATATTGCGCGTGATGTCAAACCCAACTTCTAAACCTAAACCGAGAGAACCCGCACCCGAACTGGAACTAGCAGTTTGTGCTTCGTTGCCTCTAATCCGAGTGGGAAATAAGCGAAATTCGCTCAATCCTGTGGCGTTGGTAACTGCAGATTGAAGGTTGTTCAATAAACCCGCACCGGCTAAATTTGCGATCGCCAGTGTACTATCTCCCTGTCCCAAAGTCTCCACGAAACTGCCGCCTAATAGCGCTACAATCTCTATTTCCGATCGACTCGGAGAACTCCTCAACTCCAGATTTTCCCCCAACTGAGAAGCCCTTCCCTGCACTAACGCTTGAACTCGGACACTCCGCACGCTGCCGAAAGTTGTCGGTTCGTCTGCTATTTCAGAGGCTACAGATGTGCCGGGAGTTCGGAACCGCGTTACTTCCTGCACCGAAGTTGCTAATCTCACATCCAGCGTCGGATCGAGTCCTTGTGTTGCTACAAAGGTAGCAGTCTGCGGGTATCCTCGATCGAGTTTAAACTGCGTTGTAAACAAATTCACCGACCCCGAAGTCAACCGAATCGTACCCTCCGGGCGAAGGTCATCTAAAGTTCCATTCACCGTCAAGCCCCCAGTCGCCTGAAAACTTAATATCGGCGCACTCGTTACCCGAATTCCCCGGCCCAAATTCAGCCGCAAATCGTTCAGTCCAACTTCAAAAGAAGGGGAAGTTGGAGTCGCAGGGGAAGCAGAAACATCAGTTGTAGGGGAATCAGAAACCTCAGTCGCAGGGGAAGGGGAAGATGTGGAATCCGAATCAGAATCAGAAGCAGAAGAGGAAGAAGCTAACTGAGTTGTGCCACCCCCGGGACTCCGGAGAAATACTTCACCGTTGTACAGTTCAATATTACCGCTCAACTGCGGGCGTCTAGCCGTGCCCCTTGCCTGCACTTGACCAACAACGCCGCCGCTGTACAATCCTCTGAGATTCACTGCCAACTTGTCGAGATTCACAGCCAGGGGATTATCCGCATCGACATCGCCCTCGGCGAAGGGCACAGACAGCGGAATTACACCCTGGGCCACAACTTGTCCCTGACTCAACTGTCCCCGAATTCCCTCTATCCGAATACGATCGCCCTCGAAGCGCACCGTCCCAGTTAGCCCTGTCAGCGGTTCTGGGAAGGCTTGCGCGCGGACAGTTGCATTTTCAAAATTCGCAATTCCTTGCGCTATAGGGTCTTGCAGCGTTCCTCCCACGCGAATTTGCACCTGTCCCTGACCGCTGACCCAAGCAACTTGCGGAGTCAATACATTAATAATTGCTAAACCTTCATTTTGCAAATTCGCCCTCACATCAATTTGATTGCTGTCAGGTTTCACGGCTGCAAACGGCAACTCAAAAGGCAAACTTCCCTGCACTTCAATCGGTTCGGTTTGAGTTACCAAAGCGCTGCCGCCAAAATTCAGGCGGGCGTTGCTGTAACTGAAACTGCCGTCGGCTTGTTTAATCGGTTCTCCGTTTAGCGTACCCTCAACCAAACTCAATTCTCCGGTGGCTTGCGGGTTTTCCAAGCTGCCGGCCAAATTCGCCCGCAAATTCAAATTTCCTGTGACATCCACAAAAGGCAATTCCACCAGTTTTGCCAACTCTTCCACGGGGACATTTTCTACCCGCAACTGCCCGGATTGAGCTTTTTGCCCGAGTTGTCCCGAAAAGCCGATCGCACTTTTTCCCGATCGAATTTCTAAAGGCAAAACAGTTAAAATCCCCTCCTGAAAGCTGCCTTCAATGCTGAACTTTTCAGCGACATATCTTCCCCACTGCCAGTTATCGCCTTTCACGTTAAATTGAGCTTGCACGCCCGTTTGCAAAGAACCGGCGACAGCAATTTCCGCGCCAAAAGTGCCTTGCAATTGGGATAAGGCAGGCAATTTTTCTGATGATTTAACTGCTTGCTGCTGCTGCAAAATAGTTTCAATTTCTGCCAAGCGGCGCAACTGTACAATTAGCGGGGCTTCTGGTTCTCCTACTGCTACAGTTTGCACGTCGCCACTGTCACCGTAAACAGGAGGTTTTAGACCTCTGGCAAAGTCGCCTAAATTGAAATATTGCAAAGCGGCTAAAACCTGTTGCAAATTGCCTTGCTGTACGTTAACTTTCCCTTCAAATTGCGGGTTTGCGCCTGTTTTAACATTGCCGGAAATTAAGTATTGACCGCTGCCTTGGCGGAAAAGTCCGTTTGTGAGAGTGGCGCTGCCGTTAGCGTAGCTGAATTCGGCTTGGAAACTGTCACCTTTAATGTAGCCGATCGCCGGTTGGGCGATCGCAATTTGTCCGCTTGCTTGCAAAGTCGCCGGATTTAACGGCATCTTCCAACCGGGCACATTTACTTGTCCCGAAACCGTGCCGGTTATCGGCCCCAAACCCGCCTCTTTACCGGGTGATAGATTCAAAGCAGCGAGGGGAAAATCGCTTAAATTAACTCGCAAAGTTTCTCCCTCGGTTTGGCCCCTAGCGACAGATTCCCCGCGTTGAATTAAGAAAGATGTCGGCAGAAAAGATTGATTTAAAGCTACTTCAATTTTGTCGCTAGCGCCGGCCAAACGCAAATCTACACTTTTCCCAGCATCCGCATTCACACTCCCCGCCAGTACCGGGTCAAAAGCGATTTGATTTACTGCTAAATCCCGCACTTCCACGTCGCCAACTAAGCTGAGTTCGGCGAGGGTTCCGGTGAGGCTGCCGGTAAAATCGACATTGCCCCGGATGGGTGGGTTTTGCTGTGAGGAATTTCTGTCCGCAATTGCAGACAAAAATCGTAGTTGTTCTGCGGGTAAGGCTTCCAGGTTAAAGTTGGCGAGTTTGACATCCAAATCTAAGTTGGAAATTGAGGGCCCTCCTTTACCTTCGAGTGCGACGTTAACAAAGCCGTTTGCTGTCAAACCGGGAGTTGTGGCCTTCTCAATTTCCACCCGTTTGCCGTCCCAATTAAATACTGCCTCAAAAGGTTGTTTCAAAAACGGCAATTCCGAGATGCGGAAACTGCCACCGGCGCGAACTGTTTGTGGGGAAGCGGCAATCGGGCCGGATAAATTGATATTGCCGTTAAACAGTCCTACAAGCTGGGGCAGATTTTGGGAACCAGAGACTGCTTCTCCGGTTTGCAAGCTTTGTCGCTGCGACTCAAAGGCTTGCTGGAAGCGACTTAGAGCAATTTGCTCGCCCTCGATTGACGCGCGCCAATTCCCCGATGCCGCGCTGCCTTTAGCATTGACAATTCCTCCGCCGTTGGCGAGTCGAATTTGTCCGTCGCCATTGGCGGTGATGTTGTTGGCGGTTAGATTATCTACTGTTCCCAAAATGCGGACTTGGCCGTCGAGGGTTCCGTCGATTTCTGGCGGTAAATCCGCTGTCAGCAAACCTGTTTGTTTGAGGGTTTGTTCTAAATTACTGACGGCAATTCCGTTCGTTTCCAGCAATGCTTGCAAGTTGCCGTTTTCCAATTTGGCCGTAGTATCGATCGCCCCGAGTCGATCGACCACAATCACTCCCTCTCCGCTACCACTAATTCCCTTGGCTGTCAAGTTATCCAAACTGCCCGCTGCTTGGAATTCGCCGTTAACTCTGCCGTCAAATCCTTTAGGCAAAGTCGCCGTCAGCGGAAACAGTTGGAGATTGCGAACAGTTTGTTCTAAGCGACTGAGAATAACTCGATCGGCATCGGCGAAAGCTTGCCAGCGTCTGTCTTCTAATTTACCTCTAAAAGCAACAGTACCGTCCCCTATATTGAGTTTGCCGCTGCTGCTGACGCCTATGTCAGCGGCAGTTGAATTATCAAGACTGCCGCTGGCTTGAATTTGATTGGATATTTGTCCGTCAAGCGATTGGAGATTTTGGATTTTGGATTTTAGATTGTTGATATTGGCGACTGTTTGGGGATTGTCAGCAGCGAAAGCTAAGCCAACATCTAACAGGGGCAATCCTAAATCTCCTAAGCGCCGGATGGAAGTGCGATCGGTTTCTGCTGTTGCTTGCCAGTTTCCCGCTACCAATTCTCCTTTTAAATTAACATTGCTGCCAGCAAGATTGAGTCTGCCGCTGCCGCTGGCATTGATGCTGCTACCCGTCAAATTGTCAAGACTTCCCGATGCTGTAATTTGACTCGATAGGAGTCCGTCAATCGATTTTAGATTTTGGATTTTGGATTTTAGATTGTTGACATTGGCAGATTGCTGATTTTCGGGATTGAATGCTGAAGCCACATCTAAAATCGGCAGTGTCAAATCTACCAAGCGGCTGATGGAAGTGCGATCGGTTTCTGCTGTTGCTTGCCAGTTTCCCGCTACCAATTCTCCGTTTAAATTCACATTGCTGTCGGCAAAATAGAGCCTACCGTTGCCACTAACATTGATTCCGCCAGCATTCACATCGTCAACATTTCCCCCAGCTTGAAATTTACCTGCTAGCTGTCCGTTTAACGTTTTAAAATTTTGGATTTTAGCTTCTAAATTCTCCCGATTTGCGGGCGTTTCCCGTGTTAATAACGGCAACCCAATATCAATCAATTGATTGACAGCAACTTTTTCAGTGTTGCCAAAAACTTGCCAGCGGCCCGCTTCTAGTTCGCCATTAACATCAACAATACTGTCAGCAATATTCAGTGTTCCTTTGCCCGTCGCAGCGATCGCATTTAAACTCAAATCGTCCAGAGTTCCCGCAGCTTCGGCGGTTCCGCTGAACAAACCGGCTAGTTCAGGAGGCAAATTAAGGTCTGGCAGGACTTGCTGCAAACTGTTGAGGGCAACGCGATCGCCCTCGATGATAGCTTGCCACTGACGGTCTTTTAGCGCAGCATCTACGTTAACAGAAGCGTCGCCAATTTTCACAACTGTATTTTGCAAATCCGCCGAATTCCTTGCGGCTCGAATTTCGCCCGCCGCGGGGAAAGTTCCTTGCGGTGCTTGCCATTGAACTCTAGATTGAATGTTGTCTAACGGGCCGAAAATTTGAGCTTTTGCGGAGACACTGCCAATTGTAACAGCAGCAGGAATCGGGAGAGTGTAAATTTGGGCGAGATTATCTGCTGGCAAGTTTTCAGCTTGCAAGTCAAACACCAAACCAGATGGATAATTGCTACTTTTTAAAGCAATATCAACTTGACCTTTGCCGCCAATTTTACCACCCGCCGCCGGCACTACCAAAATATCGCTCAAAGTCAATGCTAAAGAGGAAAACGGGGCAATAGAAGATTGAGAATTGGGAGTTGGGGTTTTAGCTATTCTCCCGCGTTCCAATTTGAAATTAGTGCTAATATTATTTAATTGCAGTCGATCGACCGTAGCGGGTTTTGTCGAGGCGATCGTACCTGTGAGCACCGGCAGATCAACGGTTCCAGTCAGCTTGGCATCCGCCTTCACCTCCCCCGCAACAGCAACCGGCAATACTACTTTCTGCCCTAACTCTGTCTCCACCGCACTGACAACACTTGCTAAAGCGACTGGTTGCACGCTAGTTGTCAGATTGAAGCTAGCGTTCTCCAAATTAAAATTAGTTCCAGTTGCAACTGTTCCTGCTATTCTAAGCGGAATTAGACCGTAATTAGCCGCCAGACTATCGACAATCACATTAGTTCCCTGAAACCGCAACTGACCGCTGCTATTTTGTATGATTTGTTTCAAGGGAGCAATACTCGCTTGCACTCCTCCAAAACTAGCCGCTCCGGTAATTCCCGACACTTTATTCTCTCGCACTTGCACGGTCAAATTGCCATTAGCAAGACCTTTTTGTAAAGAAATGCCGGAAAGTCTTAGCAAGCGAGCGAGGTCGGGCAAAGGCAAATTTTGACCTTGCAACTGCAGGTTAGTTTGAGCTGCAGGTAACATAGAATCAGCTTTAAGTATAAAATTATCGCTATTAGTAAACTGACCGTTTACTTCGTAGATAACGCGCTGATTTTGGTCGCGAAATAGAGCACTGCCATTTTTCAGATTTAGAGAAATCGGAGCCGAAGTTGTCTGTCCGACTGCGGGACTCGGTACCAAAACTGCGGCGGAATTTTCCGCTCGAAATGCTTCAACTTCAGTTTTAAATAAACCCGGAGATTTCTGCTCTGCAGTTGGAAGATTAACCCAGCGGCCTTTAGCATCCTGTTCGATATAAGCGCTGGCTTTAACTAAAGTAATATCTAATTTGAGAGTGCGGGTGAACAGCAGTTGCAAAACCGAAAACTTTACTTCAACTGCTTCTGTAGAAGCATAATCCGGATCGGTAGGAGTTGCAGGTAAAGTCGATCGACCAAACCGCAAACTTGTGGGAGAAAATCCCTCCAAACGTCCGAGTTGCACGGGCCGCTTCAGCAACTGACTGACTTCAGTTTCCACCAAAGGAGCTAACTTTTCCCGCACCCACTGATATCCTACCGCCGCCGCAACCAAGGCGAGAATACCCAATCCCGTACCGCTAAGCAGCAGCAGACGCCACCAGCGGCGGTGGGGACGGGGTGCGAGTTGATTTTTGTTATCGTCGGAGTTAGTCATGGGTGTTTCTCAGAAATCAGAGAATTCAGGAATTAAGGGAATCAGCCGATTTTAGACAGGTATAATTTCTGTGATTCGCCAGCGTGGCTTCTGCCTTTGGTAGACTCAAAATTCAGGTCGGAAGTGCCGATCGGGCGCAGCGAAGGCCGAAGGCACGCCCCCACTCCAGGGTAGACTCCAGAAACCTTTACCGAACTTAATCAAAACACGCAACATCTCCTAAAACCAAGTCCTCCAACTCCACCCAATCCTCTAGGTTTCCCCCGCTGTGCAGGATCGGCGGTCAATCTAAAATCTCAAATATCAAACCAAGTCGTCCAAATGCCCCAATTCCTTTCGATCCCGCCAGTGCAGGATCGCTGGTCAATCTAAAATCTAAAATATAAAATTTAAAATCGGTTGCCCGATCGCTTCTAAGATAAAAAAACGGTGGTTAAGAAGGTCTTTAAAACTTATGCGAGTGTTCGTCTTACTCTTCAATGCCCGCACCGAGAATGAGGGAATTCATACCATTCAACTCGGCGATCGCAATAAAGTTCTGATGTTTGAGTCAGAAGACGACGCCACCCGCTTTGGCGTGATGTTGGAAGCTCAGGATTTTCCCGAACCTGCTGTCGAGGCGATCGACGATGAGGAAATTAAGGAATTCTGCAACAGTGTTGATTATGATTGGGAACTGATACCCGCGGGGGCGCTAGAGATTCCGCCAGAAAACAATGTAACACAGACTCAGTGGCAGCCGGAGTCCGAACCCGATCCCGATCGGGATTCTGATGTTTCCCAAAACGAACTGGATTCTATTCGCCGCCGACTCGAAGGACTTTTGTAATAGTCATTAGTCATTAGTCAGCAGTTATTGGTAATGGGTAATGGGTAATGGGTAATTGCCTCTCTCTCGGAAGTAGATTTAGCCGGTCGCCAGAATCGCAAATTTCGAGCCTTTGAGTCACGACTTCACCAAGCTCACCAGCGGGCAGGCATTGCCTACCCTAATTTTGTACACCTAGTGACTAATGACAATGACTAATGACCAATGACCAATGACCAATGACCGATGACTAATGACTAATCAAAAAACATGAAAAATTTGGAAGAACGGGGCCATCTGCTGACTGAACAGGTGAATACCAACAGCGAGAATTTAGACCAACTCAGTTCGATCGAATTAGTGGATTTGTTCAACCGGGAAGACGCCCAAACCTTAAGCGCGATCGCCCGCGCCCGCGAACAGTTAGCCCAAGCGATCGACATTGCAGCCGAGTCTCTGCGTCAAGGAGGTCGCCTGTTTTATGTCGGTGCGGGTACTTCCGGGCGTTTGGGGGTGCTGGATGCGGCCGAGTGTCCCCCCACCTTCTGCACGCCGCCAGAACTCGTACAGGGCATAATTGCCGGGGGTGCGGGGGCTTTGGTGCGGAGTTCGGAGGATTTGGAGGATCGGGCTGAAGATGGGGCTGAGGCGATCGCCCACCGTCACATTACCAACTTAGATGTGGTTGTCGGGATTACGGCTGGAGGTACGACGCCGTTTGTCGCGGGCGCTTTGCAGGCGGCGCGCCAGCGGGGGGCGAAAACTGTGTTTATGGCCTGCGTACCCGTCGAACAAGTGAATTTTGAGGCTGATGTTGATATTCGGTTGTTGGTTGGCCCGGAGGTAGTGGCGGGTTCGACGCGCTTGAAAGCCGGTACAGTAACAAAAATGGCTTTAAATATCATTTCGACTGGGGTAATGGTGAAGCTGGGGAAGGTTTACGGCAATCGAATGGTTGATGTGGCGGTGACTAATAAGAAATTGCGCGATCGGGCTGTGCGGATGTTGCAGGATTTGACTGATTTAAGCCGGGAGGAGGCGGGTTTTTTGCTCGAAAAAAGTGGCAAGTCTGTTAAATTAGCTTTGATGATGCACTGGACTAATTTGGAGAAGGAAGAGTGCGATCGAATTCTGGGCGAGTTTCAAGGGAATTTGCGATCGGCTGTGGCATCAATTAGTCAGTAGTCATTAGTCAGTAGTCATTAGTCATTAGTTTTGGGCGATTAGTTATTGATTATTAGTTAGATCGTGTCCGGTCAATTCCCTCCGCTTCGCTTAGCCCATAATTGCTGTAGGAGTAGGTTAAGGAACGATCGATATTAACAATGAGAGATGCGGTAAACCCGCCCCAACGAAGGTATCGCGGTGACTCGATCGGACATGATATTATTGGTTATTGGTAGCAGCCAACCAATAACCAATAACCAATAACAGCAGTCAACTGTCTATTGTCAACTGTCATTTGCACTATCGATTCAAAAAATTGTGAAATCTCTTCAGTGGCTCTGATGTGATAAACACTTTTGGTATTTTGAGCGCGATCGACATACTCCCGATATCTGGGAGTCAAATACTTGTGACAAAACCAAAGAACACGGTAACTATTAATTGAAATCTTTAAGAGAGGACTCTTTTCCGGCCAGCCTTTTGGGGGTATAAACTTACCTGTAATCAGCCGTTTAGTCACCCACCAGAAATGCACGTATAGTGGCAGATCGACAAAAACCAGACTATCCGCCTCGTTGAGTCGAAGCCAGACGGTTTCCATACAACCAAACCCGTCTATAATCCATCGGTCAGTAGCCAAAATTTTCTCATGGATATGCTTATATTCTTCATTTGGAACCTCAGCACCCCCAGATTGATATTGAATCTTATCCAAGGCGTAAAGTGGCAAACCAGTGATTTCAGATAATCTCTTGCTGAGAGTTGATTTACCGCCTCCTGCATTGCCAAACACGGCTACTTTTTTCATAGTTCCCTTTTTAGTAATTTAGTTATCAGTCATTAGTTATCAGTCATTAGTTATCAGTAGCGGACTAAAAGCTGAATGTCGAGCTAATTTGTAGCTTTTGAAAAATTAACTTTGTGATTTGTGGCGCGGATCACTGACGTTTTTGAAAAAGGCGATTAGGGTCAGTATATATATTTGTTGTTTGGCGATCGCTTGGATATTTTATCAGACAAGCGAGCGCAGCCCGGTATTGTCTGTCGATCGATTTGTAAAAGATCTGTCAAATCTAAGGCCATCGCTCCTTAGTTAAAAAAGCCGTTTCTGAAACCAACGCACCTAGTACGAGATGGCTGGATACTCTACCCACTTGGAAATTTAAAACCGAGTCCTATGCAACCAAAGCCTAACCTTAACCTATACTCATCCTTGGGGCATCTCCCCTGGCTGAAAAAAAGCTACACTGCCAAAATTATGGTAGTTGCATTTTTAGGAACGCACGTTCCTTTGCTAACCTTAATGGTCTGGTTTCTAAGCTCAAACGCTTACTCTGTAGAGACATCAGTCCGGGTTCTGCTGATTGCTCTGCTGGCGACATTAGCGGGTACGGGAGCAACGCTTTATACGCTACGCCACCTCCTGGTTCCGGTAATCTTAACCTCGGAGGCTCTACAAAACTACCTCGATACAAGAACATTGCCGAACTTACCCACAGAGTTTACTGATGAAGTCGGTACGCTGATGGCAAATTCCTCACAAACGCTTTACAAACTAGATGAATTGATTCATTACATTACCCACTACGATGAACTGACTGGATTGCCAAATCGTGACTTATTCTGCGATCGCCTGAATCAAACCGGATCTCAAAATCACTCACCTTTGGTCGCAGTGCTGGTATTGGGTATTGATGATTTCACAGGGATGCGCCATGCGTTGGAGCCTGAGATATGCGACTTACTAATTAGAGCCGTTTCCCAACGGGTGGTACAGTGCATCGATGGGTCAGATGTCTTGGCGCGTTTGGGCGATGGTGAGTTTGCGATCGCTCGCAGCGAACTCCCCTCGCTGGAGAGTGTGGTCAAGCTATCCCAACTGTTGCTGAGTACGCTGAACAAACCTTTCTCTATCAATGGCAACCCGATCCACATCACCGCCAGTCTTGGCATTACATTGAACCATCTAGAAAATACGAATTCTGTAGAAAAACTTCTTCAGCAAGCCGACTTCGCACTTCATCAGGCAAAGCAGCAAGGGCGGAGTCACTATCAGTTTTATTCACCCGAAATGAACGTTCAGTTACAGGAGCGACTGGCCCTAGAAAATAGCCTGCGCGGAGCGCTGGAGCGTAACGAACTACTGGTTTACTATCAACCGCTGATCGACCTGCACGACGGACGGGTGACAGCAACGGAGGCGCTGGTTCGCTGGCAGCATCCTACAGAGGGTTTGGTTTCTCCGGCAAAATTTATTCCGATCGCCGAAGCCAATGGCGAGATCGTACCCATTGGTGAATGGATCTTGCGAACGGCTTGCGCTCAAAACCGTAGCTGGCAACTGGCAGGGCTGCCAGCCCTGCGGATTTCGGTGAATCTGTCGGCTCGACAATTTGAGCAGGCGAATCTGGTTGAGATGGTTGGCCAAATTTTGGCCCAGACCGAACTCGAAGCTGCGTATTTAGAACTGGAAGTGACTGAAAGTGCCTTGATGACTGACATTGAGCGATCGGTCCATGTCTTGACGCAACTCCGAGAACTTGGCGTATCCCTCGCCCTAGACGACTTTGGCACAGGTTATTCTTCCCTCAACTACCTGCAACGGTTTCCGGTTAATATGCTCAAGATCGATCGATCCTTTGTCAATGATGTACTGTCTAACCCGGACAGCGCTACCATTACTGATGCGATAATTGCTCTGGCACAAAGTCTGCGGTTAACGATCACCGCAGAAGGCATTGAAACCAAGGAGCAGCGTGACTACCTGCAAGCGCGAGGCTGCAATGAAGGTCAAGGGTTTTACTTCAGTCGCCCTGCTAACGCTGATACCATCACCAAAGTGCTAAAGGACTCGCTTCAGTCTGATGCAGCATCTATCGCTGTTGCCACCCACTTTTAAGCTGAACCAGTCAAGAACTCGCCGTCAACCCGAACGGTATGACGGAAGCTTGCAAAAAGCTCTGACTTGACCGGATTAAGTTGGCTTTCACTGGTAATGCGATCGTAAACTCAGTACCCATGCCTGCGGTTGAGTTGACGGCGATCGTAGCGCCGTGTTTTTCCGTCCAGGAATGTATAACAACCAATCTCTCAAAACAGCCACCCCGATTATACTCTCAAAGTTAAACGTAAAGCGCTCTCGTTTTTAGATTCCTGACTTCTCCAAGAAGTCGGGAATCTGGGTATGCTGTTTTTTAGGCGTTGACAAAAACAGAAGATGTAAGCTGACTTTCACTTACACCTTGCACGATGCCCAAATAATTGTTCCCCGACTTAATCGCCGTAGAAGCGACACTTGCCCCTCCATCCAACTGCAAACTCACAGCTTCAAAAGTCAAGTTTGCAAACCCGATACCGTCCGTCAAACCAATTTTATCCCCAGCCCCAAAATCGACAATTACATCCGCACTCATTAAAGTAGCCGCAGCAGACAAACCTCCTGCTAAGATAAACGTATCATTTCCGCCGCCGCCCGTCAGCATATCTTGCCCGCGATCGCCCGCCAACAAATCGTCGCTGTTACCGCCAACCAAGACATCATCTTCTTTGCCGCCGCGAATAGTATTGTTACCGTCAAATCCGATTAGTCGATCGTTATCGTTATTGCCGCTGATAAAATCATTGCCAACACCGCCATCAATTGAATCCGACTCTTTGCCGCCCGATAAGCTGTCATTGCCGCCTGCGCCATTAATTGTATCCGCACCTTGCATTCCATTAATGCTATCAACACCTTCTCCCCCGGTGATATTGTCTTTGCCGGAAAGGGCAAAAATTGGCAATCCGGCAGCATTTGTCGGTATTTGAGTATCGGCACTATCTGATAGGAAATAATTGCCGTCGCTGGCTGTATTTTTGGCTGCTGTCGTCGGGCTGCCGTCCCCTATAGCATTGGGTATTGGCGAAGTAATCGATACCGATGTGT
This sequence comes from Microcoleus sp. Pol11C2, assembly GCF_036701505.1. NCBI lineage: Bacteria > Bacillati > Cyanobacteriota > Cyanophyceae > Oscillatoriales > Microcoleaceae > Microcoleus > Microcoleus sp. Pol11C2. The sequence continues at coordinate 15,650 of NZ_JAUBQX010000057.1, forward strand.
TGGGAGTTGGTGTGGGTGTCGGTGTCGGTGTCGGTGCGGGATTGACACTACCGTCAAGAGAAGTCGCAAAAACTTGCGTCCAATAGTGATTCCAATTTTCTGTGCCCGTATCGTCGGCTAAGAAATAGTAACCGATGCCAATTTCTTTGAGATTGGGGTTAAGAATGTTAGCGCGGTGGCCGCTGCTGTTCATCCAAGATGATACAACTTCTTCGGGTGTAGAAGAGCCCGCAGCGATGTTTTCTGCTGCCGCTGAGAATTGATAGCCCGTTGCACTAATCCGACTTCCTAATGACGAACCATCTTTTCCGGTATGGGAAAAGAAGTCTTGCAGTGCCATATTTTGGGTGTGATTTTCCGCCGCATTTAGTAACTGAGTATTTAAGGTTAGCGGGGACAAACTCAATTTACTGCGTTCGATGTTGGTAAGTTCTAAAACTCTATTAATAAAGTTTTGATTGGTTGGGCTTGGTGCTACTTGAGAGGCCGATCGCTCTCCTGTTAAAGTGTCCAATGACTGAGAACCGGAATTTTCTAGTTGTTCAAGCATGGGGATGATCAACAGTTTTAAGACTTGGTTTTGCTGGTAGATTGCTTACCGTCTTAACGATATTTTCCCCGATCGCTAGCTGGCTGGGCACAATTCAATAATTGTGTTAATCCCTGCCGCTGCTGTATTTATTTTGATTATAGCTGTTGTCAAAGTGTGGATGTCAAGAGGCAGGCTCAGATTGGGAAAGCGAAGAGTACGCTCGACTTTGAGGAGAGTTTTCCAGGAATTCGCGATCGCCCTTGGCATCAATACAATTTTAAATTTGAGATTTGAGATTTGAGATTTTTCTTGATGAGTAAGGTTTACGTTACGCACCCAGCCTGCTGGCTGGCTAGAAACCCGGTTTCTACGAGTTTTGCAGAGAGGAACCAGAAATATAGAAAGAAACCGGGTTTCTCAATTATGTGTGCGATCGCGAACAGAGTTTTTAGTAGAATCTTCACCAAAAATTCTAAATTAATTCAAAATTCACAACCGCGCAGGCTTGTTCGCGAACGAAAGCAATCTCAAGATTTCAAACTATTTTCTTGTCCGACTTTAGCCTCCTGAGCAACTTGCTCAACCTCATCTTTGGCGAGAATTTCCAAAGCTGTCTGTGCTTCTGCACCGCCCAACCGCCCTAAAGCTTGGGCTACTCTGTAACGGATCTGCCAATCTCCATTGGAAGCGTAGGGAAGCAGCAGCGGCAGCGCGCGTTTATCTCCCAATTCACCTAATGCGCTGATGGCAATGGTTTGGATCAATTCGTTTTCAGAATTCAGGGCATTTTCTAACATCGGAAAGGCTTTCGGATCTCCCATTTCTCCCAAAGCCGCGACGATGCTCAGTTGCACCAGCCATTCAGAGGTACTGCTATAAACTTGCTGCAAATCTTCTAAAGCATCGGTTAATTTCAATGCGCCCAAAGCATCGGCTGCTGCTGCTTGCACGTCTGGTTCGGGGTCGTTGTTCAGGCTGTTTCGCAGTACCTCTAAAGCGTTCGGCAGATTCTGCGTGCCGAGGGTTGATAATTGGCTGACTGCTGCGTAGCGAACCCGGACGTTATTATCGCCGATCGCAATTTGAATCAGTTTATAGGCGATCGCGGGTTCTAGTTGGCGCAGTTGGTTGACTGCTCGCAGTCTTTCGCCAAAATCCTCGGAATTCAGCAATTGTTCGACAGACTCAGGGGTAATGCTCATTCGATTTTAAATTTGATAATTGGTAATTGGGAAGAAGGAAGAAGGAAGAAGGAAGAGGGAAGAAGGAAGAGGGAAGAAGGAAGAGGGAAGAGGGAAGAAGAAGCAAGAAAGAAAAAATTGCTCTGGGTCTATTCCTGACTTCCGTGTCCTCAATCTAGATAATTGGTAATTGCAAAAAGTCAGGGAGATTGAAAGAGCGCCCGACTCATTTTCTGATACAGTCCTGGAACTGCAACAGTTAATTTAAGATTCGGCAGCCATCGAGCGAATAATATCTCCCCTAGTGAGGATGCCGATTACTTTGCCTGCAGTATCAAGCACTGGCAATCGGTGGATACTGCGATCGTGCATCAGTTTGGCAGCTTCTTGGACAGATTGATCGGGCCCGATGGTAACTGGTTCTTTACTCATCGCTTCTCCTACTGTTTGTCCTAAAGCCTTGTGGAGTTCTCGCTCGTAACGAGATGGATTTTCTAAGTAAATCACGCTGTCGAGCACCATGATGTAAGCGGGGGGAGTTACGCCGGTTTCCCGCCACATCAAGTCGGTTTCGGAGATGACTCCTACCAACAAGTCATTCTCATCTACGACGGGAAGACCGCTAATGCGTCGATCTGCTAAAATTTTAATCGCTTCGTTCAAGGGCATTTCGGGTCGCGCCAAGATGGGCTCGCGGCTCATCACATCGGCTACTGTTTTTGGCATGATTAGCGGTTGATTGAGTTGTTGCTCTAAATCGATCATATCGGGAAAGCGCGACACAGACTGAAGAAAGACAGCTCTGCTGAAGGGATTCGTTAGAAGGTAGAAGGAAGGAAAAAGTTTGAATGCCAGAATTTTGCTGTTTTTTTCGATCGCACTATAAAATTCTGCCGTTTGCCTCCCTCCGACGAGCGCTCAGCCTGACAAGATTGTTAAGATATCTTAAAGAGCGGATAAATCCTTACCAATGCCAGAATCTCCAGCCCGAAAACCAGACTCCCAACCAGAAGCGCGCTGTGTATTGGTTTGCCAGTATCAATCTTGCCTGAAAAATGGTTCAGCAGCAGTGCTAGCTGCTTTTGAAGCTCAACAAGTTGCCGGGGTGAAAGTGGAGGCCTGTAGTTGTCAGGGACAGTGCACCACTGGCCCGACTGTACGAGTTACCCCAGACGAAATTTGGTATTGTCGAGTTAAACCGAGTGATGTACCGTTAATTGTGGAAGAGCACCTCAAAGAGGGAAAACCTGTAGAGGCGCTGTTCAATCCGAGAATTCATGCGCGTTATTATTATTAATATTGACTTGATTCGGTGAAACTTCCAAGCTCGGGCGCATCTAATTTTAATAGTTATTGTTAAGGAACTGGCACTTTGAAAATCCAAGGAATTGCGCTGAGTTTGTTAGTCCTAATTTTGGGTCGCCCGTCGGCGGTTGCTGCTCAAACGTCGGCGGTTTCTGGGGATATTTGTCCTGGGGAATTGGGAGCGCAAGTAGATGCGATCGCCAATCGTCCCGAATTTAGCCGATCGCGCTGGGGCATTTTGATTCAACCTCTATCTTCTACTACTACTCTCTACAGCCGCGACGCCCAAAAATATTTTATTCCGGCATCAAATGCCAAGCTGCTAACTACAGCCGCTGCTTTGCAGAAACTCGGTGCAGATTTTCGGATTAAGACATCGGTTTACAGTGGCGAAAATGGGAGTTTGTACGTTGCCGGCAGGGGAGATCCGAGCATTGCTGAGGCTCAGTTGAAATCTTTGGCGCAGCAGTTGAAGCAGCGGGGAATCAGTCAAGTTAACCAGTTGATTGGCGATGACAGCTATTTTCAAGGTAGTGCAGTCAATCCGAATTGGGAATGGGAAGACGCCCAAGCGGGTTACGGAGCGCCGATTAACAGTTTAATTTTCAATCAAAACGCGATCGACCTTCTATTGTCCCCGCAGGCTCTGGGGCAACCTCTGAAAGTTACTTTTGCCGAACCAAAGCTGGCAAATCAGTGGCAACTTCAGAACAATACTCTTACCGTCGCTGAAAACGAATCTGAGTTTATTGAAGTTGGGCGGGAGTTCGATCGACCTATAATTCGAGTGGGCGGACAGTTGAAAGTTGGTGGCGAACCTGAATCAGCTTATGTGGCAGTTGTCAACCCCGCTAATAATTTTTTGCAGTATTTTCAACAAGCGCTAGCTGCAGAGGGAATTCCTATTAAACAGGCTTTAGTTGCCTCGGCTTCTGGCAATTTAAATCAAGAATTAGCGACCGTTGAATCGCCGCCGCTGGCGGAATTGGTGAAAGAAACTAATCGCGAAAGCAACAATCTTTATGCAGAAGTTTTATTGAGATTGTTGGGAAAAGTTACAGACAAGATGCCCCAGCAGCAAGAGGATACAGGTGAAATGGGTTTGAAAGAGTTAAAAACAGTTTTAACTCAATTAGGAGTAAATCCCAACAGCTACATATTAGCCGACGGTTCGGGACTTTCCCGCCACAATTTAATTAGCCCTGAAGCCTTGGTGCAAACTTTGAGATTTATGGCTAATTCACCTGCTGCATCTATTTACCGCCAGTCACTGCCGATCGCTGGGGAGAGCGGCACTTTGAAAAATCGCTTTAATAGTACACCAAATCGCGTAATTTTGCAAGCAAAAACAGGAACTATGAGCGGAGTTTCGGCGCTGTCGGGATATATCGAAGTTCCGAATTACGAGCCGCTGGTGTTTAGCATTATCGCCAATCAATCTGACCTATCTACTGCAAAAATGCGATCGGCAACGGACGAAATTGTGCTATTATTAAATCGCCTGCGCCGCTGTTAAAACAATACATTTAAGGTGATAAACTTGAACTCAGTAGTTACACCTAAAACACAGGACACCCCAAAACCCTACAAGTTTTAAGTTTAATTAGATTGCAGCGACGGGGATCGAAAAGCAGCTACAATAAAAGTAGAAAAATTAACACCATTGGGACGTTTTAGCCTGCTACCAGTCGGCGGGTTCTGTACTTCCCGAAAATAAGTCTAACTTTCCAACTATGAATTCTTTCGATTCCGAACAGCAACACATTTTTGTCGAGACCAATAACATCCGCCTGCACTGCGTTTCTCAAGGAGAAGGCGAGCTTGTTCTCCTCCTGCATGGGTTTCCAGAGTTTTGGTACTCTTGGCGTCATCAAATTCCTGCTTTAGCGCGTCATTTCAAGGTTGTGGTGCCGGATTTGCGGGGCTACAACGATTCCGACAAGCCGGAAAGCGGCTATGATTTAGATACGCTGAGCGCGGATATTCGCGGTTTGATTGCGAGCCTCGGTTATACAAAAGCTCACGTTGTAGGTCATGATTGGGGAGGGGCGATTGCGTGGCACTTAGCTCAAAAATTCCCCGAACAACTCAACCGCTTGGCAATTTTAAACGCTCCGCACCCGCAGCGATTCGTGCAGGAAATGGCGAGCAATTTAGATCAAATCCGCCGCAGTTGGTACGTTTTGGCCTTTCAGGTTCCCGGCATTCCCGAATGGTTGATCCGGCAAAACTTGAAAGATTTTGTACACAATGTTTTTCAAGGACAAGCTGTTCGCAAAGGGGCTTTTAGCGCTGAGGAAACTAAGATTTATCAGACTGCTTTAGAAAAGCCGGGAGTATTAGCCGCCGCTATCAATTATTACCGCCAGATGTTTCACCCGCAGAGGCTTTGGAATTTGGGGCAGAAATTAGAACCTGTGACAGTACCTACTTTGGTGCTTTGGGGAGAGGAAGATGCGTTTTTGAGCCACAAACTTGTAGAAGGTTTAGACAGATTAATTACTGCTCCGTTTAAGTTGAAATTAGTTCCTCACTGTGGTCACTGGATTCAGCAGGAAGCGCCGCAAACGGTGAATCGAGAATTGCTGAGTTTTCTGAGAAATTCTTCTCGTTCTGTGGCTTTGGCATAGAAGGTTTTAAACATTGCAAATTAAAACCCGGTTTTACAGCTAAACCGGGTTTTAATCTGTCTAGGGATAGGTTTTTTTTAGGGTGCGTCGTGCATAGAGTTTCTGGATTATCAGAGAATTCAAGCTAGCTGACGCACCCTACTTATTTATTAGTCCCAGAGCAAATTTTCTTGGATCAGCAGTGCAATCATCGCAGTTCTGGAACAAACACCGAGTTTGATAAAAATCCGCCTCACGTAAGTAGCAACCGTCCAGTGACTGATATTTAAATTTTTGGCAATACATTTGTTGGGGAGCCCTTGGGCTACTAATTGCGCGATCGCTCTTTCGCGTGGACTCAGGCTAATTTCCGGTTTGTAACTTGTGCTTTGCATACTTTTGCAGTGAGGTAACGAGTTAAAATCTAATCAATTAAGGGTAGAATTCCGAGTTTTTCTCGAACTTCAGATAAAGGAGTTTCCCAATCAGATGCAACGTCCCAATTAATTAACCGAGTGGCTAATTTTCCATGTTTTAAGCCTTTGATAATTTGTCCGATCGCGCATTTGCCGCTGATCAGTCCAACTAACACTAAAATCGCACAAGAAGGACGAAATACTTGAGCGCGAGTAAACGCTTGAAGTATAAATTCATCTTCTTTTGAAGCTGAAAGACCAGTCAGAACGTGCCAAACGTCGTGGTTTCGCTGAATCCAGTCTCCCGATGCGATCGGCTCAAAGCCTTGTTCGTCTAGAAATCGCGCCACTTCGCACCCTAATGTTCCTGCTGGCAGTTGGCGCAATTTTGCCAAGTCTATTTCAAAGTGTCGATCGCTCTCAATTTGAGGATTAATTGTTTGAGCCATCTTTAATATAACTCCTAATTGACCGTCAGCCATAATTTATTCTCCCTTCAACAATGATTTAAATTTCGATCAAATTAATTTGTGTTTGTCAAGTTCATTTTTGCCCTGAATCAAGACGACTTTTTTTACCTACTCAGCTTAAAAATCGTACTTTCTGTCAAACCAATCGGCGATCAGGAGTTTTTACATTTCTTTACAAACCTTCTTAGATGTGAAATCTGCTATCTGTAAAAATCGCCCTAGTGTTGGGAATCCCAACTTGACCCACCGGGAAGTACCCGTAAAATCCACAGTATTTAGGGGTGATTGGAACTCCCTTACTTACGTATATAAATTTATTCTGCTGCTAATTATTGGAACCTGCAATGAGTCAGAAGTTGAAGCTTGCAAAGCCAGTGATGCACGTACATACAAGTGAAGAGAACCGAAGGGAGCTGAAGCAAGGTGAAGTTATGCAGAGTTGATGCCGGGGATAGTCCGCACCCAGGGTCAGACGAGTGCGCAGTCGCTCAAATGAGTGTCACTCATTTGAGCGACTGGTGAAGTATTTGGCTGGTCGCTATAATAAAGTATAAAGTGTATGAATTTATAAAAAGTATTGCCATGAAACGACTGAATATTTGGTTCTATGCAGGAGTTATTTCCTTAATTTGGTGTGGTGCTGCTAGCGCTACCACTTATGTTAATCCTAACGGTAAAACTACTTTAAACTTGTCAGAAAAAGGAAACAATCGCAGCGGTTTTTACTTGACAAAAGTAGGCAATCGGGAATTTTTGGGCAATATTCAAATTACCCGTTCTGAAGGATCAGCCGGCTCTTACTATTACAATGGGACTTTCAAAGACAGTGCGACCGGCCCTGGCAGAAAAATTGTTTGTTCTGGAGATATTGCCATTGTCAGGCGTCAAGTTGGAAGAAGCAGCCAATTGGGAGCCGAAGTTACTTGGAAGGTGAAAGGAGGAGAAAATTGTCCTTCTATGGGCCAGACATTTAAAGTAAATTTAGTTGAAGCTTTACCGCGTCCTAATGCAAGTGGTGACTATACTTCTAGCAATGCTAATACTTGGTCGAGTCAAACAAATGGTTTTGTAACTTGGCCTGCTTGGCGAGTCACCTCGCGAGATGGACAACTCAACTGCCGCAAGACTGCAAACGGAGCAATTCAACAAGTTTACCGCGCGGACAAAGATACAGTTTCTGCTGAACTCAGGGGAGCAAATGCTATTACGGTGGCGAACGGTCAACCCTGGTTGCTGACAAGACAAGGCTGTTATGTGCGCGCTAATTCTCAATACATCGAGCCAGTTTCTTTGCCACAGTAAATGACAAAAGTGATAAATAAACTGCTGCTCATCTCAAAGCCTGACTTCTTAAATAAAGAAGTCAGGCGGCGGGGTGTTCTCTTGTTTTAAGTTGTTCTAATTAAAACTTGATTGGGGACTTAGTGGCCCAGCAGCATAGCTTCTTCTGCCAAATCTTGGCTTTCAATAACCTTCGGTTCCTTCAGGATAAAAACACAAAGGAAGCACACAATTACAGCAGCAATTCCCAGTACCTCAAAGAAGCTGCGGTTGCCTGCCACTGTTTGGGGCAGAAAGCTATAAAGGGTGGCATAAATTACAGAGCCGACACTGCCGTAAGCACCGATATTGCCGGCAATCTGACCAGTTACTTCTCGTTTAATTAAGGAGGCGATGCCAAAAGTTGCGCCTGCTGCGGCGAAGACCAAGAAGGCACACAACATGGTCACGATAATCACAATTGGTAAATGCCAGTTAGCCCTAATTTGGCTCATAATTAAATACCCCAATCCCACTCCGCCGGTCATCACTGTCAGCGTCCACTTGCGGCTGCCTATTTTATCAGAAATTAAGCCTCCTGCTGGACGGCTGACCAAGTTCATCAGCGGATAGCTAGCAGCTATCGGCCCGGCGATCGCATGATTTAGATTAAAGGTGTGTTCAAAAAATTCCGGTAACATGGAAACCACAGCGAGCTCTGAACCAAAACTGACTGCATAAGCTAGTTCTAATACGAATACTTGACTGATGTTATAGCGTTCTTGAGGTGGGTAATGTTTTTGACCGGTGACAACTTCTCGGTTAACTTCCCAGGCTTTGTAAGCCTGAATTAAATAGAGTGCTGTCAAACTAATCAAAATAGCGTACATCACATTTGCAGTCAGAAAATTTGCTTTCTGCAAGCGCCACACAATCAAAGCTAAGGCACCAAATAGAGGAATATTGGTCATCGACAGTGCCCAAAAGCTTTTGGCGCTGGTGACTTCCATTGCCCCGTTGCGGGCCGGGCGCTGATAGACTTTGCCAGGAGGAGTGTCTTGAACGTTGCAGTAAAAAATGACTCCGAAAACTGCTGTGGCAATCCCAGTAAGGGCGATCGCCAGCCGCCAATTTGTGTGTCCGACTGAGAGAAAAGCTGTTCCTGCCGCGATCGCTGGTAACGCTGCTTCTGCGGCAAAAGAGCCAAAGTTGCCCCAGCCTCCATAGATACCTTGAGCGAAGCCGATATCTTTTGGGGGGAACCATTCGGCAACTAAGCGAATGCCAACCACGAATCCTGCGCCGACAATTCCCATTGCCAAACGGCTCAAAACCAACTGATTAAAGTTTTGGGCAAAGGCGAATGCCAAAGTCGGAAATGCTGCATACACCAGGAGTGAAGAGAAGGTGATGCGAGGCCCGAAGCGATCGAGCAACATCCCGATAATAATACGTGCAGGAATTGCGAAAGCTAAGTTACACAAACTGATGATTCTGGCTTGCCCAACTGTCAATCCCAAATCGTGCTGCACCGTTGTGCTGAAGGGTGCGTAGTTGAACCACACTACAAATGTTAAGAAAAAAGCAAACCAACTCAGGTTCAGAATCCGAAAAGGCCCTCTGAACGATAAAAGCCCTTGAAGCATATATAACTTGTCCTAATAAATAATACAGATTATTAATTTCGAGTTAACTTTCTAACTTTTTGGGGTAGCGGTTTATTTACGATCGCGCTTTAATGTTGCGTTCCAATTCAAGTGGATGTCCAGAGCAAAAATTGTATACAAAGTTACTGTTTGTGAGCGAAACCCCAATTGGCGCATGGAATTTATGCAGATATTGCATTTAAACCTAATTTTAGTAATAAATACTTATTGTCTTAAAATAAAAAAAACAGTATATTTGAATACAGAAATTAAATTTATTTTAATAACAGGTAAGTAAAAATGCTTGTACGCTTAACCGAAAGAGAAACTCAGCAAGGCGATCGCCACTCTATCAGTGCCATGAACAACAGATTAAAGGCTAAATCAAGACTTTTTAGTTTTCTGACAGTATGTGTAGCAGTGGCTGGATGCTTGGGAACTGCTCCTGGGGCGATCGCCCAGGAAGCTCAACCGCAAGTAAAAGCACAGGCGATCGAGCAATCCAATCAGCAGCCAGTCAACAGCGCGACAAGTCAACCTACTGCTGTGCCTCAATTCGATGCAGCAGCGCAAGAAGAAATTGCTCAGATGTTGCTGGGATTTATCTATTTTGTTTTGCCAGTGGGTGTGGGCTTAAGTATTTTTCTGCACGACAAATATGCTCAGAAACGCTCTGCTACTCTGAACCAGCAGATAGAAGTTTTAGAGATTTCCTTGCACCAAACTCCTCAACATTAGACAACGTGGTGAAATACTCTTATTTTAGAACCCCGACTTCATCGAAGAAGTCGGGGTTGTTTGTATTCTCTCCAATGCTTTACCCCTAGAGATTAAAAAAACAGAATAAACAGAACCCCGAGTTCTTTAAAAAGTCGGGGCTCTAACAGCTATCGCATTTATGGACTGAAAGATTTAGATTTCTTCCAAATCCTCTACATCTACTACATTATCTAGATCTTCTACATTGTCTAGATCTTCTGCATCCTCATCCTCATTGTCAACAGGGGCAACAGAATTAGCAGAAACCACAGCACCAGTCTCAAGTTTCTTTTTAACTAGCTCCTCAATTTCATTTTTGAAATCGGCATTTTTCTCCATGTGTTGGATCACTTTGTCTCGTCCTTGAGCTATGTTCTCGCCGTTATAGCTATACCAAGAACCTTTTTTCATAATTACTCCCATTTCGTCGGCCAAGTCAGTCAGACAGCCTAAAGTAGAAATGCCTTTGCCAAATACAATGTCAAATTCGGCAATGCGGAAAGGCGGAGCAACTTTATTTTTAGCAACTTTAACTTTCGTGCGGTTGCCGTACTCTTCTGTGCCTTTTTTCAAAGTTTGAATCCGGCGAATGTCAAGCCGCACGCTGGCGTAGAATTTGAGTGCGTTACCGCCGGTTGTGGTTTCCGGGTTACCGTAAGTTACGCCGATTTTCTGCCGCAATTGGTTGAGGAAAATGACGGTACAGCCAGATTTGCCGATATTGCCGGTGATTTTCCGCAAAGCTTGGCTCATCAAGCGCGCTTGCAAACCCATGTGGGAGTCGCCCATATCGCCTTCGATTTCGGCGCGGGGGACGAGGGCGGCTACGGAGTCAATTACTACGATATCGACGGCGACGGAACGCACGAGTTGATCGACAATTTCTAGGGCCATTTCGCCGGTATCCGGCTGGGAAACTAAGAGATTTTCAATATCGACGCCTAAAGCTGAGGCGTAGGTGGGATCGAGGGCGTGTTCGGCATCGACGAAGGCTGCGATACCGCCGGATTTTTGGACTTCGGCGATCGCGTGGAGGGCTAGAGTGGTTTTACCGGAACTTTCCGGCCCGTAAATTTCAATGACTCGGCCTTTTGGCAAACCGCCGCCCAAAGCAATGTCCAGTGTCAGGGCTCCGGTGGGAATGGTTTCTACCCTCATGCGAGTGGAGTCTCCCAATCGGACGATCGCCCCTTTGCCAAAGCTGCGCTCGATTTGGGAGAGTACGGAAGTTAGAGCTTTTTGCTTTTCTGAGTTTTCAGTGGAAGTTTTTATAGACGTATCTCTTTTTGCCATTTGCGGTACGCGGGTAGACCCCTTGCGGAGCTTGTTGATTAACTGTACAACACGTATGTTAGCAGTTATTTTTAGGGTCTGGAGGTTCTGCGGGGATTTGGTTTAAGATTCTTGATTTTGGGGGTGGTTCAGCCTGAGCCAGCTTTTTGAACGCTCTGATATATAAAGTATTCCGCATCCGGCAGAGGGTAGAATTATTGTCTGTTGGGGGATTTAGTTGGTATCGATCGCTCTCGGAGTGAGGTTTAAGATGGGCTACAGTTCCAAATTCCGTGAAGCGTAGCTATCCCGGAGGCAATCGCCACAATTAGGACAAGCATGGGATCTACAACACATCAAGACACATCTGTTAATACCAAAAATTCCCGCTGGCTGATGAACTTATTGGCGATCGGCATTTTACTAGGTATCGGATTTCGGTTTTTTGAGATTGATCGCAAACTTTACTGGCACGACGAAGCTTACACATCAATCCGTGCCGCTGGTTTCACCCGCCAAGAAATTGACGACGAACTATTCCAAAACCGGATTGTTCCCGCACCAGAATTGCAAAAATATCAGCGGATTAAACCGGGAAGTACAGAAGCAGACACAATTCGTTCTTTAGCACTAGAAGACCCGCAGCATCCGCCTTTATACTTTCTCATGGCTCGTTGGTGGATGCAGCAATTTGGCAGTTCTCTAACAGCATCTCGCAGTTTACCAGCACTATTGAGTTTGCTGTCGCTGCCTTTGATGTACGCTTTAGCTCAGGAACTTTTCGCCTCGAATTTGGCTGCGTTATTAGCAACAGCACTTTTGGCTTTATCTCCCTTTGACATATTGTTTGCTCAGACAGCAAGGCAGTACAGTTTGCTGACAGCGACAGTTATTGGCAGCAGTTGGCTGCTGCTAAGAGCAGTGCGGTTGCGGGGTTGGCAAGATTGGGTATTTTACTCGCTGGCGATCGCCTTTGGTTTCTACACTCACCCTTTCTTCAGTTTAACACTCATTGGACACGGAGTTTTTATAATTTCTTACTGGTTGTTTGTCAAAAAAACAAAATTGCCAGGTCACGTAACTAATTCCCAATTTTTTTTAGCAGTAACAGCAGCTTTAATATTGTATATTCCCTGGATTTATGTGCTGGCGACAAACCTGGAACGAGCATCAGCGACGACAGATTGGACGCGAGTATCTCCGGGTTGGCTGTATCTTGTCAAATTGTGGACACTCAGCTTTACAGCCTTATTTTTTGACTTCGACTTCGGGTTTGATAATATCTGGACTTATCTGCTGAGATTGCCATTTTTGCTGTTAATTGTGGCAGCCCTTTACACAATCTGCCGCAGGGTTAGCACATCAACTTGGCTGTTTATTGTAACATCAATTTTTGTACCTTTTTTGATACTGGCATTACCGGATATAATCCTAGGTGGGAAACGTTCCGCCGTCAGCCGCTATCTGATTTCCTGCTTTCCCGGAGTGCAGCTAGCAGTTGCTTACTTGCTCGCCAGTAACGTGAAAACTCAGCAGCGGTTTTGGCAAGTCATTTTAGCCTTGGTATTTACAGCAAGTGTAGCCTCTTGTACAGTTAGCGCTTTTTCTGATACTTGGTGGAGCAAAGACTTGAGCTATTTTAATGCTGAAGTTGCCAAAATTATTAACAAAGAGGCGATAGGTAATCGGTCGATTAAAGATACAATTGTAATTAGCGATCGCGGCAACGATTTTACGAACATGGGAGATTTGCTTTCTCTGAGTTATTTGCTCGACAAAGACGTGAGGCTGATGCTGCTGAGCCAGTCGCCAGATATGGAGATGCTGAACAAATATTCGGCTCCCCTGGTGTTCCGCCCTTCGGAAAAATTGCGATCGGCACTCAAGCAAAATCAACGTCGCTTAGAGCCAATTTTGCAGTATGCCAGACTTTTTCGAGCGCGGCGAGCTTCTTAGAGCAGATTGACAGAAATGGAAGATCGTCCCCGGTAGGGTACGTCAGTCGATTTTAGATTTTAGATTTTAGATTTATTCCACAGATGAATCTGGGAGATTAAACTTTGGTCTAAAATTTTTGGAGATTCACGACAGGAGTAGGTGGGACGGTATCGGTTTTTTGGGGGGGTCAGAAAAAACTGTTTGAGTTGCCTCAAATATTTCGACTGACGCACCTTAAATCACTATTTGGGCATTTTTGTCAATATTCCCGGTAAAGTGCGTCAGACAAAAAAACTGTGTCAGTTGTCTCAAGTATTGGGGCTGACACACCCGACATCATCAGCAATAATTATTTGAATACTTAGGATTAAACACAATGCAAGAGTTAAATAAATCATCTTCCGAATCCGCGCAGAAGTTTCGCGATCTTCAGACAGAATTACGCGAACGTTGGCGAGCGATAGAAGAATTCGACAGCGGAGATTGTGACATTATTATCATTCCTTCTCTCAGCTTAGATCAGCAAGAAATGCAGAAAGTTGAGGGTGCTTACCACTACGAAGAGCGGCATTTATTTTCATTGATTCGCCTGCGAAATCCGCGCACGCGCTTAATTTACATTACCTCCGAGCCCTTGCACCCGATGATTGTGGATTATTACCTGCAATTGCTGCCGGGAATACCATTTTCTCACGCGCGCGATCGGCTTGTGCTATTCAGTGCTTACGATGCTTCTGCCAAATCCCTCACCCAGAAAATTTTAGATCGTCCCCGCTTAATGGAGCGCATTCGTCAAGCAGTGCGGCCGACAAAATCCTATATGGTTTGTTATAACTCGACGCCCTTAGAACGCGAGTTATCTGTTAAATTGGGAATTCCTTTGTGGGCCAGCGATCCCGATCTGTTATACTGGGGAACCAAAAGCGGTAGCAGGCAAATTTTTAAAGAATGTGGCGTGCCTTATCCTGACGGTTCCGAGTTGGTTTGGAATGCGGAAGATTTAGCGGAAGCTGCGGCGGATTTGTGGGCACGGCAGCCGCATTTGCAACGGATCGTAATTAAGTTAAATGAAGGTTTTTCGGGGGAAGGAAATGCAATTTTAGATCTGAAGTCTCTCGCAGGTAAAGCGCCTAAAGAAAGAGCGAAGGCAATTGGCGAGCACTTCCATAATTTGCGCTTTCAAGCAACGGGGGAAACCTGGGAAAACTTTAGCAGCCGCATTCCCGAATTAGGGGTAATTGCCGAAGCATTTATCGAAGGAGAAGAAAAGTTCTCGCCCAGTGTTCAAGGCAGAATTGTTCCCAGCGGCGAAGTAGAAATTCTCTCAACCCACGACCAAATTTTAGGAGGCCCAGACGGCCAAATTTTCCTGGGTTGCCGATTTCCTGCGGACGAATCTTACCGGCTGGCTTTGCAAGAATTGGGATGGAAAGTCGGGCAAAACTTAGCTAAAAAAGGCGCTTTAGAGAGATTTGGAGTAGATTTTCTCGCGGTGCGCCAATCCGACGGCAACTGGGATATGCAAGCCATAGAAATTAACTTGCGGAAAGGAGGCACAACTCATCCGTTTATGGCGCTGAAGCTGTTAACAAATGGTCGGTACGAACGTTCGACAGGATTATTTTACAGCTTGCAGGGCCGTCCAAAATATTATGTCGCTTCGGACAATTTGAAAAAAGAGCGCTATCGGGGATTATTACCGAACGATTTGATGGATATTATTGCTGACAATCAACTGCACTTTGACAGCGGTACAGAGACGGGCAGCGTGTTTCATTTAATGGGTTGTTTGTCGGAGTTTGGCAAATTGGGAGTGACGAGTATTGGCAATTCGCAGCAAGAAGCTGAGGATATGTATAACAAAGTTGTGAAAGTTCTCGATCGCGAAACGTCCGGCGATTTTAGATTTTAGATTTTAGAATTGATCCAGCCAGTCAGCTTAGATCCCCGGCTTCTTGAAGAAGTCGGGGATCTAATATCCCTCACGTTTTGTATAGCAAACGATAAGACGATTAGGATGTTCTTAATCACCCACATCATTGCTATTATTGAATTGGCCTTCTTCCTTCCGTTAGAGCTAATTTTTAGCGGGATAAAGGGGCGTGGGGTCGATCGAACCTGTGCGGTTGAGTGGCCAAAAACGCACAATTGCCCTACCGATGATATTTTGCTTGGGTACAAAGCCCCAGTAATGACTGTCACAGCTTGCGTTGCGGTTGTCGCCGAGCACCAAGTAAGAATTTGGAGCTACAACTACAGGCCCGTAGGGATACTGCGGAATTTCTTCAATATATTTTTCCTGTAGCGGCTGCTTGTTAATAAAAACTTTTCCCTCTTTGACTTCCACACTGTCTCCCGGCAGTCCGATCACTCGCTTGATATAGGCATCTTTGATCGGTGGCGGCTGTCCCGTGCACAAACTAGCCGGGTCAGGAGGCATAAATACGATAATATCTCCTCGCTGGGGCTCTTGGAATCGATAGCTTACCTTATCTATAATTAATCGATCGTTAATTTGTAAGGTTGGGAGCATCGAGCCGGTGGGAATGTAGCGAGCTTCGGCAACCAGGGTGCGGATACCAAAGGCTAAAAATGCTGCTAAGCCGATCGTCTTAATTCCTTCGATCCAAGGATTTTCGGTGTCTTGCGGAGGTTTTTCGTCGGCTGACTTGTCTAGACGAGTCATAGGGTATTGTAGTGACTGAGCTGGATACGAATTATAAACTTAATAATGCTTCCATGCTAGCACGCTGTTTACTCAATTAATGGTATCTTATGACTCCCAAATCAAGTTTGTTAATCCGTCGCGCTCGCATTCTTTTGCCCAATGGTGAGTTTTTGGTAGGAGATGTGCAAATCTGCGATGGCCAAATTGTCAAAGTTGCTGCTGAAATTGTCGAATCGGGCGATCGAGAAATAGATGCCAAAGGCTTAACTCTGTTACCCGGAGTAATTGATCCCCAGGTACACTTCCGGGAACCAGGTTTAGAACACAAGGAAGACTTATTTACCGCTAGCTGTGCTTGCGCTAAAGGCGGCGTGACATCGTTTCTGGAAATGCCGAATACGCGACCTCTGACCACAACTCAAGCTGCCTTAGATGATAAACTAAGTCGCGCTGCCGAGAAGTGTTTGGTGAATTACGGCTTTTTTATTGGTGCAACGCCCGAGAATTTGCCGGATTTGTTGAATGCGAATCCGACTCCAGGAATTAAGGTGTTTATGGGTTCGATGCACGGTCAGCTTTTAGTCGATGGAGAAGGAACTTTAGAGGCGATTTTTGCCAAGGGCGATCGACTAATTGCGGTACACGCAGAAGACCAAGCTAGAATCAACCAGAGGCGTCAGGAATTTGCCGGGATTTCCGATGTTGCCGTACACTCGCAAATTCAAGACAACCAAGCAGCTTTATTGGCTACTCAGCTAGCATTAAAACTTTCTAATAAATATCAGCGCCGTCTGCACATTCTGCACCTTTCTACTGGGGATGAAGCTGAGTTGTTGCGTCAGGAAAAACCGAGTTGGGTGACCGCAGAAGTTACGCCGCAGCATTTGCTGTTAAATACCAGCGCCTATCAAAAAATTGGCAGTTTAGCTCAGATGAATCCGCCTTTGCGCGAGCCCCGCGATAACGAAATACTTTGGCAAGCTTTACTCGACGGCGTAATTGATTTTATCGCCACCGATCACGCGCCGCACACATTAGCTGAAAAAGCTCAAGAATATCCAAATACGCCGTCGGGAATGCCGGGAGTCGAAACTTCTTTGCCTTTGATGCTGACGCAAGCAGTAGAGGGAAAATGTACAGTGGCACAAGTTGCTAATTGGATGTCGTCGGCAGTTGCTAAGGCTTATAATATTCCGAACAAAGGG
The DNA here is from genome assembly GCF_036701505.1 of Microcoleus sp. Pol11C2. Taxonomy (NCBI): domain Bacteria; kingdom Bacillati; phylum Cyanobacteriota; class Cyanophyceae; order Oscillatoriales; family Microcoleaceae; genus Microcoleus; species Microcoleus sp. Pol11C2. The sequence goes on from NZ_JAUBQX010000057.1 coordinate 32,911, forward strand.
GCGATTGCTCCTGGTTTTGATGCCGATTTGGTATTAGTAGATTTGGATAATTATCGACCTGTAGTGCGAGAAGAAATGGTGACAAAGTGCGGCTGGAGTCCCTTTGAAGGTTGGAGTTTGACTGGGTGGCCAGTTGTGACTGTTGTTGGAGGAAAAGTTGTTTTTGAAAATGGTAAATTGGATACCAATGTGAGGGGGGAAGCTTTGACATTTGACGCTGAGCCAGCATGAATTTAACTCAAGTGTTATAATTGGGTATTCCTGCATCGCAAAAGCGATTTTACCCATGATCCTCGAAGAACTAGAAACACAACTCCTGGCCTTAACTCCGACTGAGAAAGCTGAAGTCATAAGACTGTTAGCCCAAAGTTTAAGTAATAGCTGGCCAGGAATTACCAAAACTCCCGACGTGTGTGGCGGCGATGCTTGCATTGCCCAAACTAGACTTCCCGTTTGGCTGTTCGTGAGTTTGCGCCGTCAAGGTTCAAGTGATGCTGAACTTCTACAATTTTATCCCCAGTTGAATGCTGCAAACTTAGTAAATGTCTGGGCTTATGCTGAGGCTAACTCCGAAGAAATTGAAACAGCACTCCGAGAAGAAGCAGCAGCAATGATGTTGGAAGTATAATTTATGGCAGGTCTCTATGCAGATGAACAGTTCCCGTTTCCTATTGTGGCATTGCTGCGAAATTTAGGTCACGATGCCCTGACTATTCAAGAGGCAGGAAATGCCGGAGATGATGACCCCGAAGTATTAGCCTTTGCTGTGAATAACGATCGGGCGGTTATGACGCAAAATCGTCGGCATTTCATTCGCTTGCATACTCAACAACTAAATCATGCTGGTATTATCATCTGTACAGACGATAAAAATCTAGAAAGGTTGGCAACACGCATAAATGATGCTATTGCTGGTGAGGAAAATTTGAGAGGTAAATTGATTCGACTCAACCGCCCGCCGCAGTAAGTTTGATCGCACTAGCTCAATTTTCCCATTGCCAATCCAATAACTCGCCATTACCAATTACTTCAGCTTGCCGCCCGTTATCGAGATAACTTAAAGAAATTTGCAAATAATTTTCTGGTTTGTACTGCAATCTTTCCGCCCATTCGATCGCCACAATTCCCAAATCCCGTTCTAATCCGTCCCAATAACTTTCTAAGTGCAAAGCCTCCGCTTCTTTGGGTTCTAGTCGATACAAATCTAGATGATACAGCGGAATTCGTCCTCCAAAATACTCGTTAATCAGTGTAAAAGTAGGACTCTCAATCGAGTCTGAGATTCCTAAGCCTTCAGCGATACCTTGAACCAAGGTAGTTTTGCCTGCACCTAAATCTCCTTGTAATAAGATTACAGTGCCGGGGGGGAGCGATCGACCTAACGCAACACCAAACTTGCGCGTAGCCTCAGAATCGGGAAGCAAAGTTTTCATTTCAATAATTAGTCATTAGTCATTTGTTATTTGTTATTTGTTACTCGCTGGCGGCGGCCAATAACCAATAACCAATAATATTAGTCAACAGTCAACAGTTAACAGTTAACAGTCAGCAGCTTAAATGTTTTGCGCGCGGCCGTACCAACGCAGCAACATCCCCGCCAACCTTTGAGAATTGTGGCGAATTAAACCCGTATTTTCATCTTCATCCATGACATTGGCGATGACAACTCGCCGCCCCAATTGCGTTACGGCTTCTCGATCAAGTACAACCGGATAAGAATCCTCCTGAGAATAGCGGATTAAAGCCTTTGCAGAAGGGACTTTTCCTTGAACTACTACAGCATCGAACAGCGGCCTGCCGCAAGCGCGGTCGATCGCCCGAATGTGGTCTGCAACACTGTATCCGTCAGTTTCCCCCGGCTGAGTCATAATATTGCACACATAAATGCGCGGAACTTCGCTGTTGGCGATCGCATCAGCAATTTCCGGCACCAACAAATTCGGAATGACACTCGTATAAAGACTCCCCGGCCCAATAATAATAAAATCCGCTTCCCGAAGCCCTTCCACAGCCCTAGGTAACGCCGGAGGATTAGCAGGAGTGCAGCCTATTTTGAGGATTTGCCCGTTTGCTTTTGTAATGCTGGACTCCCCCTCAATCCTGCGACCGTCAGCGAGTTCTGCCCACAAAGAAACATCGCTCAGAGTAGCCGGCAGCACCTCTCCCCTCACTGCTAAAACTTTAGAACTCGCCGCGATCGCCTGTTCCAAATCTCCAGCAATATCGCTCATCGCCGTCAAAAACAAATTCCCAAAACTGTGACCCACCAAACCGTCACCAGCCCGGAAACGATATTGAAATAACTCAGTCAATAACTTTTCCTCATCTGCCAAAGCCGCCAAACAATTGCGAATGTCTCCCGGTGGCAATACCCCAATTTCCCGCCGCAGCCGCCCGGAAGACCCGCCATCATCCGCCACCGTGACAATAGCAGTGATTTTGGCGCTGTAATCCTTCAATCCCCTGAGCAAATTAGAAAGACCCGTACCGCCCCCAATTGCCACAATTTTCGGGCCGCGGTTCAAGCGACGGTGGTTGAGGAGTCGATCGACCAGTTCCTCGTTGCCTTCGGGCATCAGCACTTGGGTAATAGAGTTCAAACTGCGAGTTTGTCCCCACAGAATTAATAAAATCCCGCCAGCAATGATGATCGGGCCTGACACGTAATTGGGAATAACTTCCGCAATCCACGCCAAAAAATTTCTCAATAATTGCAATAAGAAGAAAATGGGAGTCATCCCAGTCCAAATTGCTAAACCCAAAGTGGCAAGTACCACGCCGCTGGCACTAATCAGCAGCCACCGTTTCACTAACAGTCCGGGGGCTAACCACTTAAACCACTGGTGAACTCGCCCGTTCCGCAAAGAAGGGGGGTAAGGATTTCTGGAGTGGGCAAAAACCTGCTTGGCTTTAGCCAAGACGCGGAGGGCTTTAGGAAGTGAACTAATTGACATGGTTAATTAGTCTTAAGGGTATTGGAACAGCTCGACCTGACAAATTTACAATACAAGAGTGTTTTGATTCTGGCAGTCAATTTAAGTAATTAGTGATTAGTCATGAGTCATGAGTCAGGAGTCATGAGTCATTAGGTAGACTGATGACTGAGGACTGACAACTTATTGATAACATCCTATGGCAGAGCCACTAATCGAACTCAAAGGGGTAAGTAAGTCCTTCGGCCAGAACCCGATCCTCGATCGAGTCGATCTGAGAATTTATCGGGGAGAGGCCCTGGCAATTATTGGCCCTTCCGGGACGGGGAAGTCTACTATTTTGCGGATAATTGCCGGTTTGTTGGCCCCGGATGCCGGTGAGGTTTTCGTTCAGGGACAGCGCAGGGTCGGATGGGTAGACGACGTGGCCGATCCGATCGGAATTGGGATGGTGTTTCAGCAAGCGGCTTTGTTTGATTCGCTGACGGTGGAGGAGAATGTCGGTTTTTTACTTTACCAGCATTCTAAGCTGCCGCGCCGCCGCATTCGGGAATTGGTGGAGGAGAAGTTAGAGATGGTGGGTTTGCCGCGAATTGGCGAACGCTATCCGGCGCAGTTGTCTGGGGGAATGAGAAAGCGGGTAAGTTTTGCCCGCGCTATCATGGCGAATCCTGATAATGACAGGGATAATCCAGAGGTGTTGCTGTACGACGAACCGACGGCGGGTTTAGATCCGATCGCTTCGACGGTAATTGAAGATTTAATCAGGGACTTGCAGGCGGCCCAAGGTGTTTGCAGCACTTATGCGATCGTCACTCACCAAGACAGTACCATCCGCCGCACTGCCGATCGCATCGTATTTCTCTATCGAGGGAAAGTGCAGTGGGAGGGAACTGTCAATGACATTGCATCGACAGATAATTTACTGATCAGACAATTTTTTAGCGGCAGTGTTACTGGTCCAATTCAAGCGCTTGGATAGTCAGCCAATTTTAGATTTTAGATTTTAGATTTTAGATTGAAATGACCGATGATGAATGACTAATAACCAATGACCAATGACTGAGGAGAAAATATGCGATCGCGAACTGTAAGAGAAGGTTCTGTCGGGTTCTTAATTTTAGTAGGAATCGGTTTATTTGGCGGCTTAGTGCTCTGGCTGCGGGGCGTGCAGCTAGGGAACCGCAGCTACAAATTCGCCGTAGAATTTGCCAGCGCCCAAGGAATGCAAATAGGCACGCCCATCAGGTATCGCGGGGTTGCAGTCGGTAAAATTACCGTCCTCAAACCGGGTTCCAACGGCGTAGACGTGACGCTGGAGATTGCCCCCGGTACTTTAGTGATTCCCAGGGATGTTACGATCGAAGCGAATAAATCGGGTTTAATTGGCGAATCGTCGATCGACATTACCCCCAACTCGATTTTGCCAGAATCATTACTTACCGCCAATCCCGTTAGTGCCGACTGTCCCCCAGAGATAATCTGCCAAAATGCGCGCTTAAAAGGTCAAGCTGGAGTCACTATCGACGAACTAATTCGATCCACAGTCCGCCTAGCTAATTTCTACACCGACCCCGCGCTGTTCAACAATATTAAATCCCTCGCCGAAAATACAGCCAACACAGCTAAAGGTGCAGCTAAACTCACTCAAGATTTATCGACTTTAACTAAAACGGCCCAAGCAGAAATAAAAACTTTAAATCAATCTGTAAGGGGAGACATTGGGAGCTTAAATCAATCTGTAAAAAGCGAAATAGCAAGTTTAAATCAATCATTAAAGGGGGAAGCAAGCAGTTTAAATCAATCATTAAAGGGAGAAGCAAGCACCTTAAATCAATCGCTCAAGACGGAAATATCAGCAGCAGCCGCTGATGTTTCTAAAGTAGCAGCTACGGCGGACACTTCCACAAAAGCCGTATCGGCAGCTGCGATAAATTCTGCTAATTCAGTAACTCAAGCAGCAAATCAAGTTACATTAACAGCCAACCAACTCAATTCTTTAGTAACAACAAACCGCGCCAGTTTAGTCTCTACTCTGAATAACATCAATCAAAGCAGTCAGGAACTGCGGGTAGCTGTCAGCAGTTTGAGTCCAACAATTAATCGCATCAACCAAGGACAATTGCTGAACAATTTAGAAGTTTTATCAGCGAATGCTGCCCAAGCTTCTGGTAATTTGCGAGATTTATCCAGCCAGGTAAACAATCCCGCCACTTTGCTATTATTGCAGCAAACTCTAGATTCTGCACGAGCTACATTTCAGAACGTGCATAAAATTACTTCCGACGTGGATGATTTGACAGGAGATCCGGCTTTTCGCAATAATATTCGCAGGTTATTCAACGGATTAGGAGGTTTGTTGGGTTCGACAGAACAACTTCGACAGCAAGTTAAAGTGACTCAAACATTAGCTCCTCTTTCTGAGAAAGTAAATGAGAGTACAATTGCCAGAACTCAATCAGTAAAGCCGGGATTTCCCAGCTTGCACAAGCCGCAAAAAATGCCTGTTCTACCTTCTCAAACTTCCAGGTCAGCAGAACCAGTAAAGCCATAAAATACCCATTAAAAGAGGCGATAATTGAATAACTGCAATTGCCCCAAATTCGCGATTCACTATAGTTAGTAACCAGCCCAATACACACCCCCATTACAGCTAGTGGTAGTAGTGCATAGTAATGGTTAAGACCGTAGGGAGGCATTGTAATGATGGACAAAGTACCAAACCGCACCGATGTGATTG
>NZ_JAUBQX010000058.1:0-38253 GCF_036701505.1 Microcoleus sp. Pol11C2
CCCCCGGACATTACCCCCTCCCCCTCCCCGCCTCCCCCGGACATTTCCCCCTCCCCCTCCCCGTCTGTCCCCCCCTCCTCGACTCTCCCAGTCCCCAACCCGCAAAGGCCGACAATCCGGGTAGACTTAGAACGCTTAACTGAATTGGTGAATCTAGTCGGGGAATTAGTCATCAACCGTACAAATTTAGAACTTCAAGAATCCGAACTGCGCGGCGAAGTCAAGCGCATCCGCCGCAATATCGTAGATTTGAGCCAATTCGGCGGTCAGTTGCGAGAAGAATACGACAGACTGAGCTTTGCAGAGTGGAGGGGGGGAAACGGGAACTCTGGATTGGGAAAACTTGCAGCTGCAGAAACAGAATTCCCAATGATTGCTAACGGCAAATCCTCTCCGGCCCATGCTCACTTCGATATCTTAGAGATGGATCGTTATACAGAGTTCCACTCGACAGCCGCAGAAGTCATCGAAACTGCCCAAGCAATTTCTCACTCCGCCACCAAATTAGACACCTTAGCGATCAAATTCGAGCGCAGTACCGACCAACTGCGCCGCATTACCGAACAACTACGCAGCCGCGTCATGCAGTTGCGAGTCGTGAGTTTCAGTCGCGCCGTCGATCACTTGCCCAGAGCACTCCGGGAGATGTGTCTCACATACGATAAAGATGTCAACCTGCTGCTAGTGGGAAGAGATACCAAAATTGACGAAAGTTTGCTCGACGCTTTGCGCGACCCCTTAATACACTTAGTGAGAAACGCTTTCGACCACGGCATCGAAATGCCCGAAGTTCGGAAAGCAAGTGGCAAGCCCGCCAGCGGTCAAATTGAAATAGAAGCCCGCCACCAAGGCGGCCAAACGATTATTACTGTCGCCGATGACGGCAAAGGCATTGACCCGGAAATGATTCGCCGTAAAGTTGTCACAAAGGGTTTGGCTACCGAGGAACAAGCTCAAGAATTTTCCATTGCCGAACTCTACGATTTTCTGTTTTGGCCGGGTTTCAGCACTGCAGAAGGGGTCAGCGACCTTTCGGGGCGGGGAGTCGGGCTCGACGTGGTGCGAACAAATTTGCGGACTGTGCGGGGGACTGTGAAGGTAGACTCTCGCCTGGGAAAAGGTACGAGTTTTATTATCAAACTGCCGCTACTGCTGTCGATTACTGATGCACTGATGGTGAAGACAGATCACAATAAAATAGCAGTGCCGCTAGATGCAGTCGAGGAAATTCTGCACATTAAAGCCTCGGAAGTTCACATCGCCGGCAATCAGCCGATGCTGTGGTGGAGGGAGGAATTTATTCGTTTGGTGAGGATGCAAGATTTGCTCGAATACAGCGTCGTCGGGCCGGATGCCCCCTCTCCTGACCCTTTGACCCAAGACGAAATTCCTGTCCTGGTTTTGGCTTCTACCGAAGGAATGCTGGCGGTGGCCGTGGAACGGCTGATCGGTCAGCAGGAAATTGTGGTTAAACCTTTGCCACCGCCTCTATCCAAGCCTCGCGGCGTTTTGGGCACTACGATTTTGGGGGACGGGCGCGTGGTGAATATTCTGGATGTGGACGATTTGGTGGGCCAACCTGTGGTAAATAGTTTGATCGCCGCTATCTCCGGTAAAGTGCAGGAGATGCCGGCGAGTTCGAGTAAGTCACCGCAGATTTTGGTAGTGGATGATTCCTATACAATTCGCCAGTTGCTGTCTATGACGCTGACTCGTGCTCGCTACCGGGTGGTACAGGCTAAAGACGGTGTGGATGCCCTGGAAAAGTTGCAAAATGGTCTTGATTGCAGTTTGGCGATCGTGGATATTGAAATGCCTCGGATGGATGGATTTGAATTGTTGCGATCGATCAGATCGACTGAGCGGTTTGCTAAGATTCCCGTAGCCATGCTGACATCCCGTAGCGGGGAAAAACATCGGCAAATGGCAATGGAATTAGGCGCAAATCAATACTTCACCAAACCTTACAGCGAAGCCCAACTTTTACAAGCCATCCCCAAATTAATCCACCAATCAATAATTTAATCCATAATCTCAAATTTCCATCAAATAATCCCTAATGTCAAACAAAACTTAGGTCAAAAGTAATTGAATACGCAAATAATAGTGGGAACTACGCACCCGACTCACCTACTCAAATCGAATAATCTAAAATCCAATAATCCTCAATCTAAAATCTAAAATCCAATAATCCTTAATCTAAAATCTAAAATCGAATGACTCACGCCAATTACAATCGCCGCTTTCGGAGCAAGAAACAAGCCACTGTTAGAATTGCCCCTAAAAAATTTGTTTCCTTTGAACTGGGAAATATTTATTATGCTGTTCCTATCGAACGAGTGGAACGCATTGTTAAGAACTTTAAGGCCTACGGTCTTTTACCGAACGGTAATAGTCTACTGCGGCATCAAGAAGAACTGATTACCATAATTAATTTATCCAAAATATTTCCCAGCAGTCCCAGCATTGCTGACTGCAAATACCTGATTATTTGTACCTTAAATAAAAGCGATCGGTTAGGGATTCCCCTTCCTGAGATGCCAAAAATTTGGGAAATTACCGAAGAAAGCTTCTGCGAGATTCCCGAATTGTACCGTCAACAACAACTGCCTCCGGTAATAGAAAAGTTAATTCGCGCACCTGATGGTTCCGAAGTTTTTTATCTAAATTTTGATTTATTTAGCGAAATGTAGGGTGTTAACTTTTCGAGGTATTATACCATAGAAATGGTATTTTCGCAAACAAAAAGTTATAGATTTATGAAAAAACTCACCATAATGTCGATCGCCCTACTAATTTTTGCAGCAACTCTCGAACTGCCGAAGGTGGGGCTGCAACTAAGTGCGATCGGGCAAATAGAAACACCCCAATCAATCCCAACACCCCAATCAATCCCAACACCCCAACCTATCCCAACACCCCAACCACAAACACCCCAACAAATCCAAACACCCCAACAAATCCAAACACCCCCAATACAAACACCCCAACCAAAACCAGCCGACCCCAAAAACCTCGGCTACGTCTCGCCAGAATTTGCCGAAAATTTCTCCCAGCAACAAATCGACCAAATCAACGCCAACGTCGAAATGCTGCTGCTAACTCAAAGCTGCTCCCGCTGCGACCTCCGAGCCGTAAAATTAGTTAACATTAACTTAAAAAATCCCATCCTGACAGGAGCAGATTTATCAGATGCCAACCTCAGCGGTAGTCGCTTCGAGATCTCAGATTTTGTCAACACCAATTTAGCTCGCACAAACTTAAGCGGAGCCGAATTAGTAGGAGCGAGAATCAGCAACGCTAACCTCCGAAAAGCTAACTTGACAAAGACTAATTTAGACGGTGCAGACCTACGATTTTCCGACTTGAGAGATGCCAATCTTTCCGATGCCAACCTCCGCAATGCTAATATAGATGGCGCTAGTATCGATCGAGCAAGTATGGCCGGCACCACAATGCCCGACGGCAGAAAAAATCAATAATATAGCAGAAGGAAGAAGGAAGAAGGAAGAAGGAAAATGCCTCGTTTCCTGGGCGATTGAAATCGCTTATTGTCAAACTTTTGTCCGCCTACGGGGACTGAATACAAGTTTTTTGCTTCCTTGTTCCCAGACTCTGCTTGGGAATAAATATCTAGAGGCTCTGCCTCGTTGCCTCGTTTCCTCGTTTCCTGCTTCCCTCTTCCCTCTTCCTTCTGAATCAAACAGCCAAAAACCTCTGAATCACCTCATCACTTAATTCGCTAGTGCTTCCAGAAGCCACAATTCCGCCTTTTTGCATAGCATAATACCAGTCAGCTTGCCGCACAAAATGCAAATGTTGCTCCACCAACAAAACAGAAATTCCCCGAGTCGCAACCACACGGCGCACCGCAGCTTCAATATCTAAAATAATTGATGGTTGAATCCCTTCCGTAGGTTCATCCAAAACCAGCAACTGCGGCTCACCCATCAAAGCCCTAGCAATAGCTAACTGCTGCTGCTGTCCCCCGCTCAAATCACCTCCCAGGCGAGCGAGCATAGTTTTCAAAACAGGAAATAAATCAAAAATTTCATCAGGAACTTCAGGATTTTTGATTTTGGTTGGTTTCGCTTCCAAACCTAACAATAAGTTTTCTTTCACAGTCAAACGTGGAATGATTTCGCGCCCTTGAGGCACATAACCAATTCCTAATCTAGCCCGCTGGTGAGTCAACTTAGAAGCAATAGATTCTCCGCCAAAAGCAATAGTGCCACTGCGGGGTTGCAGTAACCCCATAATCGTTTTTAGCATAGTAGTTTTGCCCACACCATTGCGGCCGATCAAGCAAACCATTTGCCCCGCCCTGACGCTTAAATCTACATCGCGCAAAATGTGACTTTCGCCGTAGTAAACATTCAAATTAGAGACTTGTAGCATAGTTTTTAATTGGTAATTGGGCATGGGAATTAGTAGCAACTAACAAATAACTTCTTCCTTTTTCCTTCTTCCTTCTTGCTTCTTCCTTCTTGCTTCTTCCTTCTTTTTACTCTTCCGGTTTGCCCAAATATACCTCAATTACCCGATCGTCATTTTGCACCTCATCCATAGTCCCCTCACACAAAACCGCACCCTGATGCAACACCGTCACCTGCCGCGCAATTTGCCGCACAAACTCCATATCGTGTTCAATTACCAACACCGAATGACTTTGGGCCAGCGAAATTAGTAACTCTCCCGTTAACATCGTTTCCTCATCCGTCAAACCCGCCACAGGTTCATCTACCAACAACAAATCAGGAGATTGAGCCACCAACATTCCAATTTCCAACCATTGCTTTTCCCCGTGAGAAAGCAAACCAGCAGAAATATCAGCTTTAGCAACTAAACCAATTGTTTCTAACAAACCCGCAACCGTGCGTTTTTCAGCAGCCGAAGCAGGCTTAAACAAAGTCGAAAAAACATTTTTGTGGCGACTGCAAGACAATTCCAAATTTTCGCGTGGCGTTAAATTTAAGTAAACTCGCGGTGTCTGAAACTTGCGACCAATTCCCAAGCGCGAAATCCTATCTTCCGACAACTTGCGTAAATTTTGTCCCTTAAACAATACCCTGCCCTCTGTCGGCTGAACCTTCCCGGTAATTGAATCGAGAAAAGTTGTTTTGCCCGCACCATTGGGACCAATAATAACTCGCAGTTCGCCCGCATCCATACTAAAATTTAAACCGTTTATGGCTTTAAAACCATCAAAACTAACAGTCAAGTTTTCTATTTCTAATACTTTTCCATTCATAATTAACAATTCACTCACTAATGAACAACAAACCCTACCCCTTATAGGTGCGTAAGGCAAATATCCTCCCTTTTTAAGGAAAAAATTTCCCCTTCCCGGACACCATACTTACTTCGTTTTTCGGGCAGTTTACTCTCAAGTAAAACTGCTAGAACTGCTCGCCACTGGAGATGGAGCGGCAGCCATAATTCGCTCAGCTAATTTCGAGAGCGGCAGACTTTGCAAATACACTTTTCCAGGCCCGGTTAGCTTGACTAAAAACAAGCCTTCGCCGCCAAATAGAGCATTTTTAAACCCGCCCACAAACTGAATATCGTAATCTACAGTCGGCGCAAAAGCTACCAAACAACCAGTGTCCGCCCGCAACACTTCGCCAACTCCCAAATTTTTCTCAACTATTGTTCCTCCCGCATGAACAAAAGCTAGCCCGTCACCCTGCAACTTTTGCAGAATAAAACCTTCTCCGCCAAAGAAACCGGCACCCAGCCGCTTGGTGAATGCTACCTCAATTTCAATGCCGTTGGCCGCACAGAGAAATGAGTCTTTTTGACACAAAAATTTACCGCCAAGTTGGCCTAAATCTAGGGGAATTACTTTACCCGGATAGGGCGCGGCAAAAGCGACGCGGGCCTTGCGATTTCCGGCGTTGACAAAGGTGGTAATGAAAAAACCCGCTCCTGTCAGCATCCGTTTGAAACCTTGAAATAAGCCGCCGCCTGTGGATGTTTGCATTTGGATGTCGCCTTCCATGTATGTCATGGTTCCAGCTTCAGCCCTGACACCTTCTTTAGGGTCGAGTTCAATCTCGATGAGTTGCAAATCGTCGCCGTAGATTTTGTAGTCAATAATATCTGCCATATGTTGTCCCTCAAGTTAAAGAACGAAGCTACTTGCTACGGATATCTAAGTAGGTGGACATATATATTACGTTTCCTCAGACAGAGATAAATGCAGCGTTTGCCCAGGTTATTGCGATTGCTTTGTTTGTCTGTTGTCGGTGAAATTTATTTATGTCAGCATACTTATAAATTACACGATGTTTTTGCACTCAATGTTCAAGTTCTTCTTTTTCGAGCTGCACTTGGGGGTCTTGTTCCAGGCTGGGGTAAGTAGATGCGTACTTCGGTCTTCTGAACAACCTGCGGATTTGGCCGAAACCTTGATGTTGCAGCCATCCGACTAAGCCGTCGGGCAGCACTGTGACTACTATGAGGAATAGCGCGCCTTGGAAAAATAGCCAAACTTCGGGGAATTGTTCGCTCAAGAAACTTTTGCCAAAGTTGACTAGCAGTGTTCCCAATATTGCTCCCGATAATGTGGCGCGACCTCCGACTGCGACCCAGATTACCATTTCAATTGAAAAGGCAATATCCATTGCTTTTGGCGAAATGATTCCGGTTTGTACGGTAAATAATGCGCCTGCAATCCCGGCTAAACCGGCGGAAATTGCAAAGACTAAAACTTTATATCCTGTGGGATTGTAACCTGAGAAACGCAGGCGCACTTCGTCGTCGCGAATTGCTACTAACAAGCGGCCGAAACGCCCGCTGGTCAGCCAGCGGCAGAGGGCGTAAGTTGCTGCTAAAAATAGTATGGTGAGAATGTAGAAAATATATTGAGTATCTCGGTCATTTACTGTGGCTCCGAACAGGGTTTTAAAGTCGGTGAGTCCGTTGGTGCCGTTAATCAGTTTTTGCTGACCGTTAAAGAAGTTGAAAAATACAATGGTTGCTGCTTGAGTGAGAATTGAAAAGTAAACGCCTCGAATTCGATTGCGGAATACTAAATAACCTAAAAGTGCGCCCAAGATGGCGGGGATGAGAACTACTGCTAATGCTGAGAAGGGAAATGAATAAAATGGTTGCCAAAACCAGGGGAGTTCGGTAACGCCGTAGAGGTTCATAAATTCTGGCAATTGACTGCTGGCGGTTGGGGGAATTTGCAGTTTTAGGTGCATGGCGAAGGCGTAGCCGCCGATCGCAAAAAACACTCCATGCCCTAAACTAAGCAAACCCGTGTATCCCCAAATTAAGTCTATGCCGAGGGCGGCAATTGCTAGTGCTAAAAATCGCCCCAATTGATTGAGCCGAACGTCGGGGAGTATTCCTGGGATGAGCAATATGAATGTGAGGGTGATCGCGCTGACAATTGCCGCTTCTTTTAGCCAGGGTTTTTGATGTGTTTTCTGCATTTTTCGCTACACTCGCAGTTGTAATTTTTAATTTTCTACCGTCCGCCCTTTTTGCGGGAAAATCCCTCCCGGCTTCACTTGCAAAAAAGCCATAATTAAGGCGAATACCATTACTTTTGCCATGCTGGTTGTGGCGAAAAATGTGAAGAAGTCGGCTAAAGGCTTGACAGGAGCGAACATTATTGCTAAAGTTCCCGAACCGATCAGGTAATTGGCAGTGCCGATCGCGATCGCAGCAACTACACTCCCCACAATCTTGCCGACACCGCCCACAACCACCACCATAAAGGTATCGACTATATAATTTTGTCCCGTATTTGACCCTACCGAACCGATCAAACTAATCGCGCACCCAGCGACACCTGCCAACCCTGAACCCAAAGCAAAAGTCAGCGCGTCTACTTGTTCGGTAGGAATTCCCAAACACGCACTCATGCTGCGATTTTGCGTCACGGATCTAATCCGCAATCCCCAGACAGACTTTTGCAAAAATAGGTAAATTCCCGCCAAACAAATTCCGGTAAGGACAATAATAAAAATTCGGGCGTAGGGCAACTGAAAATTGCCCAGCGGTATGCCACCCCGCAACCATTGCGGTGCCGTTACGTCCACATTTTGAGCGCCAAACCAAGGTTGAGTTACTGCCAGTTTGTAAGTTTGCCCTAAAAAGGCGCTCACTGCCCAGGAAATACCCAAAGATAAAGGCAAAATTAGGGCGATAATTTTGTTGCGAATGCGATCGAAATCCATGCGAGATTTCAGCACCCGCAAACCGCCAAAAAACAGCAAACAAAACACCGCAATCCCAATTACCAGCACCCAACTAACGCTGCGGACAAACTGCTGCAAAATTAAACTTACACCCCAAGTTGCTAGCAAAGTTTCTAGTGGCCGCCCGTAAAGATAGCGAATCACTCCGCGTTCGAGAATCAATCCTACCAATGCAGCTACTAAAAAAGCTAGGGGAATTGCAAATAAAATATAGGTTTCAAAAGCAAATCCTCCGATACCTTTGAAGACATTTTGCACCACGAAAGTTGTATAAGCCCCCAGCATCATCAACTCGCCATGAGCCATATTAATCACGCCCATCAGCCCGAAAATAATCGCTAATCCCAGGGCTGCAATTAGTAAAACTGCGCCGATGCTAATGCCGTTAAATAAACCATCTAATATCGCCACTTTTGTTACTCCTGCATCAAGTCGGTTAACTTTGTTCGCGGATAATTAGGGGCGGATTTTACCCCATTGGTGTCAACTTAACCGTCGAGTTTTCTATAAAAAATGCTTAGAGTCAGTATCTCGATTCCGCTAAATTCCCCTTAATCAGGGGGACTTTGAAGACTCCAGTTCCCCCTGATTAAGGGGAGTAGGGGGTGACGCAAGAACGCTCTTGTCCCCCCTTAATAAAAGGGGGGTAGGCGCAATCGAAGATACGTTGCCAACGTTAACAAAATTGGTATTACCTACTTATCAAGCTTTGAATTTGCCACCTTTTGCGGGGTCTGACCAATCGCAAGCAAAGCCTTTCGTTTCAGCGACAAATTGATTCCAAGGCACCGGTTTCACTGCTTCTGGTGTAGCAAAAGCGATGTTAAATAAACCGTCGTCTCTCACTTCGCCCAAGCGCACAAATTTAGAAAGGTGATGGTTAACATCCATCGTTACTGTGCCCCCCGGTGCGTCAAAGGTTTGACCTAAAGCTGCTGCCCGCACTTTTTCCAAATCGTCGGCTGTCCCTGCTTTTTCGACGGCTTGCTTCCACAGGTAAACCATGATATAAGCTGCTTCCATCGGGTCGTTAGTCACTCTATCGTTGCCGTATTTTGCTTTGAAAGCTTGCACAAATTTTGTATTAGCCGGAGATTCCACAGTCATGAAGTAATTCCAGGCGGCGTAATGGCCTTTAAGATATTCTACGCCGATCGCCTTTACTTCTTCTTCTGCAATACTGACCGACATTGAGGGATATTTGTCCGGTCCCAAACCGGCACCCTGCAACTGTTTGAAAAATGCTACGTTACTGTCGCCGTTGAGGGAATTGAAAATGACGCCGCCGTCTGGCAAAGCTGCCTTAATTTTAGTAATAATTGGCGTGACTTCTGTCCCGCCCAAAGGAATGTAATCTTCCCCAACTAATTCGCCGCCTTTGGCTGCTAGCTGTGCTTTGATAATGGTATTTGCCGTGCGTGGGAAAACGTAGTCAGACCCGACTAAGAAGAATTTTTTGCCTTTATTTTCTAGCAGCCAGTCAACTGCTGGTTCGATTTGCTGGTTCGGCGCCGCCCCGGTATAAAAGATGTTCTTAGAACACTCTTGACCCTCGTATTGTACGGGGTACCAGAGCATATGATTTTTTTCTTCAAATACCGGTAATACTGCTTTGCGGCTAGCGGAAGTCCAGCATCCGAAGACGGTGACAACTTTATCTTGGTCGATCAATTTTTTGGCTTTTTCGGCAAAAGTCGGCCAGTCTGAGTTGCCATCTTCTACGACTGCTTCGATTTGTTTTCCGAGGACGCCACCAGCTTTATTAATTTCTTCTATCGCTAATTGTTCGGCATCGACAACGCTTTTTTCGCTGATTGACATCGTGCCGCTCAAGGAATGCAAAATTCCTACTTTGATCGTGTTTCCGCCCCCGGCTGCTGCTGGTGTAGTTCCTGTTGATGTGGGAGAAGCGGCGGGAGTTGCTGTTGGAGTTGGAGTTCTACAAGCTTTGAGAAATAAACTTGATGTTAGGGTAGCAGAACTGTATAAAATAAATTTCCGCCGATCGAATCGCTTTGTCATTTTTTCTTGTTACTCTTGAATAGATGAGTCAGATGATTGAGAATAATAACACATAGCGACTTGATATTAAGACTCGCTTCAGCAGACT
Organism: Microcoleus sp. Pol11C2; assembly: GCF_036701505.1. NCBI lineage: Bacteria > Bacillati > Cyanobacteriota > Cyanophyceae > Oscillatoriales > Microcoleaceae > Microcoleus > Microcoleus sp. Pol11C2. The sequence continues at coordinate 10,324 of NZ_JAUBQX010000058.1, forward strand.
GTTGTATTTTTAGCTACAAAACTTATTGTTTTTGAGAAAATGAATGTTTTGTGGGGATTGAGGGCAACTGCGGTCGAAACCGGAGTGATACCTTGTTAGATTTTAGATTGACTGATGACATCAGGGTGAGGATCACGGGCTTACCCGATTTTTTTGGGAAATCGGGTTTAGAGACCAAAATACGTCTTTTCAGCAATTAGTGTGTAATTAGAAACCAGGTTTCTTTACAGAAATTATCTTATTGATGCTACCACTTAGGCAGCAACCGGGTCGATCGCACAAAATAGAAAGCGGGTTTCTCGCTCTCCACAGGTTATTGATGCTAAAACTTACGCAGCAACCGGGTCGATCGCACACTCATAGGCGAGTATCAAAGCAGGTGACGATCGCACTTCGCTTTGAGTACGATCGTCACCTGTAGTAATGCCCCTGATTTATGGAGAATAGCGGACTCGAACCGCTGGCCTCTGCGGTGCGATCGCAGCGCTCTACCAACTGAGCTAATTCCCCTGATTGAGTTTTAATTTAGCATTTTAGATGCCGGATTGCCGAATCTAAAAGGCTTACAGGTCTTGCTGGCTCTCACGTTCGCAGACCGTCACTTACACTAGCACGTAACTGCTAAAAACGTCAAGTGTTTTCCGCAGCCGGCTCAGTGGGGGCGATCGAGCAAAGTGCCGCCACTCTATCCAACTCTAAATCAGCAAAATAGTCCACCGTCCAATTAGCTTGGCGCTGAATCATGTGAAACGGGTAAGTGTGAGTCACACCCGCAACCTGAATCCCCGCTTTTTTCGCCGCTTCAATCCCCGCAAAAGTATCTTCTACGGCCAAACACTCGATCGGTTGCAGGTTAAAGTCGGGATATTTCTGGTTGAGAAGTTCCACAGCCAATAAATAGCAATCCGGTGCTGGTTTGCTCGCTGTCAAGTCGTCGCCTGCGACAATTAACTCAAAGTTTGCTGCCAAACCGGCCCGATCTAACACCAATTCTATATCCGATCGCATTGCCCCGCTAACTACGGCCATTTTCAGTCCGGCAACCCGAATTTTATCAATAAATTCTGCCAAACCGGGATAAATCGGCAATTTCTCCAAAGTATCTATTTGAGCTTTGTAAGCTTCTGCCTTGCGCTGCAGCAGTCGATCGAGATATGTTTCTGTCAGAAATCGTCCTCGGCGCTTGAGTAGTTCGGTAATGCAAGCGCGATCGCTCCTTCCCAAACAAACTTCTCGAAACTCCCCACGTTTGAGCTGGAGATTTTCATCGAGCATCAATTGAGCGATGATTTTCTCGTGAATCGGCTCGTCATTAACAATCACGCCATTAAAATCAAATAAAACAGCTTTTAGAGTCATTAGTTAGGAGTTGGGAGTTAGGAGTTATTAGTTATTAGTTATTAGTTATTAGTTATTAGTTATTAGTTATTAGTTATTATTCAGTCCGCGAAGGCGGACTTTATTTGTGTAGCCCCGACTTCCAGTCGGTGGTTATTCTCTAAATCAAGCGGGAGCTGGAATGCCCGGTAAATCGCCATCAAAATCAGGAGTTCGATCGCCCCAATTCCACCCCCTCGCCACCTTTGCCTGTTCCAAATCTTCCCCAGGCAAAGGTTTCACGCCCTGCGTCACCTGATTCACCCACCAGTGTTCGTGAGTTTGCACCGCAGCGAATCCAGCCGCCCCCGCCCAAGCATCGAGGCTGCCAGCCGCGTAAGACTTAATATAAGGCTCTTCAAAGATATCAGTCAGCCACTCTGTTTGCCGCAAAGTTTTTTGATTTCCGTCCAAAATTGCCACTTGTCCGCCAACCTTCAGCAGTCGGAAGCTTTCTCGCAAAATTGCCCGCGATACAACAGGTGGCGTCTCGTGAAATAGCAAGGAAGCTGCGACTAAATCGAAGCTGGCATCTGGAAAAGCAACGCTTTCGGCATTTCCGTGCAACCACTGGATATTTAAGCCGGCTTTTTGCGCTTTCATGTCGGCAACTACCAGCATATAAGGCGACAAATCCAGGCCGATAACTTCCGCTGCGGGAAAGGTTTGCTTGAGCATGAGGGTTGTCGAACCGGTGCCGCATCCCAAATCGATGATTCGGCGCGGTTTGACCCGCACAGCGTCAATTAAGCCTTGCCGGACGACTGTTTCGTGGGGAGGCAAAACATATTGGGTGATGGGATCGTAGGAAACAGCCGCACTGGGGTTGAGGTAGCCACGTTTAATGCCGTGAAAGTTTTGGCTGGTGTAATATTCGGGATAAACTAAATCGGGTTGTCGGTAGCGATCGCCCGCTGTTTCCCAGTCGATACCTTCGTATAGTCGTTTCAGTGCTTCTTCGTCGATCGCCAGTCGAATCAGGGGCGACAAAAAGCGCTCGAAAATTGTATCCTTGCCAACAGCCATAAAACACCTTTAACAAAAACTCTTCTAATTTTAGCCAACGGCCGTCAACTTAGCATTAATTAAAACTGTTTAGCCCCTCTTCCCTCTTCCTTCTAGCCCTTACCTCCGTTACAAAAGCCGTGGGCTTCCTTTCCACTTCCTTCTTATACCAGTTTTTCCAAAAAATGCAACTATATACCAGCTTCAAAAGCTTGTTTTATCAGGCATTTGAAAATCTCAAATCTCAAATTTTATTACTTCTCGTTAGTAATAGGAATTTTTACCAAACACTCCGTACCCCCGCCATGAGGTCGAGAAATTGTGATGCTGCCGCCGTGTCCATCTACTACAATTTTGTAGCTAATTGCCAACCCCAAACCCGTGCCTTTGCCCACCTCTTTAGTAGTAAAAAATGGGTTAAAAATTTGGTCTTTAACGCTGTCGGGAATGCCGGGGCCGTTGTCGGCGATCGCCACTTTCAGAAATTTAGCGCCATGTTCCCGAACTACTCCCGTGGAAATAGTAATAATTTTATCCAGGCGATCGATCTCGTTCAAGGCATCGATCGCATTGCTCAGCAAGTTCATAAATACCTGATTGAGCTGAGACGGATAGCACTCGACTGAAGGCACTTTTCCGTATTTCTTGACTATATAAATTCTATTTTTAATGCGGTTGGAGAGCAACAGCAAGGTATTTTCTATACCTTCGTGAATATCCGCCTGCTTTTTGTCAGATTCATCGAGGCGAGAAAAGTTACGCAAAGAAAGAACGATGCTGCGAATGCGTTCTGTTCCTATTTTCATAGAATCCAATATATGCGGCAAATCTTCCTCGATAAATTCTAACTCGATTTCTTCGGTGAAATCTGCGATTTCCTGGGGAACGTCTGGGAAGGCTTCTTTGTATAAACTCACCAATTCTAATAAATCTTTAGTATATTTGCTGGTGTGAGGCAAATTAGCCGAAATGAAGTTAACGGGGTTGTTAATTTCGTGCGCTATCCCAGCCACCATTTGACCTAGTGATGACATTTTTTCGCTCTGCACTAAATGAGTTTGAGTCTTTTTAAGTTCATTTAAGGCACTATTAAGGAGTTTTACTTGGTCTTGGGTTTGACTGTAAAGGTGAGATTGAGTAATTGCGATCGCCAATTGGTCTGCTACAGCTTTTAACAGTTGGATTTCCTCCCGGCTCCAAAGCCAATGAGTAGCGTGGCTACAAATCAAATAACCCTGTGGTTGATTCTGAGTCTGGACAGGTACGGCTAAATAGCTATTAGCTTTAAGTTCGGGCGGTTGAGTTACACCCTTCGCCCAAGTGTCCATCGAAAGAATAATTGGTTCGCCTTGACCACTCCTTACTAACACATTTTCTAGAAAGTAAGGCTCAAACTTTATGCCTTGTGTGGGAGAATCAGATGGGCAACATTCCCACAGGATTTGTAACGTTTTTTCTTGCGGTTTGTACCAACCAAAAGCCGCCAGTTCTAGGTGCAGCAAACTTAGTATTTCTTCGACTGTACTTTGCACAATTTTGTCTAATTCAAGGGAAGCGCGAATGCGTCCGGCAATCCGGTTGAGCATGGCTTCTCGCTCCGCTTGAGCGCGATTGTTTTCGGACGAGTAAATTAGCCAAATTGCTGCTAGCATTGCCGGGATGAGCAGGCCGGCGACTACGGAGGTCAGCAAATTTAATGCTTGCAGTTGGGATTCAATATTTTCACGGGGAATTACTAAAGCCATCGACCAGTTAACTTCCTTGAGTGGAGCATAGGCCACATATACCCATTTGTTATCTATTTTTACCAGTTTGATGTTCGTCTGGCGGTCGATCATCTGCCGCGCAATTGTGGAGAGAGCGGGGTCTTTTGACTGTAAAAAGCTTGGGGCCTCCTGGTCGATATTTCCGATTAAGTTATTGTTGGGATGAACAATTGGCACTCCTTGTGAATTGAGCGCAAAAGCATAACTGTCGGAACCGTAAAGCAAGCTGTTAGCAACAGATGTTACTCGGTCTAATTTAATGCTGCCTGAGAGGACTCCAATTACTTGATTGGGAGCGGGAGGTAAGGCCCAAATAGGAGCTGAAATAATAATCGTAGAAACTTTTGTACTGCGGCCGATCAGCGGGTCGGAAACGTTGAGCTGCCCGGCCATTGCTTTTTGAAAGTGTTGGCGGTCTTTGCTGTTCGCGCGGTGGCCTAAAGTGTTGATAAATAAGCCGTCGGGTTGAGTTAATGACAGGACGAAATACTCTTTTAATCTGTATATTTCTCCTTGTAACCGCGGCTCGACTAATTGCCAATTGAGAGTGCCAACCGTAGGATCGTAAGCAATGGTTTCTATTTCTGCTTTGCGGCTGCTGAGCCAGCGGTCGATTTCATCGGTGCCTTTTTCTAGTTTTAATAGTGCTATTTGCTTTAAATTGTCAAGGATTAGTCCGCGTACAAAAAAATAGCTGATGCAAGCAGTTGTGCTAATGGTTAAAGCCGTGGTGCCCAAAATTAGCAGGGTCAGTAAATGGCGGCGCTGCCGTCTGTGCTGCCAAAGACTGTGCACTTGCTGCCACTGCGATTGAGCAGAATTGCTGATGTTGTCCCAAAAGTGCCGCAGCTTTTTTGTTTGGTGTGGCGGCGGCGCAGACACAGATCCGGCTTGATTTGCTGGGTTTTGCATCATCAAATGTTTTCTCCGAATCAAATTCATCAAACGGTATTGGTCATTCGGCAGAATTAATATCAGCCAAGTCGTGAGACCAGTTTCAGAAAAATAATGCAACTGTAGGCCGGTGCTGCCAACCCTGGTAGGCATCAGTCATTCCAATCTCAATCTCAAATCTCACATTTAAAATGGTATGACTTGCATTCCTGACTGCAAACAATTCTTATTCCGATCGCACGCTTGCCTTCTATTTTGGCATCAGCTTTATATTTTGACCTTCGGTTTACCTAATTGAGGTTACTGCTTTACGATATCTTTAATATCTATCTCGTTTGTATAACAAAATAATTATAAATAACACAGAGAAAACACGGAGTTTTTTAAATTAGCCATGTATTATAAGCTAGAGGCAAATACTTATTGACAATTTTACTAATTTGCGCTGTGGTTTCAAGGGGATATTTTTTCGTCTAAAGCTTTTTTTGCCAAGCGGGTTGCATAAACGGTGAGGGCGATCGTTGCTACCAAACCAATGCCGTAGAGAGTCCACTCAGCAGTAGTGCGCGATCGCCCTTGCGATCCGAGTGCAGCCAAACTCCCGGCCAGAGAACCTATATAAACATACATCACAGTTCCGGGAATCATGCCGATCCAAGATGCCAAAAAATAGTCTTTTAGAGATACCTGTGTGACTCCAAAAGCATAGTTAAGTAAATTAAATGGAAAAATGGGAGAAAGCCGCGTCAGCAGCACGATTTTCCATCCTTCAGAGGCAACTGCGGAGTCGATCGCCTTAAATTTTTGATTGCCCTCTATCTGTTTGGAAACCCAGTCGCGAGTTAAATACCGCCCTACCAAAAAAGCGCAAGTTGCGCCTAAAATCGAGCCGATGGAAACACAAACCGAACCGCCAACGACTCCAAACAAAACCCCAGAACCGAGAGTCAGCAAAGAACCGGGGATAAATAGAACCGTTGCTACAATGTAAATTAGAATAAAAGCTGCCGGGCCCCAAGGGCCGAGACTCGCGATCGACTCCAGGGCATTTTTCAGAATTCCTTGAAAGTTAAAAAACCTGGTCGCAGCAATTAAGGCCACAGCTAAACCAATCCCTAAAATCAGCTTCCACCTATTTGATGTTGACGGATTTTCATCGGGCGATCGCGAATCATTCATTACCTAAACTCCCCAGTCTAAATTGCATACACCCTAAGCTTGGCAGTTGCGCTTTAGCGCTGCAATACTCTGTAATAAAGCGCAACTTTTCCCTTAAATTAAATCAAAGTACCGCCGCAGCTAGAACCGCAACCTGCCGTACATCCATAACAATAAGCAGCAGTTTGCACCTCTTGAATCACATCTAAACTGCCAGATGCGAGCAACTTAGCAACAGTTATCTTTTCCCCGCTGCCAGTTTTCGCTGGCAGATTTTCCATTTGGTTAAAATCGCAGTCGTAGACATTGCCCAAATAGTCGATCGACAATTCGTTGCGGCACATTAAATGTTCCAGAGTACCGGGATTAAAATTATCCTCCAAAAACCCCAGATAAGGCTTGTGCAGTTTCTTATGTTCCAAATGAAACTTAGTCCGTCCCACCGGCAAATTAGTAATCGCGAACAATTGATTAAAACAAATCCCAAAATGTTCGGCTAAATAAATCTTGTAATCTTGCTCTAACTTGCCTTGTTCCGGTGTTAGCGAAAATTTGTCTGTTGCCGGCACTTGTGGATTGTACACCAAATCCAGAGTTAAATTTGGGTTTTTCCCGTATCCCAACTGATTTAGTTTTTGCAGCGCCCCAATCGAACTGTCAAAAACACCGTTACCGCGCATTTTGTCCACATTGTCAGCTTGGTAGCAGGGAAGCGACGCCACAATTCTGAGTTGGTGCTGCGCGCAATATTCGGGAATATCTTCAAAACCTTTTTCAAAGTAAATCGTCAAATTAGAACGAACAATTACCTCTTTACCTGCCGCCCTGGCAGCTTCCGCTAGCGGTTTAAAACCGTAAAGCATTTCGGGGGCACCGCCGGTGAGGTCAACAGTTTTAATTTGAGGAAAGCGGCGAATAATTTCAATTAATTGGTCGCAAATTTCCGGGGAAAGTTCTTCTGTTCGTTTCGGGCTAGCTTCTACGTGGCAGTGAGTGCAAGCGAGGTTGCAGCGTTTGCCGAGATTAATTTGTAAAACTGTAATCTGCTTTTTAGTTAAAGCTGAGTTAATTTTGTTTTTGAAAGGCGTGACTGCTGTCTGAATCATGTGCTCACCTTTTGGTCTGTGCCCGCAACGAATGTACAGGCGTTCCGGCGGAACGCCTCTCATAATTTAGCACTAATTCCAATAGTTCTGGACGCATCAAAACCCACGAAACCGGGTTTTGTGCCGTTTTTGCGCGATGTAAAGCCTCTTCTTAGAAAAAAACCCGATTTCTGACCACTCGTGCGTGTAGGACTATTAATCTTACTTTAGAGAGTCAACTAATGTTTCAACTCGTGCTTTAATTTCATCTCGAACGCGGTGAAAAGTTTCGAGGGGTTGTCCGTCGGGGTCGTCGAGTTGCCAATCTTCAAACACTTCTCGCAATACCCACGCTTCGGGTAAATTCACACCGCAGCCGCAGAGAGAAATTACTGCATCGTAGTCTTCTGCATTGAATTCGCTTAAGGGGTTTGATGTTTGATCTGTGATATCAATGCCGATTTCTGACATGACTTGAATTGCTGTCGGATGAACTCTGCTTGATTTTAACCCGCAACTGGTGACTCCAATCTTGCCGGCTCCAATGGTTTTAGCGAAGCCTTCTGCCATTTGCGATCTGCAGGAGTTTCTTTTGCAAACAAACATTACTTTTTTCATAGTTTTTGTTGGTGGTGAGTTGTTGGTTATTGGTTGTGTTCGGGGTTCCGGCGGTTTCTAAGTGCCCGGTAATTCAAGGGCGCGATTTGCTAGTGCGATCGCCTCCTTAGCTGCTTGTTCCTTGCGTTCGCTGTAGCGATCGGTCAAATAGTCGGCTTGCTCCCGCAACAACAAGGTAAACTTGTACAGTTCCTCCATCACGTCGATCGCGCGATCGCGATAAGGCGAATCCTTCATCGTCCCATCTTCATTAAATTCCTGATAAGCTTTCGCAACCGAAGACTGATTCGGAATCGTAAACATCCGCATCCAGCGGCCCAAAATTCTCAAAGTATTGACAGCATTAAAAGATTGGGAACCACCGCTAACTTGCATCACAGCCAAAGTTCTGCCTTGAGTCGGTCTGACAGCCCCAATGCTTAAAGGAATCCAGTCAATTTGATTTTTCATAATGCCGGTAATATTGCCGTGCATTTCTGGACTCGACCAGACTTGACCCTCCGACCAAAGACTCAGTTCCCGCAATTCCTGAACCTTCGGATGCGTATCGGGGACGCTGCCGTAAATCGGCAATTCAAGAGGATTAAAGAACCTAACTTCTGCACCGAAATCCTCAATAATTCTCGCCGATTCTTCCGCCAACAAGCGGCTGTAAGAACGCTCTCTTAACGAGCCGTATAAAAACAGAATTCTCGGTTTATGCGTAAAACTTGTCATGATACTTTCAATTAAAATCCCGAAATCCGTTAGATATTTCCCGATAAACTGCGACTGCTAATTGTGCTCCCCAAATAGGAGCCACCCAGTAAACCCAGTGGTGTTCCCAAATACCCCCAACTAAAGCCGGGCCAAGAGAGCGTGCCGGATTCATGCTCGCTCCGGTAATCGGCCCCATAAATGCAGCTTCTAACCCTACAGTTAACCCAATTGCTATCCCGGCAAAGCCGATGTGAGCGCGTCTATCTAGTCCCGAGCCGAGGATGACAAACATTAAGATAAAGGTCAAAACAGTTTCTAAAATTAGAGACTGCAACCAGTTACCCTTGAGAGGGATAGTTGCACCGAGATTGGCTACTTCACCTAAAGTAATTAGCAGCAGTTGAGAAGCGGCGATCGCACCCGCACACTGCGCTAAAACGTAAGGCAAAACTTTATATTTTGGAAAAAAACCGCTCGTCCAAAACCCTAAAGTTACGGCAGGATTAAAGTGTGCACCGCTGATGTGTCCTAGGGCGTAAATCATCGCAGTTACTACTGCACCAAATACAAAACTGACGCCTAAATGAGTTACGGAACCAGCGCTAGTTTTGTTAACCATCACCGCACCGGTGCCTGCAAAAACCAAAATAAATGTACCTAGAAATTCGGCGATCGCCTCTCGCCTCCAATCGGGGCGAGCACAAGCTAACCTCTGAGCTGTTGCATCCATCGCTCTCAACTAATTTGTTCCATCCCATCATATCAAGAAAAATTGATATGTCAATCTTCAAACAAGCGATATCAGTATTTGAGTGATTAAGAAATGTTGATGGGTTAACCCGCGTCGGAACAGGGGCGCGCCGGCAGGATCTGGCTGAAACGGCGGTATTCGGCGAGGTACTGTTCGAGGGCGACAAACTGAACTAAATTGAGGCTGTAGTAGATCCAGCGCCCTTCTTGGCGGCTGCGAACTAAACCGGCTTCTTTTAGGGTTTTGAGGTGAAAAGAAAGTTTAGGCTGAGGGACAGAAAGTCGATCGCACAAATCGCACACGCACAACTCCTGTTCCCGCAGCAACTCCAAAATCTGAAGCCGCAGGGGGTCAGAAAGAGCGTGAAAGCCAGCAGCAATCAATTTATCTGCAACAGGCGGCGCGATCGTAGAATTTTTAACCATAAATTACCCTTAAATTTTTATTCAACAACTCCCGGCGCGATTTCTTGTTATTACCGTTAGATTTGATATGGTTATCCTTTGATGGCAATCCCCAATCAACTGCGAACTCTTTCTATTCTAGGACTAACGATTAATTCTTTTACCGATGCAACACCCAGTAAGCACAGCCGCTGATTGCCGCAGCAATTGGCAAGGTCAAAATCCATGATAGTAGAATCTGATAGAAAACGCGCACATTAGCTTTTTTTGAAATCAATCCCACACCAAAAATTGAACCTACCGAAACATGGGTAGTAGAAACTGGAAGCCCATAACGACTGGCAACAATAACTAAAAATCCAGTCACTAAGTTTGCCACCAGCCCTTGACCAGTATTCATTGCTGTCAGCTTTTTGCTCATGGTTTCGGCAACTTTTTTAGCATTCAATAAACCGCCGATCGCCATTCCCAAAGCTACTGCTAAACTTCCCCACTGAACTGATATTGATTGACCGACTAACATGAGCGAAAGAATTTTCGGCGTATCGTTCAATCCTCTGGCAAAACTGACGATTCCCGCACTCATAAAATGGCAAACATCCACTAACTTTTGGCTGGGGATTTGTAAGAAATTTCCCAGGTACCTTTGCGTACATTTATCTAGAGAATCGACCGCGACATCAGCGGTTGTGATGCACTTAAGTATGTTAGTTGCATCGGGCTGGGGAATGGGAATAATTTGTTGAATTTGACCAGCGCAAATACACCATTCTTTCTGGATTCCTAAATAAACTCGCAGGTAGCGAGACAGCCCATAAATTAAAGCTCCTAATAAAATCGCAATCATGGGACTCAGCAACAAAGGCATTAGAAAATTTTTCTGCAAGGCAGTCAAATTAACTTGAGTACCAATTGCTACTAAACCTGCACCGCCAAGGGCACCTGTAAGACCGTGAGTTGTGGAAATAGGGAATCCAGTTAAGGTAGCAAGAATAACGGTTAAACCCGCAGCGATCGCGACTGCCAAATGAAAATCTGTGCCATTGGCGATCTCGTCTGGAACTAGCCCTTTTCCCGAAAAGCTTTTTACCAGGGTTTCTGCTAAAAAAATAGAAAATACTGAACCTGCAAAAGTTGTGATAGTTGCCCAACCAATTGCTGTTTTATAGTTCGTCGTCTGACTGCCAAACAGTGTCGCCACGCCTTTAAAATTATCATTAGCACCATTGCAGTATGCTAAAAAAAACGTGGCGATAAATAGGGCAATAAGTAACATTATCTTACTCAGAATAAGTGTGGTTTATTGAAAACTGTTTTTGGCCCGGGCCGCTACAGCACCGAATTTGATTGTATAGACACAGTTGCATCAAAAAAAATAAGGAAAATATTAAGATTTCTTTGGGACTAGTCGAGCGAGCGGATCTTAATTTCGCGCCAGCAACATGGGCACGATATTGAACGATATTATAATTAAGGCTCGGCGATCCTTCAGGTACGCTCAACCCACCCATTCACTTAGGATTCTGTACCCTTGCCGGCACATCTGTCAGTCCCGCCTTCTGCATCAGCGAAATCACCCCTATAGACAGAATTCCCCCAATAATTGCCCCGACAACTACCAGGATAATAAAGACTTTTTGCAGAGTTTTTTTAGTGGCCGGGTGGTACTGTCTCGGCAATGCTTCACCTTGATCGTCAACTTCTTGCTCCAAGGGGTCTAGCGGATTGGAGGGATTTGAGTTAAAGGGATTGGGCGCTTGATTCATGATTAGTTTGGGTTAAAGGAGATTGACAACTATTTTAACTTGCGATTTAGCCTCGCGGCTTAAATAATACATTCTGGTTTTACTGAATACTCTATAAATTTTATTAAGATTGCTAAAATACGGATTAACCCGGTTTATTGAATAAACCGGGTTTTTCAACATACTAAAAGTTTTATGTCACGTTTCTGCTTTTGACAGGCGATCAAGAGAAATTGTTGCCGCCTTAGATACTTGAGAATTACTATCTTTTTCTAAGTATTTCAAAGCCGAAACGCTCTTAACACTCGGCAAATTGCCCAAAGCTTCAGCCAGCCTCTGGCGGATCAGCCAATCTTCCGACTGAGCAAAATTGAGGATGCGATCAATCGCCCCAAGATCTTTAATTTCCCCCAAAGCCGAAATTGCCGCCTGCTGGATCACCACTTGCTCACTGTCGAGAGCTTTCAGCAGCACGTCGCGAGCCCGGGGATCTTTGAGATTTCCCAGAGAAACAGCAGCACTGAAGCGAACCAGCCATTGAGTATCTTCGTAAAAAGCCCGCACCAAAGCATCAAAAGCTCTGATATCTTCCAGATAACCCAAAGCACCCGCAGCGTCAGCGCGAATGCCGTAATCCGGGTCTGTTTCTAGCAATTTGACTAAAATAGGATAGCACTCTGCTGTTGGTTTGACCCCGAGAGCAAACACAGCCATCGATCGCACTTGCAAACTTTCGTCGTTCAACACCTTTTTAATCAAAGGCACCGCCTCTGCAGCAGGCACATTCCGCAAGTTGGCCAAAGCCACCATTCGATCGGCGGAATTTTGGCTTTCTAACTTGGCTGCAATTTGCTCTAAGCTTAAAGTTGTCATTATGGATAAATCTTGTAGTAAAACTTTACATTCGGGTTATTTTGATTATAGGGGAGTCTCAGGAGAAAAGGAGGCAGTAAAAACCGCCCAAGGATTTGAGATCATCGGTGAGATGGCGAATTAGTGACACCATTCATCTAAAGCTCAGATTGCGTGGAAATAATCAATGAGAAAGTTTATTATTTAAATCCCAAGCACAGGCGAGGTGTTTCTGCCGTTCCCTAAGGCTTTGCCCGATAGTTAGCCGCCCTCTGACAACTTGCAATCAACTATGCCGTTCTACCACCCGCCCTTTTACTCCTCAGCCTTAGAACAAGCGATCGATCGCTACCCCCTCACTGCCGGGCCTGAAACTTCCTTAGCAGTGGCGATCGCCCTGATGAGTCAGTTGCAAAACAGTTGTCCCCTAGTCAAAACACCTGTACCCTCAGACCGGGCGGCGATGACCGAAACATCCGCGCCGGAAAAGGTGCGGGCCCGCTGCGTGTTCGTCGTGCAGAACCAGCAGACTATTACCACCGGCAACTTATCCGACAACCCCAGCCGCGGACTGTTAATCGGCATATTAACCCCCGCCGACCTAGTGAGGCTGATAGCTTCTGGCACAATAGACAACCAGCACAAAGTAGCCCTGCACAAAATACCAATTTCCGAAGTGATGTCCCCGGTGTCGGTCTCCCTCACAGAATCCGATGACCAAGACGTGTTTACCGCTTTATCCTTATTTCGCCAGCACAAGATTCGCTATTTGCCGATCGTCAATCAATTTCGCCACTTGGTAGGAGTGCTGACGCGGGAAAGAATTCGCCAAGTATTGCAGCCTTCAAACATTCTTAAATTGCGGCGCGTAGCAGAATTAATGACTACGCCAATTACAGCGCCCCACACCGCCTCGCTGCTGACGATAACCGAACTGATGTCAGAGCATCAAGTCAGTTGCGTAGTGATTACAAAAAACAAAGAATTAACAATGGAGAAGCCCAAAGATGACTATACCTCCATTTTTCATTATTCCTTTCACCAACCCCTGGGAATTCTTACCGAATACGACATCGTGCAGGCACAGTTTCTCGAACTAAATTTCGAGCAAACCCCAGCTCAAAAAGTCATGAGAACTCCCCTGCAATTTCTTCAACCTTCCGATTCCCTGTGGACAGCCCACAAAGAAATGCAGCAGCAACAAGTGCAGCGGTTGGTCGTGTGCGGGGGGCGCGGAGAACTGTTGGGAATTATTACTCAGACCAGCTTGCTCAGAGTCCTCGACCCCACCGAAATGTACCGAGTTGTCAAACAGTTGCAGCAGTCGGTTTATCAATTGCAAGCCGAAAAAGTGGAACTGTTGCAAAGCCGCAACGCCAAACTGGAACAGCAGGTGCGGGAACGGACTGCCAAACTCCACGAACAATTGCAGCGCGATCGGCTGTTAACTCACATTTCCTTGCGGATTCACCAATCCTTAAACCTGGAAGAAATTCTCAACGCCAGTGTCGATGAAGTCCGCCAAGTTTTGCAAGCTGACCGAGTAGCGATCCTGCATTTAGAGTCCAGCAATTACGGCATTGTAGTGGCAGAATCCGTTGCCGAAAATTGGCCTTCAATATTGGGAGAAATCATGCCGGATAATATTTGGCAAGAATCTGCTTCCGTGATCGAACAGGAAATTTATGCGGTTCCAGACCTCGACCAAGCCTGTTTGAGCGCCGAAAAATATGCCCGGTTCCAGCAAGCGCAAATCAAAGCTTATTTGATTGTACCAATTTTGCAAGACGGCAATTTGTGGGGGATGATGTGTGTCCATCAGTGTTCCCAATCCCGTCAGTGGCAACCTTCGGAAGTGGATTTGCTGCTGCAACTGGCAACTCAAATCGCGATCGCCATTCAGCAAGCCCAACTCTATCAGCAAGTCCAAAATCTCAACACCGACCTCGAACGTCAAGTCCAAGAACGCACCGCCGAATTGCAGCAAAAAGTTCACGAACTCCAGCATTTAAACGTCCTCAAAGATGAATTCCTCAGCACCGTTTCTCACGAACTGCGGACGCCTTTAGCTAATATAAAAATGGCTATTCATATGCTGAGAATTTCTCCCACACTAGATCGGCGCCAGATTTATCTAGAAATTTTAGAAACAGAATGTACTAGAGAAACAGATTTGATTAATGCTTTACTAGATTTGCAGCGGCTCGAAGCCGCAACTTGTCCGATCGACCTCGAACCAGTAAACTTAGAAGTCTGGCTGCCTACTATTATCGACCCGTTTTACACCCGGGCTCACGACCGCCACCAAGATTTGCGAGTAGAGTGCGATCGCCACCTCCCCACGATCAGTTCCAACCGCGCTAGTTTGGGACGAATTTTAGCCGAGCTCCTCAACAATGCCTGCAAATATACTGCCAATGACGGCGAAATTTTTCTGAAAGTTGAGTGCAAAAACGGAGACTGGGAACAAGAAGGACAAAGGACAAATTCGCGACAAGCAAGTGCTGTGGCTTCAGAAATCCAATTTACACTCAGCAATCAATCGTCCATTTCCATAGAGGAATTGCCTCGAATTTTTGAGAAATTTTATCGCGTTCCCAACGCCGATCCTTGGAAACAAGGAGGTACAGGTTTGGGTTTAGCTTTGGTTCAAAAACTTGTCGAACAGTTGCAAGGAAAAATTGAGGTTGAAAGCAGGAATGGCTGGACTAATTTTATCGTCACATTTCCTACCAACCCGGATGGAAATTAATCCGCCATCAGTCAATTTTAGATTTTAGATTTTAGATTTTAGACTTCGGCCTCAGAGGTTCGGCGAGCGCGAGGGTCAAGTCGCGCTCAGTCGAACGATTTTAGATTTTCGATTTACTCCACAGACGAATTTAGGAGATTGAACAAGAGTCTAAAATTTTGGGAGTTCCATGACTCCTGTCGGGATCTGGTATCCTTTTTTTGGGGGTCATCTTTGTTGGGTTTCACTCTTTTTTGGGAGCTAGTTTGCGGATACGAGACGGTGCTGGTGTCAAATTCAAATATTCATTTTTATCTTCAACAACTGAGGCTCTCGATGCTGGATACTTCTTGCGTTTAGGGGCATGATTCGCAACTGTGCCCAAGCATGGTATACCAAAATTTTCTAATTGACTGAAAACTTTTTTGACTTCAGAAAAAGCGACTTGGTGAATTGCTACAACCATCAGTATGCCATCGGTGCGCGCCGCTAAAAAATTCGTATCTTTACTGTCCGCCAGCGGCGGCGTATCGTAGATAACTAAGTCAAATTTTGCCTGAAGTTCTTCCATTAAATACTGCATCTGAGATGATGCCAGCCGTCGGGCAGTACCAGGATTCGGGAGACCGGCAGTTAATACAAAAAGATTATCTGCTAGATGCGATCGTTGGATAATTTCATTGGGTTCGTTTTTATTGTCGAGCAAGTTGCTCAATCCCTTGACATTAGGCAGTTCCAACAGCAAGTGCAGGCTGGGCGAATGTAAATTCCCGTCTACTAGCAGCACTCGCTGACCCGCCAGCGCTGCCACGTGAGCTAGGTTTAAAGCAACGGTAGATTTGCCTTCGCCAACTGTAGCCGAACCAATTGCCAAAGAGCTAATCGTTCGATTTGAAGAAAGAAAGCGGATATTAGTATAAAGAGAGTCAAAAGCTTCTATAAATTCCGCAGCATTTTTCTTATTACCCTCTTTTCCTTCAAGATAAGCATAGGCATTAGCAATAGAAGGCGGCAATTTTCTAGCATTTTTGTCCCGAGGAATGGCTCCCAATAAAGGGGCTTCAACCGCATCTTTAACGTCATCAGCACAGTAGAAAATATTGCGGAACTTTTCAATGAGGATAGCAGCTCCCAGACCCAAAACTAGCGCTCCAACAACTGCCATCACTAATTTGTTTTTAGCTTTCGATGGAACTGTCATCAGCTCGCCCTTCTCATCTCGCGGTATCCGTGGTTCAGAAATTATTTCCCAAGGTACTTGGCTTTGAGCCGCTTGGACGCGCAGAGTTTCCCGCTGGCTTAAAAGTTGATCGCGGGTGCGGGCGGCTACTTCTAATTGCTGTTGCAGTTCGTTGTAGCGGCGGGCTATGGTGGGGAATTCTGTTGCTTGCCTGTTTAAATTGTTTTTAGTTTGGGTGATTGCCTGAAGGCGAGCTTCTAAGACTTCAACTTGGTTAGCAGTATCAACCAATTGTTTAATCAAGCCTATGCGAATAGAATTTTGAAAATTTTGAACTTTAGAATTAGCTTGGGTGCCTACTAAATTTTGCCCCAAAATTCGATCAGTTTGCTGGTTGAGCAAAGCTACTAAATTTGCCCGCTTGCGCTCTAAAGCTTCCACTATAGGGTTAGCAGATTTAAAACGAGCTGTTTCTACAGCAATCTGACCTTCTACTTCCTTAACCTTGGTCAGCAACTCTTTATATTGAGGTTCTTCGCTTAAAGCGGAAGCGGCAATAGCTTCATTTGGTGTAAAATCTAATTGTTTTTGCAAGTTAGCGTACAGCGTTTTCTGTTCTTGCAGTAGCCTTTGAGTTTCTAACTCTAAAGTTTCTACGGTACGAACTTGCTCCATTAATTGCGCGCCTTGTTCTTGAGGATTGGTAATCTTTTGCTGCTCCTGTATCACCTGTAACTCCGATTTCAGCTTGTTTACGCGCTTATTGAGTCCCGGAAGCTGGTCTTCAATAAATTTAACACCTTCACCAATCCGAGTCTTTCGTTCATCAAGACTGTACTTTAAATATTTCTTTTTAGTTTCTTGTAAAACGAACTCAACTAATTTAGGATCATTCCCCATGAAGCGCACTTCCAAAATTTTAGTCAGCGTCCTCTCATCTTCTCCTATCCGCAAAACGACTAATTCTTTTTGAAGAATTTTCTCGGTAACTTCTGGATATCGTTTTTGGACTTGTTTAACAATAGCCGACAGCATCTGAGGACTCTGGAGAATTTGAAGTTGAGTTGCGTAGTCTAAACTAAAAAAATCTCGATTAGGTACTCCTCCCCCCTCGCTGCGATTTGCTAGGGCAGAGGGGTCAGCAATTCTTGCCTCCGTTGTCACAGGTTCCACTAGCATCCGAAAATCGCCTTCATATGTTTTCTTGCCTCCCTTGATGTGATAAACAGCTCCAGCGCCTACTATACCTATAATCCCAATAATGATTAGGGCTTGTCGCTGAAAAGTCCTCAACAACGGCTTGAGATTCAATCCTTTCTGAGGCTGCGCGCTTAACTCTTCTCCCTCGTCAACGGAAAATTGCTGCACCTGTCGGCTCTGGTTGCTAATGGGTACGATATGAGCGTCCTGTTCTCTTTCCATGTTGACCTCTTTGATATTTTGTGGGTAAAATCAGCTTTCTTCTGCGAGCCTTCAGGTTGATACTTTAAGCATTGGCTTAAGGATATCACACGAAATTATTGGTTGGTCGATCCCACTTCCTTCTAATAGTTCTCACTACTTTCACATAGTATACAAAAATAACTAAATCCCTATGCCATGCCGGCAGCAAAAGTTCTTTTACAACTGGTGGAGAGTTATATCAGACTGCATTTGGCTCTGCTGCGTTGTGCTTGTATTTCGGGTTTCCGGGCGACGAAGCCAACTTTTTGAGGTGTTGCTCCGCTTCGCGACAGGCGGTACAATAACTTTACCAAACTTTTACAATTGACCGTAACACCTCAGCCGCCGCTTGCGCTGGTATTGGTTTGTCCTCTATGCCTTTTTTCGGTTCAGAGTCAACGCCAGAAGCACTTGTTAACTTACGCGCTAACTGACCGGCTAAAAAGTTTTGCATTTCCCATGTAGATATAATTAGCCACATTCTGCAGATTTTTGGGAACGGCAACTAATCGAATCAATTTCCGAGAAAAATCTGTTTCTTCTTTTAATTATAAACTTTTTGAGGAGTTGGATGAGTGAGCAAGTTTATATACTTAGTTTATCGTCGGAATTATATCACAAACTCATCTCTTTAGTGCGCCACAGACATAAAATTTAATAATTTGTGTTCTCAAGCTCGATCGACATCTCGAACAACTCAAGCATTCGGGGTTGGTCTACCGGGGCGGATGGCGGGGCGCGATTTATGGTTTTTTCGTAAAAAAAACTAGGTTTCTGCGTTCCGGGACTCTTACTAAAACTATCGCTTTGATTGGCCCTCCGAGCCAGCTATAGCAATCCTTTCGGTAAACGCGCAACGGGCTTTTTTGTGAATTAACCGATGCAATAAGAAGCATGACACATTGTTAAACAAAAAAAAGAGTTTACACAGGATGGGAGGATTGCTATAGCTGGCTCGGATTAGCTATTAGTAGTTGTTGTTTTTTGATTTTACTAATTACCAACTACTCGTTATTAGCGATTACGGATTTTGTGCTTTTCTTTCTCGAAGTTTCAACAATATTTCTGCATGAACTTCGCGAGTTATGGGATAAAAATAGGTAAGAATCATGCCAGCAATTAAAGCAATTGTCGGCAGCGGCCCGATCGCAAATCGAATCGCAAACAGTGCCGGCTCTGGCTGTACGGGTGCCGGCTGTCCCTGAATTGTGGCGAGAAATCCAGCTCTTTCTAATGCTTGGCCCACAAACCACAAGCCGAGCGCCAAACCGATTTTTTGCAACAACACCATAAACGAATAGAACACCCCTTCGCGTCTTTCTCCTGTTTGAAGCTCATCGAGTTCAATGACATCCGGTATCATCGACCAAGGTATTAGATAAGCAGTGGAAACTCCCACACCTGCCATGACCGCTAGCAGGTACATCTGGACTACTTGTCCTGGTTGCAGAAAAAATAGTCCGGCTTGTGCGATTATCCACAAACTCATGCCCATAAAATAAACGGCTTTTTTGCCATATCGCTCGCTGACTTTACTCCAAACAGATAACATGGCGAGTGCAGTGCCTTGAACTGCGATCGCAGTTTGGGTAAAAGTTGCTGACGGCAGTTTCATCCAGTCGATTACAAAGTAGGGCAAAATAGAAGCAGTTAATTGCACTCCCAGCCAAGAACAGAGATAAATTCCAATTACGTACAAAAAAGGGCGATTGTTAAATGCAATCCGCAACTGTTCTCCCATCGGCAAGGATGTTGAATCGTCTGCTACTGGATTTTCTGACAATTGAGAGAGTACGTGTTCGCGGGTTCCCAAAAAGCACCAGTACAAAGGCAATACTGAGATTACTGCACATAGTGCGCCTAAGATTAAGTATTTTTGGGTGTCATCTTTAACTATTGCAAAGATAATTTGCGCTATAATTAGTGACAAAATGCTGCCGCCGATCGAGAAAGAAAACCGGAAACTGTTAAGGCTAGTGCGTTCGTTGTAGTCTTGGGTTATTTCTGGGGTGAGGGCGGTGTAAGGCAGGTTGACGGCGGTGTAGGCCGTGTTAAACAAAATGGCGATCGCCACATAGTACCAAAATAGTATCGTTGGATCTTTGCTGGGAACAATCCACTGCAAAAAGAAGAAGATGCCGAAAGGAATTGCCCCGTAAACGATCCAAGGATATCGGCGCCCCCAGCGGTGAGATGTGCGATCGCTCAAAACCCCCACAATCGGGTCATTTATGGCGTCCCAAACCTTGCCGATCAGCAAAATGTTGCTAGCAGTACCCGCAGCCAAACCGGCGACGTTGGTAAAGAAATACAGCAGGAAAAATACCAAAACATTCGCAGTAATTGCGGGGCCGAGGTCGCCGGCCCCGTAAGCTAATTTTGTTGAAAAACTGAGTTTTTTTGTTTCGGGGTTGTCGGCGGCTGGGGGAGGCGGGGAAGTGTTGCTCATAAACTTTGATTTCGGAATTTTTGGGCAGTCGCAGTGTTTCCAGTAGGAGTATAACTCGCGCTACGCTCTAATACTAAGTTTTTTGTAGCGATCGGGACGACCCAGAAGATTTTGTAATTTATAATTGGGTAATTGGTAATTGGTAATTGATAGGTTGGTGGGGCAAGGTTTATGCGATTATTTGTCTTAGGCAATTATTCTTAGTAAAACCTGCCCCTACTTAAGGAAACAGTTGCGAAATCTAAACTTCTATTTCTGGAAATGCCAGCATTGACAAAACATCATCTTTATTAAATACAGTTTCTAGTCGGTAGTTGGCCTCGCCTGGTTCGCGAAAAACATAAACTTGCCGCCTGTTAAAATCAAGTATCGAATAATCATTAATTCCTGCCTTAGCATAAGCCGGTGCTTTTCGCTTGCGGTCTGTTTCTAAGGTGGTATCAGCTATTTCTACTAATAAGAAAATGTTGGCGGGTGCGGGATGAAAATCTTGGTACAGCCGAGGGTCGATTTGCACTACAGCAATATCTGGTTCAGGTTCTGAATTATAGCTTAGAGCGATCGGGTCTTGAATGCGAATTAAAGCAAGTCTTGCCAGCAGATTTTTTAGATAGTCGGCTGCACAGAGATTAGTTGCTGCGTGGGGAGGATTTTTTGCACTTATTGAGATAATTTGCCCGTCTATTAATTCGACTCGTTCATCGGGATTGAGAATCCCTGTTTCGGTCGGCGATATTCCTCTAGAGTCCACAAGCGTAAATCTGTTGCAGTCATGGCACAATTTCCTTGGGCGATATTATCTATTATCGATTCACATTCTAGTTTTTCTTAAATTACTCGGTCAACAATCTCGATTTAGCTGTAATTGCTCCCACACACCACAAAATAGCATTGACAATCTCCGATCGCTGAATATCTTCTGCGTCTAAAAAACTTGCAAACTCTTCCTCAATATTCAAATGGTCTGCAAAATCATAAAGTATGCGCTTGTATTCAGTTGGCATCGGTATTAAAGTAGCTTTCACTAAATCGAAAAGCGCGTTCAAACAGTTGAGGATAGTAGCTGACTCGTCAAAATCTTCGGCATCGAGCAAGTACAGCGTTTCTGCTATGTCGCAAATAGCGTCTATTTGTGTGGGTGGCTTTCCCAGTTCGCTGACATCGATATTGCACAATTGGAGAGCGTTAATCGCTAGTTCGGGACGGGTAAAAAATACAAGTTGACCGCCGGCTACTAAGGGCGGCTCTTGTTCTCCATAGACAATGAGAGTATATAGATTTGGTATTTCGGTGCTGGGGTCGATCCGGAAACCGAACAGCCACAACAATTTTTCTGTACTTGGGTTCGCTGTTTGCAGTGTTGTTGGGAAATTTTTGGGTTCTGACATAAATTTTTAATCCTTATAATACGCTGTTAAACTCGGTTTATAGGCAAAATCTGGGTTTTAGTGAGAAATCTATAAATAAACCGGGTTTATCAAGGTAAGAAGGCGTAACTTTTGTTTATAAATTTTGCTGGATTATGTCGCAGCACTCAGCGACGGTTGCTCTTTTTTCCATTGCTGCTACTAGGGATTCGTAAGCTGATTTGTGGTTTTCGATTAGGTTTTTTGCTTGCAGCAAGCCCCAGTTTTGTTTGAGTTGAATTTCGGAACTTGGACGGCGCAGTTGTGTTAAAATTGCACTAATTTTTGTGCGGTCTTCTGCTCCTCCTTCTGCGCTGCCGTAAACAAATTTTTCGGCGACTATTCCGGCCATCCACACTGTGCAGTATTGGTCTAAAAGTTGGGCGGAAAGAGTGCCGCTTTGGAGTTGAGATGCTAATTGTTCGTCTTCAAATCGGACGCCGCCTTGGGCTGTTTGGCCTTGTTTAAATGCTTCCCAAGCGTTGAGTGCGTAGCTGGTTACAGGAATTCCTAACAGGTACGCGACTAGGAAGTGTCCGGCTTCGTGGTGAAGGATACGATCGCGCTTTTGTTTGGAAGTTCCCCCCAGCCAATCTAATAAAATAGTACCGCCTTGACCTTGCCACTGGAAACTGTCGAGGGTGGCTAGCCCCAACAGGCAAAAAGTGGCGATCGCAGGTACGGCTTCTGGCAAGTTGAATAGGGGCCCCAACAATATTGAAACGGTGATGGCAAAGATAGAAATAGCGATAATATTCAAAGAAGTGTCTTTCATAATAGGGAATGGGTAACTGGGAATTGGTAAGGGAAAATTTGTAATAGGGAATTGGTAATGAGAATTGGTTTTAGAGGTAAACTCAGGTACCATCGCGCGATCGGTTTGGCAGCGTTGGGTCGATCGCAGCACCCGGGACTTCCGACAAAAACACCACTTTCCAGTTTGACTGAAAATTGCCGCTCCGAAGCCACCGATATTAAAAAGACATTAAAATAAATCAAAGTCCAGTAAAAGTGTTAGTGGAATCCTTCATGTCAGTTTTGGCAGCGATCGCAGTTTTAGGTATCTTGATTGTCGTTCACGAACTCGGCCACTTCCTGGCGGCGAGACTTCAACACATCCACGTCAACCGCTTCTCCATCGGTTTCGGCCCCATCCTCTGGAAGTACCAAGGCCCGGAAACTGAATACGCCCTCCGCGCCTTTCCCCTGGGAGGTTTCGTGGGTTTCCCGGACGACGATCCAGACAGTACAATTCCCCCAAATGACCCGAATTTGCTCAAAAATCGCCCCGTGCTCGATCGGGCGATCGTCATTAGTGCTGGGGTAATTGCCAACTTAATTTTTGCTTATTTCCTGCTGGTGGTGCAATTGAGCACTGTCGGCGCGGCAGAAATGAACTACCTACCGGGAGTTAAAGTCCCGGAAGTCGCCGCAGAAGTCAGTTCGGCCGCGAAACAAGCCGGAATTCGATCGGGCGACGTTGTTCTGTCTGTTGACGGCAAGGAATTGGGGGCTTCCCGCGAAGCAATCAAATTATTGGTCACTGAAATCCAAGATCATCCCAACCAACCCCTAGCGTTGGAAATTCAGCGCCAAGAACAAAAATTTGTGGTGACAGTCACTCCCGAACAGTCCCCCGACGGCAAAGGTCGCATTGGCGTGCAGCTAACTTCTAACGGCACTGTCGTGCGGCAGAGGGCAGGAATTGTAGAGGCGTTTAGCAAGGCAGCCAAAGAATTTGAGCGGATTGTGGTGCTGACGGTTCAAGGTTTCGGACAGTTACTTAGCAATTTCAGCCAAACTGCCGACAAGTTGTCAGGGCCTGTGGCGATTGTGGCGATTGGTGCAGGGATTGCCAAATCGGATGCTGCGAGTTTGTTTCAGTATGCGGTGTTAATTAGCGTCAATTTGGCTGTAATTAATATCTTGCCTTTACCTGCTTTAGATGGCGGTCAGCTAGCTTTTCTATTAATAGAAGGACTGCGGGGTAAACCTTTACCGAACCGGATTCAGGAAAATGTGATGCAGACGGGTTTGGTGTTGTTGCTGGGTTTGGGAATTTTCTTGATTATTCGGGATACAGCTAATTTGGCTGGGATAGATTTTCGGTTTTTGATGCAATAGTAAATGAAGGAAGAGGGTAGAAGGAAGAAGGAAGAAGGAAGAAGGAAGAATTATGTCTAATTTTCCGTTTTCCTATTTTCCTATTTTTCCCTCTACTTTTTTTCCTACGCAAGCGAGGCAGAGCATCTGGTTATGGGTTCCCCGGTCGTGCCTGGAAGTTAAAAACAAATAACAAATGGCTAATGACTACTGATTAGTGACTAATGACTAATGACTAAAAAGTTAAGTTTAAAACAACGATCGCTCGAAATTCTGATTCGCCTCAAACGCCTCTATCCAGAAGCTCCTTGTACTCTCAACTACGAAACTCCCGTGCAGTTGCTGGTGGCGACGATTCTCTCGGCTCAGTGTACGGACGATCGCGTAAATCTGGTAACGCCGGCTTTGTTTGAGCGTTTTCCCGATGCGGTTGCTTTGGCAAATGCTGATATAGAAGAACTTGAAAGTCTGGTGCGATCGACTGGTTTCTACCGCAATAAGTCTAAAAATATTAAAGGTGCTTGTCAGGCGATCGTCAATAAATTTAACAATCAAGTGCCGCAGCGGATGGAACTGCTGCTAGAATTGCCCGGAGTTGCCCGCAAAACAGCTAATGTCGTTCTCGCACACGCTTTTGGTATTAATATGGGCGTGACAGTAGACACTCACGTCAAACGTTTGAGTCAGCGGTTGGGATTGACCGAACATACCGATCCTACAAGGATCGAGCGGGATTTGATGATATTGTTGCCGCAGCCGGATTGGGAAAATTGGTCGATTCGGTTGGTTTATCACGGCAGGGCAGTTTGTAATGCGAGAAATCCGGTTTGCAATATTTGCGAACTTGCAGATTTGTGCCCTTCGGCTAATAGTTAGGTTTTCCACCACGGTTAAGTACAGGCAAGATGCCTGTAGCACAAAAATGTTGAGTTATTGCAGATGTCTACCCTTTTGCTAATAGTTTGGTGTTGCACCAAGGTTAAGTACAGGCAAGATGCCTGTACGACAAAAATGTTGAGTGATTGTGGAACAGGCATCTTGCCTGTTGCTAAAAATGTTGAGTAATTGTGGAACAGGCATCTTGCCTGTTGCTAAAAATCTTGTTAACAAAAGAAATAATTCAAATAAAAGAGATCCGAAATCACCAAAATATAGTAAAATAGTAGATTGTGATTTATCTAAGGATATCAACAGATTATGGCTAAGAAGAGCATGGTCGAGCGCGAGAAAAAGCGCCAAAGACTCGTAGACAAGTACGCCGACAAGCGGGAAGACCTGAAAGACCAGTTTGACCAAGCTACCAATCAGATGGACAAAATGGCGATTCACCGCCAACTGCAACAGCTACCCCGCAGCAGTTCGCGGACTCGCTTGCGGAACCGCTGCTGGGCAACTGGACGGCCCAGAGGTTACTATCGTGACTTCGGACTGTCTCGCAACATGATGCGAGAAATGGCTCACGAAGGTCTTTTGCCCGGTGTTGTGAAGTCTAGCTGGTAGTACGAAGAAAGAAGGAAGAAGGAAGAAGGAAGAAGGAAGGAAGAAGAAAAAAACTCACAATTAATCGGCAGGATTAGGTTTGGGGTTGATTTTTGTTTCAGACTTATGAGTTAAATTTTTCTCCTTCTTGCTTCACTGGCCGCAGCATTTATCGATGCCGAGACTTTCGAGTAACAAGTCGCTGACGGCATTGGCGATCGCAAATTCGCCGTAGAAGCTTTTAGAAAAATCATAGGCCTGCATTTCGGTGACGATCGCAATTACGAGGCTGCCCAAGTCGTTTTCGCCTTCCATACGCTGGCGGACATAGATTTGGGCAGCTCTTTTAGCTATTTGCTGGTTGGCTGCTTCTGGGATAAACTCGGAGTCTAGCCATGCCAGCAGCGTTTGTTGGAGCCATTGGCCTTCTTGTTCGGGGTTTTTGGCGGGGGGTAAGGTAATAGGTTCAATGGTTTCAGACATGATTATTCCTAATTGCTAATGTTGACTTTGAAAAGTTAACTGAGAAATGACAACTGATAAATATATGCAATATGATATACCGACAATTATACAAGGATACGCGCAAGGCTATTTCTTGATGGCCAATGAGGGCGAGGAAAGTTTGGGGTGGTATTCGAGCCGGCAGCGGGCGCTGATTCCCCTGGATGAAAGATTTACCTATCCGAAATCCCTGCGTCGCCAAATCAATCAAAATCGATTTTCGGTGGCTGTGAACCGCGATTTTGGGGCAGTGGTTGAGGGTTGTGCCGATCGCGAAACTACTTGGATTTCTAGGGAGCTCAAGAAGATTTACTGGGCTTTGTATGAGGCCGGTTGGGCTTACAGCTTCGAGACTTGGTGCGGCGACGAATTGGCGGGCGGTATTTTAGGATTGTCGATCGGCGGTGCGTTTATTGGGGAGTCGATGTTTTACCGAATTCCCGAGGGTTCTAAGGTGGCGATGGTGAAGTTGGTGGAGAGATTGCGCGATCGATCTTATCTGCTTTTCGACGCTCAAATGAACAATCCGCACTTGGAAAGATTCGGAGCTTATACTGTTAAGGAAAAACTGTACAACACTCTTTTGCAAGCAGCTTTAAAGCGCCGCTGCTCGCTATTTTAAATATGTTCTGCGGGGGGAAACTGCAGATGATAGCGGGGTCGATCGCACTTCTGAAATTGATTCTAATCTGATAACTATCCAATTCCGCATCAAAACACTCTCAACAAGACGGAGGCAGAGCCGATCTGCTCTGCCACGCTGGAGCTTGGTAAAATCAAAAATCAAAAATCAAAAATCAAAAATCAAATCAAAAATCAAATCAAAAATCTAAAATCAAAAATCTAAAATGGATTGACGGCGGCCCCCATCTGCGGCTACGCTTTTAAGTGAAAGGTTGCTTTGCTTGTAGAGGAGGCAGCCCGCGTCGCCCAAAAATCTAGTTGCACTGCCCAAAGCTGCTGGTAACAGCAATGGACAGCATAACCGCCAAACTGGTACTAGCAGTCTGGAGGCTAACGGAGTATCTTAACATTCTCTGTGGCCGCCCTGCTGTGTGTTGAAATGCGGGGCGGCTGGATTTTTGGGTTTTCCTAGAAAACCCAAAGTCAGGAGAACATAATATGTCACAGGAATTCGTCCCCGACGAAAACGAATTTGATTGCCCAAATTCCGAGCCCGCAGCAGTATCGGAACAGGATGTGGTGCTGGTAACGGTTGTGGGTTCGCCCCAGGGTGTCAGGGAAACGATACTTACTTTGTACCGGCTGGGATTTGCTGAAGTCGGCGATTGGAGTCCCCTACAGCGCGCGGCAAATCCGAAGCAGGTGATGAGTGTGCTGATTCGCCGGAAAGTGCGATCGACTGACAGTAAGCCGCCGGCAAGGTAAGCTGCATAATAATGCGCTTTTTCACTCTCCGGCAGGGGTTTAAACCGCTGGCGGAGTGCGGGAAAGTGCATTAAGTTGATATTTATTGATATTTATGGGCGATCGTCTCGCGTCCTTACCCGTACCTAAACTTTTCAGCCTCGCTATAATATTTCAAATTAAAGTATACAAATCGAGCAAAAAGCAATGATAGTAGATCCAGTCAGCGCGGGTTTGGTTTGGTTATTAGTCGGCCCTATTTTGCAAGACTTGGCTAAAGCAGCTTTAGACGACTACGTTAAAGATTTTTTTAAAGGTTGTATTAAAGAGGTTGAAGGAATTGCTAAAAAGCCCTTCGCTCAAAATGCAGTTCGCGATGCCCTGAAATCCTTTATTATATTGTTCGAGCAGGAATTGCAGCGATCGCAATTAGATAAAAAACAGATCCAGCAATACTTGCAACCGTTACGCCAATTTCTCAAACAACCTGATGTCAGGAAAGTTTTGGGAACTGCGTTTCAAGGCAATTGTAAATACTTAGACGATCGTATTTTAGCACAGCACTGGCAAAATTTGCGCTTGCAACATCCGGTGAGACAGCATTTACCCACCTTCACTCGGATTGTACCGGCTAATATTTTTCAGGAGCAATCAGTTGCCCCGCTTCCCCATACGTTTAGTTGGGAACAAGTCGCAGAAAACTATCTGAAAAACGTTAAATTAATTATCCAGGAAAATGACGAACTACGACAAATTTTAAACACAAATCAATTTGCCAGCATGGAGCGCAGTCTCGCAACAATTGCTCCGATTCCGGCTGAATTTAACTTAGCAAGTGTAATTGCTCAACTAGGGGAAAAAAGGGAGCCATGAATAGAGAGGGCTTGTTGAATAGCTTGATAAGCAGTTAAGC
>NZ_JAUBQX010000114.1:0-2202 GCF_036701505.1 Microcoleus sp. Pol11C2
CGCTTTTAAGTGGGCTTTTAGCTGTTGTTGGTCTGAAGGTGTCATTTTATTTACCTCATCTTTATTTGACGATTTTACTAGCTTTTTCATTTTAACTCTTTTTTGACACATTCGCAAAAGTGAGATGCACCCTCTCTAAAGAGATTAATATCGCTCTTGGATCCTGGTTTCCCCACTATAACATCCACTATCTCTCTTCTATTTTGTAGGATAATCAAGTGATTTTTCCGCCTATGATTTTTCTTCTTTCCTGAGTAGCACTTTTTCTGATCTTGATAGTCTTTAGGTCTTTCCCGGACTTGTTCTGAGCTATAGCAATCCTAAATGATTCACCAATACTTCGGACAGTTTTTAAAGAAAGATACGAGCGCCATAAAACAGAGAAGTAAAAAAAGTGAGTGCAATCTGAACCCAAAACAAACAGAAAAAAAGGCACTCTTTGAGGTTAAGCTATAAAAACACACAAGCTCAACAGATTGCCTTATGAATGTTATGGAATCCATCTTACAACAAATGCCAGGGATTAGTCAACCCCAAAAGAAGTTTTTAATCACTTTGTTCTCAACTATTTTGCTCGTCTATGGTAAAGTCAACTTCACGAATCTCAGTCGTTATAGTTATTTGAGCGAAAAAACCTACCGTCGTCACTTTCTCAAAAGCTTTAACTTTCCACAATTTAATCAATATTTCCTCGAAAAAGCCTTAAATCCTGAACACACCGTCCTTGCTGTTATTGATTGTTCTTTCTTAACAAAAAGTGGCAAAAAAACTGACGGTAAAACTTATTTTTATAATGGTGTAGCTGGTAAATAGGAACAGCGATTGGAAATTTCTGTGATTTCTATTCTCGAAATTGAGACTCGTTTATCTTATAGCTTAAGCGTGCAACAAACTCCATCACGTCCTCAAATAAAGCCCGTGAAAAAACTGCTACAAAAACCGAATAATAGCAGGTCAAAAAAAACTCGCAAAAAACCGGACTCTCAAAGCTCAACGCCTGACCTCACAAGAGTTGATGACTATGCACAACATCTAAAGAATACTCGTTGTTTCTTCCCAACTTCTGTACGTTATTTGGTGGCTGATGGCTATTATTATCGCTCTAAATTCTGGGAGGCTGTGCGGGAGTTGAATTTAGACTTTATTGGCAAGCTGAGAGCTGATGCTAACCTACGCTATCTCTATACAGGTGAACAAAATAAACTGGGAGCACCTCGCAAATAGGATGGTAAGGTTGACTGCCAAGATCTGAGTCATCTTAAGTTTGTTAAACAAATAAAACCGGGAGTTTCATTATATACATTAGTGGTCGGGAGTTGTTGTTTGAATTGCCAAATTAGTTTGGCTTGTATCTCTGAGGTTCAAGCCAATGGAAAAATCAAAAATTGTTTATTATTTAACACTGATATTCATTTACCACCTGAGCAAATTGTTAAATATTATCAGGCTCGCTTCCAGATTGAATTTATTTTTCGTGATGCTAAACAATTTACGGGATTGTCTGATTGTCAAGCTCGTCATTTACCACGGCTGGATTTTCATTTTAATGCCAGTCTGATTGCCTTAAATTTAGCCAAATATTAACTCTCTAGTTGTCATTCATCTGCCAGGGTAAACGCATCTTAATTTCAACCTAAAACATGATAAGATAAAGTATTTAGCTAAATCAAGTACGTAATTCATAGGTGCGCTCTATGGTGAAAGGGTTTACTTCGACTTTAACTTCCCAACAAAAAACAATAAGTGTATCGAATCCGACCGACTTATTGAACGTTAGTTTTTTGAACCATTTTGAGGAATTGACAGATCCAAGAATAGAAAGAAGTAAAGAGCATTTACTAATAGATATTGTAGCCATTGCCATTCTAGCTGTCATCAGCGGTGCGGATGGATGGGGAGCAAGAGAACTCTATGGAAAAGCTAAACATGAATGGCTAAAAGGTTTTCTAGAACTGCCGAATGGAATTCCTTCTCATGATACATTTAGTCGAGTATTTGCTCGAATTGAACCGAAGCAGTTTCAAGAGTGTTTTTTGAGTTGGGTAAATTCAATTACCCAAAAATTGGAGCTAGAAGTCATAGCCATCGATGGCAAAACAATAGACCTCTTGCGAAAGTGCAAGCGCTCTATAGCAATCCTAAATCATTATCATGAGTACGGTACAATTATATGCAATACTTGATTATGACAAAAAAAATGAA
>NZ_JAUBQX010000059.1:0-38117 GCF_036701505.1 Microcoleus sp. Pol11C2
TAATACTATTATTTGCCCGGATTCTATGCCCGCCTTGTTTTTGAATAAAATATTGTTAATTTCTTCCCTCTTTTTTTTTACCAGTTCGACCTCATATTTAGGATTGATTTTTTGAGTTTTTTTCCAACTAATTTTCGCCCGCTCGAAAAGTTCATAGTAACTCTGTTTTGATTTATATATCACACCAAACTCTCGCTCTACATAAGTAACCAGCTCATCTAAATTCCAATATTCTTTATTCTTTAGCCACTCAATTACTTCAGTCTTTTGTAGAGCTGTTAAATACCCTTTTGACCCTTTATGCCCTAGCTTGATTCCTTCGATGCCTTTGGTTTGAAATTGTTTTTTCCAATGACCAACAAAAAATTCACTTACACCGAGAATTTTGCTAATCTCATGGTAGAACTTGCCTTCGACAGCCATCCTTACAGCTATGGCTCGTTTAAGTTCTCTTGCATCGATATCACTTTTAATGAAAGATTCTAATTGAGTTATTTCCTTTTCCATATCTTTGAGGGGCAGTTTTAAATTATTCATCTTTTTATTGTCACAATCAAGTATTGCATATAATTGTATCCTAGTCTTGATAATCATTTAGGATTGCTATAGTTGTTATTAGACATCTCCCAAAATTATTGTGGAACAGGCACGGTGCCTATTCAAAATCTGCTTTTTAGCAGATGTCTATTAGTTATTTGTTATTTGTTAACGAAATTATTGAAGAGCTTTCCTAGCGAAGGACGCGAAGCAAGAGTAAACAATAATTTTATATAGTTAGTAAAATGTGACCGATATCTGTCAGCATAGAAATAGATAGTTCGATCGCCCTGAGAATACCGTGCAACCCGTAGACTTTACAACTTTAACCGCCACTTGCAGCGAACTGCGAGCCCAATGGCTGCCAGCGCGCTTAGAACAAGTCTACCAGCGCGATCGCTTCACCGTGTCCCTGGCCTTCCGCACCATGAAAGGGCGCGGCTGGATAGACCTTTCTTGGCATCCTGTGGCCGCCCGCATCTGCGTCGGCGACCCTCCGCCCCGCATTCCCGACACCTTCACCTTCAGCGAACAACTGCGGCACCAACTCAGCGGTTTAGCCTTAGTTTCCATCGCCCCCGTCTCCCCCTGGGAAAGAGTCATAGACTTGCAATTCGCCAAACGCCCCGGAGAACCAGCCCTCTGGCACCTGTACGCCGAAATCATGGGCAAGTATAGCAACGTCATCCTCACCGCCCAAGACAACCTCGTTGTCACCTGCGCCCACCAAGTCAGCGCCAAACAGTCCACCGTCCGTCCCATCCAAACCGGGCAACCCTACGAAATGCCCCCGTCTTTGACCGATGCAGTGCCGAGTCTGAGCGAATCTCAAAACCGCTGGCAATCACGAATCAGCCTGGTTCCTGGGCAATTAAAGGGCAATCTGTTGAAGAATTACCGAGGGACGAGTAAAGCCTTAGTTTTGTCAATGATTCGATCGGCTTCTTTAGACCCCGAACAATCCACCGACAGCCTGAATCCCGACGACTGGCAGCAACTATTCCAGCGCTGGCTATACTGGCTGCAATGCCTAGAAAACTCGAAATTTCACCCGAGTTTTACCCCCGAAGGCTACACCGTAATCGATTGGCCCGCACCGGATGTAAAAGAGTTAGAACCTGGAAACGAATCTAACTCCTCTGTTCCTTCTTCCTACTCTTCCGTTCAAGAATTACTTAACAGCTACTACACAGGCGAAATCAATCAAGAAGTATTCGCCCAACTGCGACATCAGCTTACCCAAAAACTCAACAACGTCCTGGCAAAACTGCGCCTCAAAGCCAACACATTTAAAGAACGCTTGCAGCAATCAGCAGACGCAGACACCCACAAATCCCAAGCCGACTTGCTGATGGCAAACTTGCAGCATTGGGAACCGGGAATGAAATCAATTTCTCTCCCCGACTTTGAAACCGAAAAACCAGTTATCATTTCCCTAAACCCGGAAAAAAACGCCGTTCAAAACGCTCAAGCCCTCTACAAAAAACACCAAAAACTTAAAAGAGCTCGCATTGCAGTAGAACCTTTGTTAGGCGCCGTACAGGAAGAAATCGACTATTTAGAACAAGTTGAAGTCGCACTTTCGGTGTTGGAAACCTACCGCAACAGCCAAGATTTGCAAACCCTCGCCGAAATCCGCGAAGAACTGATCCAGCAAAAATATCTAGACGTACCAGATTACCGCAGTACCGACAAAAATGCTGCGATCGAATTTCACCGCTACCAAACCCCCAGCGGCTTTGAATTATTAATCGGGCGCAACAACCGCCAAAACGACCAACTCACTTTTCGCACAGCCAACGACTACGACTTGTGGTTCCACACCCTAGAGATTCCCGGAAGTCACGCTTTGCTGCGTCTCAAACCCGGTACTGTGGCTGAAGAAACCGATTTGCAATTTGCAGCCGATATGACTGCTTATTACAGTCGCGCCCGCCACAGCGAACAAGTTCCGGTGGTTTATACAGAACCGAAATATGTATACAAGCCCAAAGGCGCAAAACCGGGTATGGTTGTATACAAGCAGGAGCGGATTGTCTGGGGGAGACCGCAGCAAGCTCCTGCTTGATTTATATAAAGTGAGATAAAGGGTTTATCGGCCGTCGAAACCTCGTTTTTACCCATAAGAAAGGGTTTGCAACCGATAAACCTAGGCAGGAACCGGGTTTTTGAACCCAGGCTGTATTATACAAAGTGACCGAAAGTGCGATCGTCTCCTAAAAATTAAAATTCGTCTGTAATGTAAAGTTTTATTACAGAAAATTAAATTTTGTTGTTATAATACCACTTAAGAGAGATGATATTTCTTTTAGAACCCTTTGCAAAGAAACGTGCAACTTGGGTTTCCTCACTGTGAGAAAAACACTGTGGGAACACAACGGATTTAACTATTTGTGCAGACCAGCTTTTGCTAAAGCTGGTCGTTTTTGTTAAAACCTTAAACCCGCTCCTAGAAAGTAAACGTCGTTCTGACAACCCCAATCACCAAATCAGAATTATTCTTATTGTGGTCGGGAGCAGTCAGCCAAATCAGACCAGGAGTGATAGAAATATTGTCGCTCAACTTAAACTGATAGAAACCTTCAACGTGCAGCGAAGTATCCTTATCTTCCGGCAAAGTCCGGTTAGTAGAACTCGTTACCCGCGGCTCCATACCTACGATAATCCCCGCCACATTTCCTTCTTTCAACAAATCGGGAAAAGCCAAAGTAACTGCCCAGTTCCAGATTTTTTGATCCCCCCGCTGCACAGAACCGGTAGGAGTAGTCAAGTTGGATAAAATGCGCTGGTTGGTGTAACCCGCCCAACCGCCAATTGCAAATCTCCGGTTCAACTGCCACGAAGCTTGCGCCCCGTAGGAATTGCTAGAAACTGGCATATTGCTATCGCTGTCGAGCCCGAAGGAAGCCAGACGCGCCGGGAAATTAGAAGCATTGCTGCCGGTACCGGTGACGACGTTGTAGGAATTAACGTAAGTTAAACCTAAAGCAATGCTGTCGCTCGGTGTAAAAGTCAACTGAGCCAAACCGCCGTAAGAGCCGTTAAACAAACCATTTCCCCGCGTCGGGTCCGCAGCATTGCCGGTCATATATCCCAAACTCAGTTCGAGTTTTTCCCCAAACTGATGCCGCATAGCGATGCCAGAACCCCCTATCAAATAGTAAATTGGGTTGCGAGTACCGAAGTTAGAAAGAGCGCCGTAGCTGCCGTCTCCGTCAAAGTAAGGGTTGACAGTGTTAACAAAATCATCAGCAGCGCCGGCGTTGGCTTCGAGAATTACAGTAGTGCTTTTGCCGATAGGGAATTGGTAAAGCAGCGCATCTAAACCTACCGTATTGCTAGCCTCGGCAAAAGGCCCGGCATTAAACCGCAATTCTCCTTCAGCGGTTTTCGTATTATTAGTAGAAAACGAACCCAAATTTAAAACTTGCAATCGAGTTCTCAGCAAATCTTCTCCAGAGAAACTCGTGTCGAAATTGATCCGAACCCTGCTGCCAAAAGCCGTGGCTTTATCAGCTTCGCGGCCCTCGGCATCATCTCCCCTGGCGATACCGGCCAAACCAAATATCACTTCGCCGTTGAGTTTAGTCGTAGTTGAAAACTGATTTGCTTCTAATTCAGAGGCGCGCGCTTCCAAAACATCGACGCGGCCGCGCAAAGTTGCTAATTCCGTCGCAAATTCTTCTTGCAACCTTTGCACAGAAGCCAAATCTTCTCGCGTCGCCAGATTTCTGGAACCGCCTTGAATCAGCTCGCTAACTTTATCCAAACACGCATTTAAACCTGCTGCAAATTCGTAGCGAGTCATCGCCCGGTTGCCGCGAAAAGTGCCGTCAGGATAGCCAGCTATGCACCCGTAGCGCTCTACTAGAGACTGCAAAGCTTGGAACGCCCAATCGGTGGGCCGAACGTCGGAAAGTTGCGACACAGATGTTACTTGGCCGGCCGCATCTTCGCTGCTACTGCCTTCTGTGCTGTATTGGTTGATTTGTTCTAAAAGATAAGACTGTGCTTGAGGTTGGGCACTTGAATCAGTGGATTGCGAAATCTGATCGGGCTGTGCGGCTGCTTTTTCTGCGTTTAAATTAGCCAGTGGTGCGGGGGGTTGCGTTTCGCTTAAGTTTGCGGGCGCTACTGCGGGGATTTGCTCGGCGACTGGTTGTTCGGGACTTAAATTTGCGGGCGCTACTGCGGGTTTGGTTTCGCCTAAATCTGCTGCTGCAACTTCCGGTGCTTTTGCTTGTTCGGCAACTGGGGCGATCAAATCGTGAGTGAAGCCCTTGTAGAGGCTCGCACTTTCTTTCTCAATAGTTTCAACAGTTGATTTGCTAGCTAGTGACGCTGGTTCGGCTGTATCAGGCTTTGCTGTCTCAGACTTGGCTGCCTCGGTTGCAGCACCTGCTAATTGCAATTTATCAGCTTGAGCTGCCGTGGCAATTTCTACAGGTTGCTCTACTGCTAGCGCCGTCGAAGATACGACTAAACTTGCTGCCAATACAGCGGGACTAATTAAAAGTCCCTTCCACAAAAATTTGGACATTTTTTCCTCACACCATATTGAGCAGATCGCCGATTCCGAAGATTTAGGCGCCCGCAAATCACCTTCAGTATTCCGCCTAATAGTATTTCTTGTCAACTATCGGGGAAATCACTGCTGGAAAGGGCTGTTTTGCTGTGGTTGATTTGACAAAAACTCCGTTTATTCCCAAAATCCTTGGTTTGACCTAGATACCTACATAGAAACCTGGTTGATGGCTGGATATTGCGTAAGTTATCCCTCAGTAAGACTAATATTGACAGCACTGGCGCTAACAAATCGTTTGATCGGCTACAAATACAAGTGAAAAAACTCAAATACGCCCTAGTTCACGAATGGTTGACGCCGTTAGCTACTGGCGGTTCAGAACTCGTAGTGCAGGAAATTCTCAAACACGTAGACGAGGCAGATGTCTATGCTCTCATCGACTTTGAATCAGCTAATCCCGAAAGCTATCTTTTCGGGCGACAGATTGGCACAACATTTTTGCAGCACTTTCCCGCAGCCCGCAGTGGCGTCCAAAAATATCTGCCATTTCTGCCGATCGCGATCGAACAACTAGATCTGAGAGAATACGACATCATCCTCTCATCGTCCCATGCCGTCGCCAAAGGCATCCTCACCAGTCCCCAGCAACTCCACGTCTGCTACTGCCACACTCCCATGCGCTACGCTTGGGACTTAACTTTTGACTATTTGCGTAGCAGCAAAGCCGGACGGGGCATCCAGGGTCTGCTGACGCGATATTTGTTGCATCGACTGCGGCAGTGGGACGTAATTTCCGCCAATCGTGTTGATTATTTCATAGCTAACTCTCAACACACTGCGCGCCGAATTTGGCGGTGCTATCGGCGGCGGGCCCAGGTGATTTATCCGCCGGTAAATATCGAGCGATTTTCCTTGATGCGACAAAAACAAGACTTTTACGTCACAGTTTGTCGGTTAGTAAGTTACAAAAACGTAAGTGCGATCGTCCAAGCATTCAATCAACTCGGGCATACTCTAATTGTCATCGGCACCGGGCCAGAATTAGAAATGATTCGGCAAATCGCCAAACCCAACGTGCAAGTGCTCGGCTGGCAGCCCGCCTCCATAGTTGAAAAGTACATGGCAGAGGCGAAAGCCTTTGTATATGCAGCTTGCGAAGATTTTGGCATAGCTTTGGTAGAGGCTCAAGCTTGCGGAACACCAGTAATTTCCTATGCAGCAGGGGGCGCTTTGGAGACAGTGCTCGACATTCGCCAACACCCAGAGACAGGGACTGGTTTATTTTTTTCCTCCCAAACCGCAGCAGCATTAGTCGAAGCTGTCAAGGAATTTGAACAGTTGCAAGGCAAATTTCGGCCAGAAATCTGCAGGTTGCGCGCTGAACAGTTTGCCCCCGAAGTTTTTGGGCAGCGCTATCTAGCTTTTGTGGAACGCTGCTATCAGGAATTTCACTCCCGTGATTTTACCGAGTCTGGGGCTTGAGAGTGCCAGAACCCGATAGCGGGACAATCTCCCTTCTGCCTTTGTATAAGTGCCTTCAGAAGACCTCTGCATAAGTGCCTTGTGCCTTTTTCCTTCTGCCGCCAGAAGCCCTCTTCCTTCTTCCTTGTGCCTTTTGAAGCCTTCAGAAGGCAGAAAATTGAGTATTGGAAACATAATTGAGAGAACAAAGCGTCTTGAGGCTTTATGATCAGGACTGTGTGTGGTGTGAAGTGAAGGAGTAAGATGACTGCCGACAGCCAACTAATCTCCGGCAAGGTAATTCGAGCGATCGCAAGACGCGGTTTTGGGTCTGTCCTGCAAGGAGATAGACGCATAAGTCGTTCTCTACAGAGCCTCGACGGAGAACTTTTCAAGCGGTTATTTGACATCCTGTTTTCCTTATCGGTTCTGATCCTGTTTGCTCCGGTTTACCTGCTTTTGGCTTTCTTAATCGCCTTAAGCTCGCCCGGTCCTATTTTTTACGTACAGGAACGAGTAGGCAAAAACCGTAAAAGGTTTTATTGCCTTAAATTCAGAACGATGGTGGAAAATGCGGACGATATATTGCTGGAAATCATGGAAAATTCTCCGCATTTGCGTCAAGAGTTTGAGGACAATTTCAAGCTGAAACAAGACCCTCGAATTACCTGGATTGGAAGATTTTTACGAATGACCAGTTTAGACGAGTTTCCCCAGTTTTGGAATGTTTTAAAAGGAGATATGAGCGTCGTCGGACCGAGACCTTTAGTTGAAGAAGAACTGCCGAGATACGGTCGTCACATCAACAAAATTCTCACCATAAGACCTGGAATTACAGGCTTGTGGCAAGTGTCCGGTCGCAACGACATTCCGTATCCCCGCCGAGTCCAAATCGACCTCTATTACGCAAATGACAAAAACCTTTGGATGGATATGTGGATTGTTTTCAAAACAATTGGAGTTGTGATTTTTCCCAAAAATAACGGCGCATATTAATTTTTGTCCGCAGTCAGCCATCGGTAGTTAGTTTTATTTGTTACTGACCACTGATGCTGACTACTGACAATCAGCGACAAACTCTTTGTCAAAACAAAACAGTTCCTAGATGCCGATCGCACAATTGTGAGCTTACTTAACTAAAGGGGCAAATACTTAAATAAACCTATCTCTTATTCATCTAGAAAGATCAGTTCTTCTAGATAGACTACTTTAGGTTTAGGTGTTAAACTTAACTCTATAACCTTTGGCTTAAGGGGGATAGCCTACTTATCTTGGGATAGCCCACTACCCAACAGCGTAGGAAGTAAACTTCAACTGGCTTTAGGTAACTAAAGTTAAGTTTGAGTAAGTTTTATAAAGCAGTTAACGTAGAGTTTGAGAATACGGCCGGCAGGGAGCAACAGCCTCTGCCAAAAAATTTATTGTGAATTAACACAGCCTGTCAAAGGAAAATCAGATGACGCAACGTAAGCGAGCGCTAATAACAGGTATTACAGGTCAAGACGGCTCCTACTTGAGCGAATTACTGTTAGAGAAAGGATATGAAGTTCACGGCATTATCCGGCGCAGTTCTAGTTTCAATACCGATCGAATTGACCACATCTATGTCGATCCTCACAGCGAGGGTGCGCGCCTGTTTCTACACTACGGCGACTTGACGGACGGCACGACTCTCCGCCGGATATTGGAAGAAGTTCAGCCGGTAGAAATTTATAACTTAGGCGCTCAATCTCACGTTCGAGTCAGTTTTGACTCGCCGGAATATACGGTTGACACAGTAGGGATGGGAGTATTGCGGCTGCTAGAAGCAATTCGGGACTATCAGCACCGCACCGGCATAGAAGTGCGGTTCTATCAAGCAGGTTCTTCGGAAATGTTTGGTTTGGTACAGGAAGTTCCGCAAAAGGAAACAACTCCTTTTTATCCCAGAAGTCCTTACGCCTGCGCTAAAGTTTACGGGCACTGGCAAACAGTAAATTATCGCGAGTCTTACGGACTTTTTGCCTGCAACGGCATCTTGTTCAATCACGAATCTCCCCGCCGTGGCGAAACTTTTGTAACTCGCAAAATTACTCGCGCCGTTGCCAGAATAGTCGCCGGCAAGCAGAAAAAGATTTACTTGGGCAATCTCGATTCTAAGCGGGACTGGGGCTATGCTAAAGACTACGTGCGGGCGATGTGGCTGATGCTGCAACAAGACAAGCCTGACGATTATGTCATTGCTACCAACGAGACCCATTCTATTAAGGAATTTCTCGATTTGGCTTTTACTTACGTCAATTTAGATTGGCAACAATATGTAGAGTTTGACGAACGCTACTTGCGGCCTGCAGAAGTCGAACTTTTGATTGGGGATTCGACTAAGGCGCGCCAGCAATTAAATTGGGAACCTTCTGTAACTTTTCAGGAGTTAGTACATTTAATGGTAGATGCTGACATGAAAGCTTTAGACCAGCAAGGTCGAGGTTCGGGCAACGGATTTGATTAAGTCGCTAAACCACGCCGTCAGTGCGAACAATTTGTAGGGGTCGGGCCCCGTGTCTACCCCTTTGGCGAAAAGCCCGCACCGGGGGATAGCCCCTGCAAGCACTTCACAACTGATGATCAGATGGTTGTTACAGCTATTAACAGGATCGGCATTCAAAGAACCAGCTTAATTGCTCGCAAAATTTTCGGCTATGCGGGCTAAAGAAAACATTAAAATGATAGTTGAGCACTCACGGCACTTATATCTAACTTTCGGGTGTGCACGGCGCAAATTGTCCATATCTGCTGCTAAAACAAATTTGTGGGCAACCTCATCCTGTAGCTGAAAGCTTTTTTTGCTAAAGCAACAATTTTAGAATTGAAATTGTCGATCGACCCTTATTCAAAATCCCGAGGCTAAAATTATGACAAGCTTGGATTTAAGCAGCAAACGCATTCTAGTCACTGGCGGCGCCGGTTTCTTGGGCCGTCAGGTAATCGACCAGCTAGTGAAAGCAGGGGCCGATGCTGATAAAATTTCCGTAACTCGATCGCGCGACTGCGACCTTCGCGTCATGGAAAACTGTAAGCGCGCCGCCGACAAACAAGATATGATCGTTCACCTCGCCGCCCACGTCGGCGGCATCGGCTTAAACCAACTAAAACCCGCTGAATTATTTTACGATAATTTGATGATGGGCGTGCAACTAATCCACGCCGCCTACGAAGCAGGAGTTGAAAAATTTGTCTGCGTCGGCACCATTTGTGCTTATCCCAACTTCACCCCAGTTCCTTTCAAAGAAGATGACCTCTGGAACGGCTATCCAGAGGTAACTAACGCACCTTACGGAGTAGCGAAAAAAGCCTTATTAGTGCAACTGCAATCCTACCGCCAGCAGTACGGATTCAACGGTATCTACTTGCTACCAGTAAATCTGTACGGCCCGGAAGATAACTTTGACCCGAAAAGTTCCCACGTCATCCCCGCATTAATCCGCAAAGTCCACGAAGCGCAAGAAAGAGGAGACAAAACACTCCCAGTTTGGGGTGACGGCAGCCCTAGTCGCGAGTTTTTGTATTCCACAGATGCCGCGCGGGGAATTGTGATGGCGGCTCAATCTTACAGTGAATCTGACCCGGTTAATTTGGGAACGAATAGCGAAGTTAAAATTCGCGATTTAGTGGAAATGATCTGCGAATTGATGGGATTTGAGGGAGAAATTGTTTGGGAAATAGACAAACCGAACGGTCAGCCACGCCGCTGTTTGGATACGGAAAGGGCTAAGGAAAAGTTTGGTTTTGTTGCGGAGGTGAAGTTTAAGGAAGGATTGAAGAATACGATTGATTGGTATCGAAAACACGCCGTTTGAGTGGGAAAAACCCGGTTTCTTGAAAAAACCGGGTTTTTTTAAGAAAGGTGGTGAAGGGAAATAAATCACCAGAAAGAAATTTGGCGTTGTTTAATCAGGGTATGAAAAAAATAAGTTGAAAATCCCCCAGCTTTGTGGATACTGGTTTCTATGACTGGCTTATTTAGCGTTTCATACCGTAAATCAGCAACGCCGAATAAGACTATAGGGCCGGGTTTTACAACCCATCTGTGGGTAGGACCAACAATATAGTAAACCAACCCCCACTATAGCGGTAAATCGCAATTGCTTTCTATCGATAAAAAATCAGATCGCAATTTGTGCCAATCTGCATTTTGGGCGATCGACTACCTCTAAAGGAATATTCAAAAAAACATTTTTCACAATTTATTAAAATTTATTATACTACTTGTCAGGTGCGGAGCGGAAATATTCTCTCACTCCCGATACACAATAAAGCCTGACCGAAAACAATTTAGTTGCCAGCCCGGCGATTCATTCCTTTGCAGGCTGGCTGACGGGGTAAACTTTTCAATTCTTTAATCTTTAATCTTTAATCTAAAATCGAATGACTCCCGACAAAACCGGATTCAGTATTAGCGCGACCGCCATTCGCCGCCACATCGGCACCCTCATGCTGACACTTGCCATTATAGTCGTGGGCATTTTCTACATAACCCAACTGCCCGTTGACTTGCTGCCCTCCATCACCTATCCCCGCATCAGCGTTCGCTTAGACGCCCCCGGAGTCTCCCCAGAAGTCGCCGTTGACGAAATTACCCGCCCCCTCGAACAAGGACTTTCCGCAACAGAAGGAGTCACGCAAGTTTTTTCCCGCACCCGCGAAGGACAAGTCAGCGTCGATTTATTCTTCAGACCGGGTGGCGATATTGACCAGGCTCTTAATGACGCTACAGCCTCCGTCAACCGCATTCGCAACCGACTTCCCGATACGGTTGAATCGCCAAATCTGTTTAAATTTGACCCTTCTCAACAGCCGGTTTACGAATTTGCCCTGACTTCAGACTCGCGACAAGGGGTAGATTTGCGGGTATTTGCCGATGACGAATTAGCCCGGGAAATTAACGTTATTCCAGGAGTAGCTTCGGTTGACGTTTCCGGTGGCGTTCAAGAAGAAATTCAAGTTAATATTGACCTGAACCGACTGCAAAGTTTAGGAGTTAATCTTAACGACGTTTTTAATGCTTTGCGCGCTCGCAATTTAGACACTTCCGGCGGCCGGCTGCGGCAAGAATCTAACGAACCGCTGACGCGCACAATCGGTCGCTTTAAAACAGCTTCTGAAATCGCCAATCTTTCCTTTCAAGTATCCGGTTCCAACCCGCCAAAACGAGTTTACCTGCGCGATTTTGCCCAAGTCAATGACGGAACGGAAGAACAGCGAGTAAAAGTTTTTCTCAATCAAAAACCTGCCGTTAAAATTAGCATCTTGAAACAGCCGGACGCCAACACGATTACTGTTGTAGACGGAGTGAAAAATCGCATCAAAGAAATGCAGGAGTCCGGCTTAATTTCGGCGGACATGACCGTAGTTACTACCTTAGACGAATCCAGATTTATCCGCAATTCCTTAGCCGATGTGGCGAATGCGGGGGTTTCAGGGGCAGTGCTGGCTGCGATCGCAGTTTTGTTCTTTTTAGGCTCCCTGAGACAAACCCTGATTATCTCTCTGACTATTCCTCTGTGTACTCTAGCAGCCATTATTTTAATGCGGCTGTTCGGTATGTCGCTGAATTTATTTAGTTTAGGCGGTTTAGCGCTAGGAATCGGTCAGGCGATCGATACCAGCGTAGTTATTTTAGAAAATATTGTAGTCGGTCTAGACAGCAACCCTCATCTGAAAAAAGGCAGAATCAAAGATCGAAAAGAACGCACCATAGAAGAGTCGGTAGAGCGGAGTGAAGAAGTAGAATCAGCAATGGTTGCCTCTACAGCGGCCAACTTAGTATCAGTGCTGCCATTTTTGCTGATCGGTGGCTTCTTTTCGCTGTTATTTAACGAATTGATTTTGACAATTAGCTTTGCAGTAGCAGCGTCTTTGCTAGTAGCTTTAACGGTAGTGCCGATGCTAACTTCTCGCTTGATGGGAATGTCTTATTCCAGCGGTATCAGTCAGTTCGGGCCGATAAAACATTTCAACCGCGGTTTTGAAAACGGCACGCGAGCCTACGGTTCAATGCTGTCAAAAGTGCTGGGTTTGCGGTTAATTATCATTGCCCTCGCTTTTGTAATTTTAGGTGGCGGCACTTGGGTGATGGTGGGACAAATTCCCCAAGAAATTTTGCCAAGAGTTAATACAAGCCAAGCCAGATTATTTGCTTCATTTCCTCCGGGTACTAACTTGGAAACAAATCAAAAAGTGATTGCTGCTGTCGATAAAATTTTACTAGAACAGCCAGAAACAGAGTACACTTTAACGACAGCGGGAGGGCTGCTGTTCGGCAACAATACGGTTGAAAATTTGCTCCGGGGAAGCAGCACAATTACGCTCAAATCAGGTACCAATACCACAGATTTTACAGAAAGAATGACTGAGGAATTGAAAAAAATTGACCTTCCTAAAGGAACTCGTCTGCGGCTAGTTCCAGAATCGATTAGGGGTTTAGTTTTAACTAATTCTCCAGTGCGGGGTGGCGAAATTGATGTCGTGGTTCAGGGGGACACTGAAGAATCATTGCAGGAAGCAGGCCGTCAGATATTAAAAGCATTAGATGAGAAGGTAAAATTAGCCCGGTTTCGGCCGGAGGCAGACCCGCCGCAGTCAGAGGTACAAATTCGTCCAGACTGGGAAAGGGCGGCTGTGTACGGGCTGACAGCCCAAGATATTGGGGAGACAATTCAGACAGCAATTGAAGGTGCTGTTCCCACTCAGTTGCAGCGGGGAAACCGATTAATAGATGTGCGGGTGCAGTTCGATCGCACTTCTGTCAAATCTATTGCTCAACTCGGACAAATTCCATTATCGGGCGGCAATAACAGCATCATCCGTTTAAGCGACGTGGCAAATATTATTCTCGGCAAAGCGCCTGCAGAAATTCAGCGTCTCAATCAGCGGCAAGTTTTCTTAGTTGTCGGAAATTTGAATAAGGGTGCAAGTCTCGGCGATGCTGTCCAGCAAGTCGATGCAGTTTTATCAGAACTCAAGTTGCCGCGAGGAGTAAGAATTGTGCCGAGTGCGGCTGCTGAAACTAATGAACAATTGCAAACTTCTCTCAAGCTTTTGGGAGGGTTGGCGACTTTTTTAGTGTTTGTAGCGATGGCGGTGCAGTACAATTCTTTGGTTGACCCGCTGGTGATTTTGCTGACAGTGCCGCTGGCGTTGGCGGCGGGAGTATTCGGGCTTTATGTGACCAAAACTGCGATCGGTGCGACGGTGATGATCGGTGCAATTTTGCTAGTGGGAATTGTGGTGAATAACGGCATCATTATGATCGAGTTGGCGAACCAAATTCTGGAAGATGAAGGAGTCGATCGCACAACCGCAATTCTCAGGGCGGCACCTCAGCGCTTGCGGCCGATTTTGATGACAACTATTACTACAGTTTTGGGTTTGTTTCCCCTAGCTTTGGGAATTGGAGAGGGTTCGGAGTTTCTGCAACCTTTGGGTGTGGTGGTGTTTTCCGGTTTGTCGCTGGCAACTTTGCTGACGCTGTTTATTATTCCCTGTTTCTATATTTTGCTGCACGACTTCTTTGGGATGTTTGCAGCGAAGAAGAAGCCGCAGGCGGTGGCTATTCCGCTGCAGAAAACGGCGAGAAAGACTCCGAATTTGTAAAAAAATCCGGATATCTTGCATCATTTTCAATAACAGGCTTTCCGACCTGTTCCACACAGAATCAGTTTTCTTGTGGGGAGTAGGGGTTCGGCAGGAAAGCCCGCCCTGAAAGGATTATGGATAATGGTGCAAGATATCAGTTTTAACCGACTGTAGAAAATATGAGCTATAACAGCCAGGATGCCTGTTCCACAAAGCAATGGAAAGTGCGATCAATTGTAGTTCTCTTTGAGAGGACTTTTGCTATGAGGTAGG
The DNA here is from genome assembly GCF_036701505.1 of Microcoleus sp. Pol11C2. NCBI lineage: Bacteria > Bacillati > Cyanobacteriota > Cyanophyceae > Oscillatoriales > Microcoleaceae > Microcoleus > Microcoleus sp. Pol11C2. The sequence continues at coordinate 14,411 of NZ_JAUBQX010000059.1, forward strand.
GGTTGAAAACCCCTGTCGGACTGCAGAGCTCACAAACAATACCGATACTGCATTTGATCTTCTGTTGAGACGCCTAGAATTAGTCAATAATATCAACTCCGCTAGCATCGTCGCGCGTAAAATCGAATCAACAGTCAATACTCAACTATCATTCAGTTTTTCGACCCCTCTTTCAACAGTCAACAGTCAACAGTGAACAATAATTCGGGTGCAACCGGAATTGATATCAGGTGTGTTTGACATCCGAAACTTGTATGTTACAATAATACTACATAACAACCTGGCAACACAAACTTAAACAAAAATGCCCTACGAAAAATTAGACATCTCAGCCCCAAAACCAGTATTATCTTGGGCAAATCACGCCCTAGGCGAAAAAGAGACCAAGATGACCACAAACGTAGCGTCTTTGCCCTTTGTATTCAAACACGTCGCACTAATGCCGGACGTACATTTAGGAAAAGGTGCTTTAGTCGGTTCAGTAATTGCCACAAAAGAAGCGATTATTCCTGCTGCTGTGGGCGTTGATATTGGTTGTGGGATGGCTGCCATTAAAATGCCATTCAAGGCTGAAAAATTAGAAGGTAAACTCAAACAAATTCGCCTCGATATCGAAGCCGCAATTCCCGTGGGATTTGCGGAAAACAAGGAAGTAGAAAAAACTGTCACCAACTGGCAAGGATGGGGCGAGTTTAAGGAACTTCATCAAGGTGTGCAGCACCAAAACAATAAAGCCTTAAAACAAATGGGTTCCCTCGGCGGCGGTAATCATTTTATTGAGGTTTGCGTTGATACTGAAAACTTTGTTTGGCTGATGCTGCATTCCGGTTCTCGCGGCATAGGAAATTTGCTCGCACAGCAGCACATCGAGACTGCTAAACATTTAGCTAAACTAGCAGAAATTAATCTAGCTGACAAAGATTTGGCTTATTTTGTGGCGGGTACGCGGGAGTTTGCGGCTTACTGGCACGATTTGCAGTGGGCGCAAGATTATGCTCGTTTTAATCGCGATGTGATGATGAATCGGTTTAAGCGAATTGTGGAAAAGCACGTCGCGGGCGGCAAATCTGTTAAGCCGTTATTAGAGGTGAATTGCCACCACAATTACGCGGAAAAAGAGGTGCATTTTGGGGAAGATGTGTATGTGACTCGCAAGGGTGCGGTGCGCGCGGATGTAGAGGATTACGGGATTATTCCGGGTTCGATGGGGGCGAAGTCTTTTATTGTTAAGGGTAAAGGTAATGCGGAAAGTTATTGTTCCTGTTCTCACGGTGCGGGGCGCTTGATGTCTCGCACTCAAGCGAAGAATGTATTCACTCTGGATGATTTGGTGCGGCAGACTGAGGGGGTTGAGTGCCGGAAAGATGAGCAATTTTTAGATGAAATTCCGGGGGCTTATAAGCCGATTGATGAGGTGATGAGTCAGCAGTCGGATTTGGTGGAAGTTGTGGCGACTTTGAAGCAGGTGGTTTGTGTCAAGGGTTGAATGTAAGGGAAGCTACAAAGGCAATAGCCCTTGAACACGTAGTCTAGCAGCAAAAGGAGATTCGCCAGCTTCAATTTCTGCCTGTTTAACATACTCTTATCGTCGCTTGATTTCTGCATCGAGTTCTTGTTTGCGATCGCAATAATAAGCTAAGGCAGAAAGAATTTGGCTCATAGTCAAGTAGCGATGATTGAGGTGTAATTCTGCTGGACTCCAACCATAAGCTATCTCAGCTTCGACTAATTCAACGACTTTCATCGTAGTTCCGGCTATGATGGGAACATTGTCTTCGTTGAGTTCTATATATTTATACTCGGTCTTTGTAAGTGTCGTAGTTCCTGCTTTGTCGATCGGCTCTTAAATAGGATGTCTATTTTATAGTATACTTCGCCGAATCCATGCTACAATAGCAGCGACTAAATCGGGTTGGCTGGGTGAAAAAGTTGGTAAGGGAATATTTCCTTGTTCGCACACCACACAAATCGCGCGATCGAATTTGCTTAAAGCTTTCAGAAATGAATCGCTAAATCCTGTGGGTGTGGCCGAGAGTGCGGTGGAATCGTAGCAGATGAAAAATAGAGGAATTTCGCTTTCTATCCTTAAGTTATCCCAGTAATCTTGTAATTCTGCCATTGTTTTTGGTTTACTATCTTCACTTTTGTCACAACCTTGTAAGCGCATTTCGTTGTAAATTTTGGTAGCGGGATTTTCGGGATTACCGAATTTGTCACTGTCGAGGCAAATTAGTTTGACTTTGCTGCATAAATCAGCTCGCTCGTTAATGGCTTCGGCAAGGATTTGGGGTAAGTTTGCTATGTTGAGGCTTGCTGTTGCGGAGTTGGGAATGGTGTCTTGGTGCCAAGCTTGATAGAAGTCGGGGTAGGGCATATTTTGAGCGCAATGCCAAATAATTTCATATGCTTCTGAATCTTCTATATAGTCTTTTAAACCAATGACGACTATGGCAAGCAAATTGCTGTTAAGGATTGTTTTTAAGAAATAGAGTGCCTCCCTTGCGATGATCTGCTCATGAGTTGTCGTCAAAAGCTTAACTACAACTTTTGTTGCGTCTATACTTTTAGACGCAGCCTTTCCCAAAACCCAAGTAATTTTTTGGCAGATATGTATGTTATTGTTAGAGTTCAGTATTTCTTCTAGCGTATACACAACTCTAGATTGAATAGAAGCGATTTCTGCTAATCTATCGACCGCAAATAAGTTTATAGCTCCTGTTAAATCATACCAAACACTGTTGCGGCTTGTATCTAGTTTGTTCAAAACCTCAATTAGAGTATTAATATCTTCCCAATCTTGAGAATATGTATTGAGGATAGGCTTTCTTTCCAAAAGTATAATTAAGGTAGAGATATCATCTAATCTCCCAATTATTTTCTCAACCTTCTTTATATCTATTTCTTGTCTCAGTCGAATAAAATTTTCAAATTTGTCATTGCCGGTAGAAAGATTGAGCCGACTGATATCCGACTCTGAAGGGATTGGCTTAGTTTGTTGTTGGTTTTGTGACCGCTCAGCCAGAGCAGCAGTTGCAAGAGGATGACCAGCACTAAACTTTCTCAAATGCTCTATAACAGGGAGATGGTCAAAATTAATTATTTTGGAATGCTGGAATTCTTGTTGAAGATAATCTAGATAGTTAACGAGAATTCGGATTGCATCTGAATGGCCAGGAGCCACTTGGACAAGGAGCATAGCAATATCTGGAAATTTTTTCTCTATTTGGCTATAGTTTAGCCACTTATTTAGTGTGTTAACTAGGTTCTCGCAGTGCGTCTCTAATAGAGCTGCTGTCGCTGCATTTTGAATCGGATTACGTAGGTAAAAGTTATTATTTTTAGCGTTAAGATCGCCAACCTTCCATTCGATAACTCGCTCTACAATCTCATCTGTATAGCTACAGTCCTTAAACTCTGCAATTCCAGCAGCCGCAATAAAATACGCTCTGTACTTATAAAAATCACCACACCTATCCTCAAACTTGACCAGAGCATCAATAAATTCCTGTTTCTGCTTTTCCTGTTTCTGCTTTTGTTCAATCTCCTCTCGACCCAACCATAGCAAAATCACCTCTTTCCACTGTGGCTCGAAAATGCGATAGCGCTTGCCAGAAACAGGAGTATCGACATGATTACGAGGCAAGAAATAATCCCGGTCAACAGCCAGCGCCGCAAAATATTCCTCAAACGTGGGATGCCAAAAAGCATAAACTGTTTCATCCGGGCTTTCAGCCGCCAAACCAACCTTGTTCAACCAACCCAATTTCAACGCCAACCCAAACAACTCCTCATCGGGTTGCCCTAATACCTGACAAACCAGACTGTGCTTAAGTCGAAACCGGGATTCAGTTTTGTCGATCGCCAACTTGGCCAACTCTCCCAATGCCCGATTTAATTTCTCCCGCTGAGTATAATTTGTGGGAAATTCCTTGCCTTTCCAATCATAAAACTTCTCGACAAATCCCTGATAAAGTTTCGCCTTTGTATCTGGCAAACCCCCACGATCGCGCCACCTATTCCAAGTGCTGCACAACAGCGCCAACCGCAGGGGATTTTTCACCAAATCTTTGATTCGCTCTTTTCCTGGTTCGTCTAACGCCTGTCGCAATTGCTGACCTAAATTTGGCTTTTTTTTGAACCACTTGGCGATAAATTCTCCCACTCTATCCGGCGTTGTACTATCCCCATAACTAAATTCCAACGTGCGATAAATCTCAAAATTGTCCGCCAGCACGTTGCGGTTTGCTTCCCAGACATTCAGCCGACAAGTCAGCACCACCCGCGCTTGTCCCATCCAACCTTTTAACTGATTAGAAATTGCCCAGAGGGGTTCTTCCCCCTGCACGGACATTTCATCTACGCCATCCAACAACAACCAAACTCGCCCCTGATTGCACAGTTTTTTCAGTTCGGTTTTCAGCGCTTCCGTTACTTCCACCATTTCCAGCGAGATATAAGGTAGCGCTGCTGGAAGCCATTTGTCGAGTAAATATTGCTCTAGAAATTGCTGCTGGGAACTGGTTTCTGGTAAATCGGCCAGGGAAATCGAAATAGGTAAAATTTCGGTGTTTTCCTGCACCCAAAAAGCGATTTTGCGTAACAGGGTGGTTTTTCCCGCCCCCGGTTCGCCAATAATAGCGATGCGCTTACCGTTATGCTTACCTTTCCCCTCTGTGAGGATATCCAGCAAAAACTGTTCGTGTTCAAAGCGCTGCTTTTCTTCGTATTCTGGCTCGTACAGGCGCGAACCTTGCTCTGCTTGAGTCTCGCCACCGATCAGATTAGGTTTTTTGCGCTCTACTAATGCTAGCGGTACGTGGATTTCTTCTAACTCAAAGCGATCGTCCTTATCGCGCATGAACTGATTGGTGGTTAGCGGTTTCTCTGCTTCCAGCATGGCGAGGCAAATATTTCGCCAGTCAAACGCATCAGATTTCTTGAAGTTTGCCTCTAAAGCTTTAGATTTTTCGGGTCTGCTATCTTCCCACGCCTTATCAAACTGCTTGAGATTCTTTTCCCGATCTTTTGACCACAGCGTCAGCGTGAAATGCCAGGTATCAACTCCCTTGGTTTGGGTGCGGTTGTCCTCCAAAATCTTTAAGAAGTCTTTTAACAGGTTCAGCGCTTCTCGAATTTTAGGTTTAGTTAACTTGCCAGGATATTTGTCTTTTGCGATCAACCACTCCAAAGTGACCAGTGTTGTTTCGACAATCAGTTTAGGGTTGGTACTGTCTTCCGCTTCCCACTTGGATTTAATGTCAAAGCTGTCCTCAAATTCCCAATCGACGAAAGCAAGCAATGCCTCCAACAGGCGCTTCACCCGCTCTTTAACCGTAGGCCCGTAAGTATTTCGCGGCATAGAAGTCCCAAAAATTACCATAAAGTCTGGGGCTACCCCAAACTATCGTTACTACCCCAAACCCCTACTATCCCGATTTTACAAGACTTTTAGCTGCGATCGCTACGACTTGATTAAGCTTACAACCCCAAAGAGAACCTGTGGATGTGGTTAATCAAACAAGGTTCCGAACATGAAAAACAACAGCCAAAGCGATCGACAAAAGTTCATCCGCCATGCGATCGCAAGTGCATTTATCCTGCAAGCAGTCATTATCGGCATCAAGGGCAATCTCGATGTGTATTCAGGTAAACCAGCCCTTGATGTTATCCAGGGGATGATAGTTCAGGGGATTGAGTTAATCGTCAAAACCCATCGCACCCGAAAGAGTGTTGAGGAGATCGATCGCATTAAAAAAGATCGCATCGCCCAAAATCCCGACGATTGATAGCGCTTCGAGGGTGCAAGATCGAGCGCACAAACAGCATCAAAAGGGGGAAATTGAGCTTAACTCGATTTCCCCCTCTTGACAAACGCTTGGTTTTCTCAGGCTATTCTCTAACAAACCATCTGCTGCCACTCAAGTTCTAGCAAGCGCAGCAGTCTTTCATCGCCCTTGGCCTTGGCTGCTTGCTTTCTACGATCGAGAATATTGCAAATATTCGCCTGGTGCACTTGCGCCACTTCCACAACTGTTGGGTAATATTCCCCCCTCGCTGAGGCGCTAGCTGCTGCGACATCCCGATCGCCAGCTTGAGCATCTCGCTTTTTGCTATTGTTGGTGCCACCGTATTTTTTGGGGTTGGGAATGTGTCTCGGATACCGATAGTTCCAGTTTTGGCCCCGGTATTTGCCCGCCACTTCGCCTTCGACCATATCAACTGTCGGAATGTCGTACTCGTAGTTTGAACCGCGATAAGTGAGTTTCATATTTTTTGATCCTTATATTTATGGAGATAAAAAGGGCAGTCAGGTCAGGGTTGGTTTTTTTGGCTAAAACTTTTTTAGTTTCTGTATTCAATTATACTGTTTTTTGAGATAAATCAATTTTATTTACAATAATTAATATTTGGAGGGGAGCCGACAAGAAAAAACCCGCCGCAGCGGGTTTAATCGAGTTTTTGACTAATTCAAGCAGCACCCGGAGCGAAACTGCTTCGGTTCTGAAGAACTAGCCAACTGTCACCTGATCGGTTTGCACGCCTGCGGCACCTTCTTCAGCAGAGGCGATCGCCACCAACTTGTCGAGAATTTCCTGACTGGGAACTTGACCTTTGAGAACAACCGTGCCGCTGAGCTGAGCCACATAAACAGTCTCGATATCAGCAACTTCTGGATCGCCGTCAAAAGCTAAAGCAACCCGCTTCGCAAGGCCGCTTTCGTCAAAATTTCCGTCTGGGCCGACTTTAGCAGGAGCGATGGATTGCGCTTGGGCAGCTTGCTGTACTACTTGTGCCATCGGTTCAGCCTGGGGTGCAGGCTTTTCGAGTCCGAACAGTCTTTTAAACCAACCCATAGTATTTGAGTCTCCTGAAAATACACTTTTTCCAAGATACCTCTAGAATTCCAAAAGACTCGTAATTGTTGCAAAACTCAGCGAAATTTATCAAAATGTTTTTCGGCAGACTTTCACAATCTCAAATCTCCCCTGATATCTAGATGTTGATTTGGCTATTTTATGTATATGACAATCGCTACGCCTTGGATTGCAGACGAGTAGTCGAAATAGTTCGCACTTTTACCTTGAAAAACCTGCACAGCGCGCCGGAATACATTCCCGGTTTGTTTAACTACTGGGGACATCTCGTGCGGGTCATCGAACTGTGTTCACTGATGCAGGGGACGCTAACCCGCGCTTAATTGGTGTAGTCCTGCATAAGTAGTGATGCAATTTGATGTAAGCCGCTGTGTGCAGATGAAAGGCAAAAATCACTACTTATTTACCAATTACCAATTCCCAATTCCCAATTTCCAATTCCCAATTACTACTCACCAATTTCCAATTCCCAATTACTACTCACCAATTCCCAATTAGAGATAATTAAATCTAATTCTTAACTTTTTAAATAATATTGTTCTGCTTCCGACCAATTGAGTTTAAGCAACAAATCATCTCCCCATGTCAGCTTGAGACTCGGCTTAATTGCTTGCACGCCCAAAGCCCTAATAATCTGCGCTGCGACAGCTTTGGCCAGTAGCGGTGGTACAGAATTTCCGACTTGGCGAAAACCGTGCCATTTGGTGACGTGAAATCTAAACCAGTCAGGATAGGAATGCAGTCGCGCAGCTTCTCTGACTGTAATGCACCGAGGGGCGATCGGGTGAATCGGTCTCGGCGAAGTATAAGCCCCCCTAGCCCTGTCGGTTCCCGCCCTGAGAGTGTTGCAAACTCCGTCGGGGTGAAGCTTGTAAAAACGGCTGATCGGCTCTTTTTCGCCGTGTTTTGCCGCATGAAACCTTTCCATACATTCCTGAGAATGTTTAGTTCGCAAACTACAAGAGAGGATTTGTCGATCGTACTCGCGATCGTAGGAATAATCATCATCCAAAGCATCAATTCCGCGCATTATACTCGCATAAGTGCTGCACTTTCCGTACTCCGCCATCACCCAATCTCGGTGCAATAACTCGCTGTACTTTTCCACATCCGGCAAATCTCCAATCGCATCCCAAACTGTCGGGACAGCAGGTAAATTAATTTTTTTATAGCGTTTAGGAATTTTAATTTTCGGCAGTATAGTAGTTTGCTGAGGATATTTGGGTAGCTCATAACCTTCTTTGCACCCAATCAAAAACAATCGTTTGCGAGCTTGCGGCACTCCATAGTGAACAGCGTTGAGAACTTGATAATTTTCTTCTACTTTATAGCCACGTTTCAGAAAAGAGCTAATTAAAACTTTCAGGAGTTCTTTGTGTTCTCCTGATGCAATTCCCGGCACATTTTCCATTACAAAAAACTTGGGTCTTAGCTCCAAAACTAAGCGCTGAAAGTGAAAAATTAGAGAATTTCGCGGGTCGTCAACATCGCGCTTGCCCATCATGGAGAATCCTTGACAGGGCGAACCGCTGATTACTACGTCTATCTCGCGCCGCCCGATCGCCGATTTTTTCCGAATTTCTGAACCCGTCAGCGCTGTGACATCTTTGCACAGAATAGAACACAGCGGGAAATTAAACTCGTGTGTGGCGCAGTGAATAGGGTCAATTTCGACTGAGGCAAGTACATCAAAACCTGCTTGTTCAAAGCCCAGGGTCATGCCGCCCGCGCCTGCAAATAAATCAACAGCGATCGGTCGCTTTTTCCGATTGCTTGGCATAACATTTCAATAACAAAGTTGCTTTAATAGAAATTAAGGAAATCAACCGCGTTTCTGGTAATATATCGTAGGTTTGTCCACGATCCAGCCACAAAGAAACCGGGTTTATACATAACCTTTCAAGACGAAAAATGCTTTAAGAAGCTGTATTTATTTTAACATTTTTCATGATTTCCACAGCGGCCCGATCGCACACACCCACATCTCCGAGACTTTCCCGCATTTCCCGATAACCTGCCAAAGTTTGCTGGCGTCGATCGGCATTTTGCAGCAATTCCAGTGCGTGATTCACTATATTTTCCGCAGTAGCTTCGTCTTGCAGTAACTCCGGGACGATCGGCTTCATTTGCACCAAATTAGGCGGAGACATAAAAGGAATCGAAAATTTCAGGACGTGGCGAAAAATCCAAGCCGTAATTGGACTGACGCGATAGAGGACAACTTGCGGAACATCCAGCAAAGCCAACTCCAGATTAACAGTACCAGATTTAGTAATCGCCAGATCTGCAGCAGCCAAGATTTCCAGAGTTTGATTTTCTAACAAAGTAGCCCGCAAACCGTAATTCTCGATCGCCTGTTCGATTTTGCTGCGAAAAGCTTTGTTAGCAAGCGGAATCCAAAAATTAACTTCCGGCAATTTAGCTTGAATAATTTGAGCTGCCTCAAATATAACCGGCATCAGGTACTTGAGTTCTTGGTGTCTGGAAGCGGGAATTAGAGCGATCGACACCTGTTCCGGCCCAATTCCCAAAGTTTTGCGGGCAACTTCCCGGCTCGGCGCAGATTGCATTCTATCCACCAAAGGATGACCAACCCAACTCACTTGGGCTCCTTTTTTTTGATAATAACTAGCTTCCTCTGGGAAAATTGCCAAAAGTTGGTCGCAAATATTGACAATCAGATCAGTATTGCGAGGAGAAATGGACCAAACCCATTCTTGAGGTGCGATGTACCAAACCACCAACAAATCAGGCAAACAGCGGCGGATGTAGCTGCCAATACCGAGATTTGGAGTCAAATAATCAATCAATACAACAGCATCGGGGCGAAAGCTTTTGAGATATTGTTTAGCTTTTTGCTGAACTTTGATCGTGGGCCAAATATACGGCACTGATTCTATAAGGCCCATAGAACCAATGCCCACAGTATCGCCTAAAATAGTAGCCCCAGCTTCCGCCATACGAGGGCCGCCCAATCCGGTTATTTCTAACTCCAAACCGGCGGCGACAGCGTGACGTTTTAAGGCTGCAACTAACAAAGCTCCTTGCAAATCGCCAGAAACCTCACCAGTGCTGATAAAAATTTTCATAAAATCCTCGATATCATCAGTAAGGTGCCCCGGAGCAAAACTTTTTTAGCTGGGTCAAGGCTTGAAACTGACACACCCTACAGCTAACTGCTCATAGGTTTGTAGTGAGAACTGCAGTCCTCTCTGACGCGACTTTTAGCTAATAAGGACTAAAATCCTTACTACAAACAATAGGTTTATTCTACCTCATTTACTTTTTGCCAGGAATCAAACCGCGCCGCCCTTTGGTTATAGACTGCTGCACAAATCTCCGCAGGTGCTGCAAGTGGGCGTTTTCTGGTAACAAATCCAACTGTTCCAAAGCTTGATTGAGAGTGTAGCCAGAATGGTATAGAATACGAAAAGTTTTCTTCAAAACTAGCAAATCTTCTGCTGTAAAACCAGCGCGTTCGAGACCTATTTTGTTGATGGCTCGCACTCTCGAAGGATTCCCCTCGACTAGCATATAAGGAGGTACGTCTCGATCGATCCTGCTCAAGCCGCCCACCATAGACAAGCGGCCGATGTGGACAAACTGGTGAACCCCCAAAACACCGCTCAAGCGGGCTTGAGACTCGATTTTAACGTGTCCGGCTAAGGCTACAGCATTGGCGATAATTACTCGATCGGCGATCGCGCAATTGTGTCCCACATGAACATAAGCCATCAATAGATTATGATTGCCAATTGTCGTGCTTTCTCCGGCTCCTGTAGCGCGGTTAATTGTCACGTATTCCCGAATGAGATTGTTGTCGCCAATTTTCACCCTAGTCAGAGAACCCTCGTATTTCAAATCTTGAGGTTCCAAACCAATCGCCGCACCGGGGAAAATTTGATTGCGAGCGCCTATTTCTGTTAGCCCGTCGATAATTGCATGGGCGCCAATCTTAGTATCCGGCCCGATTTTCACTCTTTCCCCAATTACAGCATAAGCTCCCACTTCTACAGTTGGGTGAAGTTCAGCGCGGGGATGAATCACAGCAGTTGGGTGAATCAAAGTAAGCATTTGTCAGTTGTTTTGCTGGTAAGTGGGAAGGAAGTTTGGCAACGCGCAGTGTAACGGATTAAACGAATGGATGTTGACGGAAGAAGGAAGGAAGAGGGAAGAAGGAAGAGGGAAGAAGGATCTTTTTAAATTTTAAGATTGCTTCATTCCGAGGAAGGCTTCGCGGTTTTAATTTAAATTAAAAATTCACAACTTAAAACTACCCGCCAGCACTCACCACTTCCCAACTTAATCTACCATCGAAAAAGTCAATTCTCCTTCACAAACTTTTTGTCCGTCTACTTCAGCCAGAGCCTGCATTTTTGCGAAGCGACGGCGTTTTACCCACAGCAATTCTACAGTCATCAGCAACTGATCGCCTGGTACAACCTGACGACGGAACTTGACTTGATCAATTCCGGTAAACATCCACAATCCTTGCTTGATGTCGGGCAACTGAGCCAGAACAATACCGCCAACTTGAGCCATCGCTTCGACAATTAATACTCCCGGCATAATCGGCCGTCCGGGAAAATGCCCTTGAAAATGCGGTTCGTTAAAAGTCACATTTTTAATTCCTACAGCCTTCTCGGACGGCACGTAATCAACAATCTTGTCAACCAGTGCAAAAGGATAGCGATGAGGCAATAATTTCTGAACTTCTTCGAGAGTAAAAGTAGATTTAACCGCTGGAGAATCTTCACCGTTTTTGGTGGGGACGGATTCAGAATTAGCAGTATTGAGGGTGTTAACTTCAGTCAGCGTAGACATTGCTTGAAGACTTTTGAGTGTGGTATTGCAGAAGGCAGAAGGAAGATGCAATCTTAACAGAAGATCACCTGTTTTTTCCTAACTGTTATCTAGGGTAGCTAGAGCTTCCGATTTCAGGGCTTGGGCGAGTTGGACGTGCAGGTTGTGACTGGCTTTGTAAGCCAAGTAGTGAGCTTTTGGCCAAGTTCCGAGCAGACTGAGGTCGCCTGCTAGATCTAGGATTTTATGGCGCACTGGTTCGTTGGCAAATCTCAAAGGCGGGTTGAGCCAGCCGGATCGATCGCAAACTAGGGCGTTCTCTAGGGTACCACCTTTGATCAAACCTGCTTTTCGCAATTGGTCAACTTGGCGAGCCAGTCCAAAAGTGCGGGCTGGGGCGATCGCGCTAGCAAAACTTTCTGCCTCTGGCGACCAACTGTACCATTGATTGCCGATCGCCTGTTCCTCAAAATCAATTCCGTAACTAAATCGAGTTTCGGCTGAGGGTAAAGCCGCTGCAAAAGCATCCCCGTGGCGCACCCAAATTGGCTGTTCTAGGACGAAGGAGGAAGTGGGGTCTTGCTTCGATTCTTGAGGAACTAAGCCGGTATGGGCGATCGCCTCTACCCAAACCTGAGCCGAACCGTCCAGCAGCGGCAATTCCGCCCCATCAACCTCAATTCGAGCATTATCCGCTCCCATCCCCGCCAAAGCTGCTAAGAGATGCTCTACAGTGCGAATTTGAGCATCGATACCTGCCAGTTCAGTTGAAAGTGCAGTCTGACAAACGGCCTCAATTTTTGCAGGAATTATCGGAGCACCGGGCAAGTCTATTCTGACAAAATAGCGGCCTTCCCCAACCTCCGCAGGCAAAACTCGGACGCGAGTTTGTTCGCCGCTGTGCAAACCGATTCCCGACAGTTCAAATTCAGATTTTAAGGTACGTTGAGTCATGGGGAAGAGGGAAGTTAACAGTAGGGTGCGCTGAGTCGCGCACCTTAGACATGATTTGTAGGGTGCGCCGAGGCGCAACTTACTAATTAGCAATTACCAATTACCAATTACTCCTAACTAATAACTAATGACTGCTGACTAATGACTCTTTGTTAATTAGAATCGCTCACCAATTCCAAAGTGAATTTGATTGTCCCCAGTGTCGTTGATACCGTAATCGATCCGGATCGGTCCTAAAGGAGATTGAATCCGCACGCCGAGGCCGTAACCGTAACCGCTACCCGGCTTTCCGCGGATACCGGCAGGGTCGCCCGGGACATCTTCGCCCGTGCCCAAGTCGCTGCCAGCATCCAAAAATAGCGCTCCGCCGATAAACGAAATAATCGGGAAACGGTACTCAACGCTGGCTTCTAGGAAGCTGCGACCTGCTCCCATGTCGCCTTCGTCGTATCCGCGCACCGAGTTCGCGCCGCCCAAGGCAAAGGCTTCGTAGGGAGGCAAATCTCCGAAGACGGTGCCGCCTCTAAAACTGAATGCCAGGGTTTGAGGGCCGGGGGCAAAGTTAGTGTACTTGACTGGTAGGTAAAAGCTGTAGCTGGCCCGCAGGCGGTTTAACAGGATGCTGCCGGAACCGACAGGAATCGATTGTTCCATCCCAAACCTGAGCAGGGAACCGCTAGTGGGGCGGAGGGCGTCGTTGCGCCGATCGCGCACAACACCTGCTTGCAAAGTTGTCAAGTCGTCGGAGCCCGAATCGCTAAAACTCAACAGGTTGCCGAGTTCGTCCTCGGACTCGCGCCTGCCTTTGCGATCGGTAATTGAGACTCGCTGGTACTGCAAGCCGAGTGAAGCAGTCCACTCAGGATCGGCAAAAGGATTGGGCGACAGGGGACGGGTGAAATTGATGCCGGCACCGGTGCGGACGATGCGGGGTCGATCGTCGTTGGGCAATCTGACTTCCCGTTCGCCGCCGTCAAAAATCACGCTGATCGATCGTCTTCTAAAAACATTAGCGGTGAAAGAAGTGCGGTAAGGATCGCCCGCAATCCAGGGGTCAGTAAAACTCAGGTCAAACAGCGTTTGGCGTTCCCCGATTTGTACTTCAGCCCCCAATTTCTGGTTCCTACCTCTCAAGTTTTGCTGCTGGTAACTCAGCGTACCGAACAAACCCGTAGCGGAACTCAAACCCGCACCCGCCGCCAGAGAACCAGTATTTTTCTCAATGACGTTGACAATTACCCTTGCCTTGCGGGGGTCAGTCGTTCCCGGTTCCAAGGCAAGTCGCACGTCTTCAAAAATTCCCAAACCAAACACCCGTCTCAAATCCCTTTCCGCCTTGGTGCGGTTAAAGATGTCTCCGGGCTTGAGTTCTACTTCGCGGGTGATGACAAACTGACGTGTGTTGCCTCCGATCGGCTGACCCGTGGCATCTGTTGCCTCTCCCTCCTTGTTCAGGAAGCGGACATCAACGGATTCGATCTGGCCTTCTGCCACTACCAGGGTGACAGTGCCGTCGTCTGCTACTTGCGGAGCATCAGTGATTTGGCCCAAAACATAGCCGTTCTCTTGATACCACGCATTAATTTTTTTCACTCCCTCCTCAAAGCGGCGGAGGTTGAGAATTTTGCCGTATTGATCGCGAAAGCTTTCGTCAATTACGCTTTGGGGCAGCACTTGCTGACCGGTGATTGTCACTCCCCGCAGCACCGGATTTGGCTGCACAATAAAAGTCACCCGGACGCCCAACGGGGTGTCTTCCGGTACTGCCCGCACGTTTCTAAAAAAGCCCGTGGCAAAAATGGCGTTGATGTCTTGTTGCAGTTGGCTGCGGTTGGTCGTGCGTCCCGGTTGGGTGCTGATGACTCGGTAAATTTCGCTTTCCAGGTCTTCCGTCGCCCCAGTGACTGTAACTTCTGCAACTAGCACTTGCGGTTCTGCCGCCCCGGCGGGTGCGGGGGTTTGTCTGGGCTGCGGTGCTGGGCCAGGGGGCAATGGGGGAACGGTGTCCGTGGGCGGTTCCGTCGGGGCCGGCCTGGGGGTAACTTGGGCGTTTTGAGCGATCGCCCCTGATTCCTCTGGTTTCCCTAGCTCTGCTGCGATCCAGGCGGGCGTTACCGCCGATTCCTCGGGGGGGAGCGAGCTGTCCTGTTGCACGTCTGGCAGGGCGTTTTGGCTGCTAGAGGCGGGGGAGGGGTTGGATGCTAGCTCGGGTTTGAGTTGAAGGATCGGAGGTGAAACCGGGGAGGGCGGCTCTGTGACTTGGTTTGGGGGTTCGTCGCCTTCTCCTCTGGCAGGGGCCGCAGCTATTGTTAGGGCTTCCCCTTTGCTGGTTTTACCGGCTTTGCGGTTTTGAGGAGGGTTTTGGGTTAATTCTGGAATGGGGCGATCGGGTAATTCGATCGACGGGGCGGGCGGAACGGCAGCCAAAGCTTCCTCTGCTGATTCAGAGTAGGATGTTTGGCCGTTTGCAGAATTTGATAACCCGAATGTTGCTGAGGCAGTAAAAACTGCCACCAATACAGCAGATAAACGCATTTTTGTTCACTTTTTTGGGCAATCCACACACCACATTAGTCATTATTCATTAGTCATTAGTCATTAGTTATATAAGTCGGTGGAATTTCGCGCTGACCGCTAATTGATGACTGTTGACCGCTGATTGCTGACATCGAAAACAGAAGGGTGACAAACTGTGCAATTCTAGCGCATTACCAAGGCCTCTAGACTTTCTGAGCGAGAACGCGTTGGAGAACTTGCTGGTAAGCAGTTTCTACCGATCCTAAGTCGCGGCGGAATCGGTCTTTGTCCATAACACGGGCGTCGGGGTCGGCTTCTGCGTTGTCCCAGAGGCGGCAGGTGTCGGGACTGATTTCGTCGGCGAGGATCAGATTTTGATGTTGGTCGATCCCGAATTCTAGTTTGAAGTCTACCAGGGTGATGCCACACTGGCTGAAAAATTCTTTGAGTATTTCGTTAATTTCGCGGGCGGCGATTTCTAGTTGGTCTACTTGTTCGGGGGTGGCTAACTGCATTAGCAGCAGCCTGTCGCGGGTCAGCAGCGGGTCTCCCAAATCGTCGTTTTTGTAATAAAACTCCACCAGCGGGGGATTGACTATTGTGCCGAGGGCGAGTCCGGTTTGCTTGCAAAGACTGCCGGCGGCAATGTTTCTGACTACGACTTCCAAGGGCAAGATTTGGACGCGACAGACTCGCATTTGGTTGGGGGCCGGCGTGTCGATGAAGTGGGTGGGAATGCCTTTGGCTTCTAGCATCCGAAACAGGTGGGCGGATACGGCGCAGTTGATTTCGCCTTTGCCGACGATGCTGCCGCGTTTCTGGGCGTTAAAGGCTGTGGCGTCGTCTTTGAAGTGGGTCAGCAAAATTTCGCTGTCTTCGGTGGAGTAGAGGATTTTGGCTTTGCCTTCGTAGAGTTTGCGATCGGCTGACATGGCGATTAATAATGTAGATGAGTTTTAGATTTTACCGTAGCTCGATCGGGCGTTATTGGCGAGTTTTTGGATCTCGGCTGCGCCACTCAGAGCATGAGGGGCGAGTACACCTGCAGGTAGATCCCGCGAGCGGCCCAACCATAAATGATTCTTGACAAAGGACAATAGAGATTAAACCTGCTGGGTTCGCGATCCGTGCTCACTAAACCTCGCCAACGAGACGGGCGCTTAAAAAACATCTATAAAATGGCTGATTTATGCAAGACAAAAAAATTCATATTCTCTTGGTAGAAGATGATGAGGTTGATGTGATGAACGTCCGGCGAGCTTTCAAAAAAAATAACATCGTCAACCCCCTGTACATTGCTGCCAATGGATTAGAAGCTCTAGCTATATTGCGTGGAGAAGAAAAAATAGATCCTCCTATGCCTCAAGAGCGCCGGTTAATTTTGCTGGACTTGAATATGCCGAGAATGAGCGGGATCGAGTTTTTGCAAGAATTGCGACAGGATGAATATTTGAGGTCGATTCCGGTAATCGTCCTCACAACTTCTAATGAAGATAGAGATAAAGTAAAAGCTTATAATTTGAATGTAGCGGGTTATATTCTTAAACCCGTTACTTTTTCTAACTTTGTGGAAGTGATGGCTACCCTCAACAGATACTGGATGCTAAGCGAAATTCCCTAAAATAGGGAAAATTTAATAAAAAATTTATTTTTTGATGTGGCTTGGTGATTTTTCAGCGCTGCCGTTATTTTAATTCCTTTTTCGAGACTGCAGCTTTTTCGGAGTAATCCACAATTCGGTTGTTATGGACAAAATTCTCACAATTCTGATAGTTGATGACGATGCAGTCGATCGAATGGCGATCAAACGTTCGCTCAAGTCCGCTGGTGTTTCGGCAGAAGTTACTGAAGCAGAAGACTGCGCGGATGCCCTGGCCCAACTCTCGGTCAGCAAAAATTCTATGCAGGCTACCACGAAACTCTCCAAACCAAATAAATCTCAACCTTTAAGCGAGGTTGAGGAGACCGAAAAAGGGCTGCTATTAAATCAAATATTTGAGTGCAAATTTGACTGCGTATTGCTCGACTACGGATTGCCGGACGGTGACGGACTTAGTTTAGTAAAATATCTACGAGAAGCTGGGCTGAAAGTTCCCTTAATTGTGCTCACCGGTCAAGGCGACGAACAAATTGCTGTGGAATTGATGAAGGCAGGAGCTTCTGATTATATCGCTAAAAACAAGCTTTCTCCCAAAAGTTTGTCTCGCAGTTTGTCCAATGCGATGCGGGTTTACCGCGCAGAATTTCAGGCGTTTCATACCAGTCAAAAGCTCAAGGAAAGTGAGGAACGATACAGGTTAGTTTTAGAGGGAGTGAACGACGGAATTTGGGATTGGGATTTAAGTAAAAATGAGGTTTATTGGAACGATCGCCTTTTGGAAATTATCGGTTTGTCGCGAAAGCAATTTGGCAGGACTATGGACGCTCTATACAACCGCCTGCACCCCGATGACAAGGAGGGAATCGTCGCGGCGATCGCCGCTCACTTGGAACAAGAAATAGACTATAATGTAGAATTCCGGCTGCTACACTCGAACGGTGTTTACCGCTACTGTACTTCTCAGGGAAAAGCTCAGCGGAATTCCCAAGGAAAACCGCTACGAATGGCAGGCATGATTAGCGACATTACTGAGCGGAAACAGGCGGAAGACGCTCTGGAAAGGGAACGGCAGCAACTGAGACAAATTATTACTTGCGTGCCTGTAGCAATGGCGATGTTCGATACACAAATGCGCTATATGGCTAACTCTAAAAAATGGGTTAGTCAATTTAATTTAAACTTGCCGTCTCTGAATAATTTTAGCCATTACGAATTATTTCCAGATACACCGAATCGCTGGAAAGTAATGTACCAAGAAGTGCTCAAAGGCAAAGTAGTTTCTGTGAGCGAAGATGCCTGGGAACGAGCCGATGGATCGGTTCTGTACCTGCGGTGGGCTGCTCACCCTTGGTACGATCCCGACGAGAAAGTCGGGGGAATTGTGATGGTTGCCGACAAGATTAATGAGTTGGTGGAGGCGCGGGAAACTGCCTTAGAAGCTAGCCGGGTGAAGTCGCAATTCTTGGCGAACATGAGTCACGAAATTCGCACTCCGATGAATGGGGTTTTGGCAATGGCTCAATTGCTGCTGCGCGCTCCTCTGGAACCGAAACAGCGGGAGTGCGCTCAGACTATTTACCGCAGTGCTGAACATTTGCTCAATGTTATTAATGATATCCTCGATTTCTCTAAAATTGAAGCTGGAGAAATGCGACTGGAAAAGACTAATTTTGATTTGGATAGTTGCGTTGAATCTGTGATAGAAATTATAGCGCATTTGGCAGAAGAAAAAGGTATTGAATTGAATATTTTAGTTGACAGCTCAGTGCCGAGGAAGTTAGTGGGCGACTCGGGCAGATTGAAGCAAGTTTTGCTGAATTTGACAGGGAATGCCATAAAATTTACCGATCGCGGTCAAGTTCTGGTTCACGTAACTGTGAAACAGGGCAACCGACTGGCAGACGGCAGACAAGAAGCAAGATTGCTATTTTCCGTGCGGGATACTGGCATTGGAATTTCGGCAGAAGGCCAAACAAAGCTGTTCCAATCTTTTTCTCAGGTAGACGATTCTCCTACTAGACCTTACGGCGGGACGGGTTTGGGTTTGGCTATTTGTAAGCAGTTAGTGGAGATGATGGGAGGAGACATTGGAGTTCGCAGTTTGCTAGGCAGCGGTTCGACTTTTTGGTTTACTGTACCTTTGGAAAAACAGTTGCCAGTTGAGCCTCACGATCCCGAACTTGCGGGCAAGAAGCTGTTAGTAGTGTCTGGAAGCGCTTTGAGGAGGGCAGCGGTGCGATCGCTCGTTCAAAGTAGGGGTGCGCGCTGCGACGAGGCAGAAACTGCTGCTGAGGCTTTTAGTTGGTTTAAAAATGCCCAAGGCAGGATTTCTCAGAATTCGGGAGAGGGTGGAAAAAGCTGGGATGTGGTGCTTGTGGACTTGCAAATGCCGGAGTTGAATGCCGAGGAATTTGCTAGGAAAGTGCGATCGACCTCGACAGTTGGCTCGTTAATCGCCATGACTGCTTTGCGAGAACAGCCGAAGGCTGAAGCGCTTTGCAGTCGGGGTTTTAACGGGTATTTGATCGAGCCGGTGCGGCCAAGTCGCCTGCTTGAAACTTTGCTGGCACCGGTTAAGGGAACGGGAGATTTTGGGAGATTCGAGGCTGCTAATACTTGCAAGTTGCCACCAGTTAATTCTCAATATGCTACTCCCAATTCGCCGTCATCGCTGAGAATTTTGGTGGCGGAAGACCACCCGATCAATCAACAAGTTCTTGTCGAACAGTTAGCAGTTTTAGGCTATCAGGCTGACTGCGTAGTCAACGGTCAAGAAGCGCTGGATTTGCTGGCAAAAAAAAGCTATGATTTAGTCCTGATGGACTGTCAAATGCCCGTACTTGACGGTTATAAAACGGCGCAAAAGTTGAGGGAAATCGAAGGAAGCGATCGGCATACTTTTGTGATGGCTTTAACTGCTCATGCTATGCCGGGGGAACGAGAAAAGTGTCTGGCTGCGGGGATGGACGATTATCTCAGCAAACCTGTAGATTTAGATGCTTTGGCGGCGGCCCTGAAAAAGTATGAAGCCCTAAATGTTCAGGGTGAAAATAAGTATGGAGTTAAAAGTATTAATTCGGAAAATAAATCTCAATTAGCAAGAAATTATACAGAAGCTGTGGAAAAAGCGCAGGTTGTGGCTGGGCCGACACCCAGGTCGAGCGCACTTCAAACTTGGGAACATAGAGACTGCGACGGACTGTTCGACAAGAGCAGATTGGAGCAACTCGGACGAGTTAATATTAAATTGCCAGAGCGGCTTTTGCAAGCTTTTGTGGCAGACGCCCAAGCTGATATGGCTGCTGCCAAAATAGCTGTAGAAGCTAAAGATTGGCAAGCTGTGGAATATCAAGCACACCGTCTTAAGGGAACTTCGGCTAATGTGGGAGTTGCTCTGATGTCGGATTTGGCCGCACAATTGGAGCATCAAGCGCGAGGCTTCCAATCTGAACCACCCGAGGGGGAATTGTTAAATATTGAGAGGGTTGAGAACATATTAGTGAGTTTGTCCAGTCATTTAGCCCGGGTTCAAGAATTTGTGGAAACTAGAATGTTTGGTTAATATCTTACTCGCTCGTAGTCGATATTAGTCGGCGATTAAAATCGCCCTTACAAAAACGAAGTTCCTCTCTAAAAAACTAAGAAATAAAGCGGTACGGTACGGAGTGTGCATCCTAAATATAGAAATTATAGGAAAATTTTGTTTGTTTCTTCACTCCGTGTCCTCTGCGTTCTCTGCGGTTAATTAAAAACATAATTAATTTAGCTATGAATTACGATACCAGTACAAACACTATTTTAGATAGCACTTCATTAGAAAATGATGAAAAACTGCTAACGCCTTTGATGATTTTTTCTCAGGAAGTTTTATTGTATGAAAATGAGGCTATCTCTGAGCAAGATTCTGCTGTAAATGCTGTGCCGTACCCGCGCGATGAAATAACTAATTTATGTGTTGACACTCTCCTAGCAAAAGTGGCTCGCTGCTGTCGCGAAAGCAAGGTGGGAAAAAAATTACCGACGGCTTTTTACGTTCACGTTTCGGCTTTGCAGACACTCAACCCTGTCCTCGGAATCTACGAAAATTGTGCCAGACGCACTCTCGAAAATATTGATGAAGCAACTTTAGTTAAAGTTTCACTCCATCAACCTAAAATATCTTATCTTTTTTACCCTGATTTCGATACAGATGCTCATCCTGCTTTGCAAACCAGCATCCAGATTAATCTAGCAACAGGGGAAGTTAAATATTTTGATTACAGCAACAGCGAAAATCCCCCTGTTTTGCACCGTAAGGAAACTTTTGTAGCTGCGGATTATCCCAATTACGAAAAGTTTGCGGGGCTGACTCGCTGCGAGGAAAAGTGGGGGCTGCTTGACAATACTAGCGTTATCGGAACTCGCGAGGGTTGGCTCAAATATTTGGGATATTGCGGTGTAGAAATCCAAGATCATACTGTTGTCGAGCGTTTGAAACAGGAAAATAGTGAGCTATCAATTCCTAAAATCGAGCGACACAAAGCTGCAATGGTACGCAACTCGCTTTCTAAACCTCTGCGTCTGGTTTTAGAAGCAGATTTAGCGAGGGACGGAGCGACTTTTTTTGACTACGGTTGCGGTTACGGCGGCGATGTTAAATATATTGCACAAGAGGGTTATACTATTTCTGGTTGGGACCCATACTATCAGCCGGATACTCCGCGAATTTGTGCTGATATTGTGAATATTGGTTATGTGATTAATGTCATTGAATCTTTGGCGGAACGCCGAGAAGCTTTGCTGAATGCTTGGGAATTAACGAAGAGTTTATTAGTTGTGGCGGCTCAGGTTTTGATTGATGATAGTAATCGAGGCCAAATTGCTTACGGGGATGGGGTGATTACTTCTCGGAATACTTTTCAGAAGTATTACGAACAAGAAGAGTTGAAGGTTTATATTGACCAAGTTTTGAATGTTGATGCGATTCCTGTTGCTTTGGGGATTTATTTTGTGTTTCGGGATGCTGCGGAGGGTGAAGGTTTTCGCGCTTCTCGGTTTCGATCGCACTTATCGACTCCCAGAGTGCGATCGCAAGTTAAGCGGTTTGAGGATTATGCGGAAATGTTGGCTCCTTTGATGGCTTTTGTGAGCGATCGAGGCCGCCTTCCTGTGAAAGGCGAATTAGCTGAAGAATCGGTAATTAAGGGAGAATTCCACAGTTTTAATCGCGCTTGGAGGGTGATTTTGCAAGCAACGGATGCGGATGATTGGGAGACAATCGCCGACAAGCGCCGCCAAGATTTGCTGGTGTATCTCGCTCTGATCGGTTTGGGCGATCGACCTTCAATGCGCCGACTCCCCGCTCAAATCCGCAACGACATCAAAGGTTTGTTCGACAATTATCAAAAAGCTTGCACTTTGGCTGATTTAATGCTATACAGTTTGGGCAAAGCTGATATTGTTGCGGATTGCTGCGAAGATAGTGCGATCGGCTACAAACAGCCCGGTACTCTTTCAGTTCACGTCTCTGCATTAGAAGAACTAGACCCTTTGCTCAGGCTTTACGAAGGCTGTGCCAACCGCACAATTGGCAGACTTGACGGCGCCACAATCATCAAATTTTACGCTCGCAAACCTCAGATTTCCTATTTATTTTATCCCGATTTTGACAGTAACCCGCATCCAGCTTTGCACACTTCTATGCACATAGATTTGCGCGACCTTTCGGTCAGCTATCAAGACTTTTCTGATGTGTATAATCCGCCAATTTTAGTTAGAAAAGAAGCTTTTGTTACTGCTAGTTATCCCCATTATGACAAGTTTGCGAAACTCACACGCCAAGAAGAGAAGTTAGGGATTCTCGATCGGGGCGTAGTTAAAAAGCATCGGGAATGGGTGAAGTGTTTGGAGGAAAACTGCGTTAAAATTAAAGGTCATCGCTTGTTTTGGCGATCGGATGCTGAGCCCGAACGGGTAAAAATGCTGCAAAAAGCTGCGTCGGAACGCCAGCATAAAAAGATTGTTACTAATGCGGGAAAGATTGAACAAATCGCAGAGGACGCAGAGGGCAAAGAGGATGGAAAGGTTAGTGGCTAACACAGTTGAAATTTGTTGGTGAGGCCTTTACAATTGAGCCTATAGCGTTCCTAGCGGTTGACATGGAAGAATACTTGAAAGTGAGTGAAGTTATTGATTGGCAGCATCCCGAAATTATGGAATGTGCTAAACAAATCGCATCGGGATATGAGACACCAACGGCGATAGCTAAGGCTTGCTTTGAGTGGGTGCGAGATGAAATTCGTCACAGTTATGACTATCAAATGAGTCCTGTGACCTGTCGAGCTTCAGATGTACTTCAGCACAAAACAGGATATTGCTATGCGAAAAGTCACTTGTTAGCAGCGTTACTAAGAGCAAATGACATTCCAGCAGGTCTTTGCTACCAGCGGTTAAGTATTGATGACAAGGGTGCGCCGTATAGTTTGCACGGTTTCAATGCGATCCATTTACCTGAAGTTGGTTGGTATCGGGTTGATGCAAGAGGTAACAAAGAAGGAGTCAACGCTCAGTTCACCCCGCCCCAAGAGCAATTAGCATTCAAGATTCAGTTTTCCGAAGAGGCAGATTTTCCAGCCATATTCTCAGAGCCGCTTCAAGTCGTTATAGAAGCATTGCAAGCACAGAAGACATGGGATGATATGCTTCGTAATCTCCCAGACATTTCGTTGGAGTCTGCCAATAGTTATATTTTGTTATGACCGATAATGATTGTATGCCAGCCCGCTAACACGACGTTGAAGCCATAATCAGAGTCATGTCGCTTAGTTTTGGGGATATTTGTCGCCACTCAATTTAGCCGTTAAGCATCATATGAATATGATCCAAAGTATGATTGAGGAGGAATATAGCAATCCTAAATCATTATCAAGACTAGGATACAATTATATGCAATACTTGATTGTGACAATAAAAAGATGAA
>NZ_JAUBQX010000060.1:0-37894 GCF_036701505.1 Microcoleus sp. Pol11C2
TTTTTAAACTACGACTCATAAAC
Source organism: Microcoleus sp. Pol11C2 (assembly GCF_036701505.1). Lineage (NCBI taxonomy): Bacteria > Bacillati > Cyanobacteriota > Cyanophyceae > Oscillatoriales > Microcoleaceae > Microcoleus > Microcoleus sp. Pol11C2. The sequence goes on from NZ_JAUBQX010000060.1 coordinate 24, forward strand.
GCACCATACAAGCTATCTCTCTATTATATGCAACTTCACATAAAATTGGTATAACGGTTAAAGCTGATAAAAAAAATCTCTTGGACGTGCCATTAATTAAGATTGATGGCGTTGTTGCATTAGGACGCGCTACAGTTTCGCCCGCTGTGGTTGTGGAACTGTTGGAACGTCACATTCCTTTGAGTTTTTTGACGGTAAACGGACGTTATTTGGGGAGGTTGGAACCGGAAATGACGAAAAATATCTTTGTGCGAAAAGCTCAGTGGCAAGCGGCTGGGGAATCGGAACAAGCGGTGCATTTAGTTAGGGGATTTGTACGGGGAAAACTCAAGAATTACCGCAATACTTTGTTAGAATGTCAGCGCAAATATTCTCCCCAGGATTTGGAAAAATCGATCGCCCAATTGAAACAAGTCATCGCGTCTATTGAGAAAACTTCCAGTATTAATTCTCTGCGAGGATTAGAGGGGGCGGGTAGTGCGACTTATTTTGGCTGCTTCAATCGGCTGATTCGCGTGCCGGATTTTAGCTTTGAAGTTCGCCGCCGCCGTCCGCCTACTGATCCGGTAAATTCTCTGTTAAGTTTGGGATACTCTCTGCTGCGGCACGATGTTCAAAGTGCAGTGAATATTGTGGGATTCGATCCGTATTTGGGATATTTGCATTTTGAGCGCTATGGGCGTCCTTCCTTAGCGCTGGATTTGATGGAAGAATTTCGACCTTTGGTAGTTGATGCTGTAGTGTTGACGGCGATCAATTTGCAGAAAGTTTCCCCTAATGATTTTACGGCAGAACCGTTGAGCGGCGCGGTTTCTTTGACAAAAGAAGGGCTGCACAATTTTTTGCGACTTTACGAACAAAAGAAACAGTCAAAGTTCAAGCATCCAGTGATGCAAAAGTTGTGTACTTATCAAGAAGCTTTTGAAATTCAAGGGCGGCTGATGGCTAAGTATTTGATGGGTGAAGTTGATAAGTATCCGCCTTTGGTTCTGAAATAGGGAGGGCAAGAAAGTTATGTTTGTTTTGGTTTGCTACGATATATCTGAGGACAAGCGCCGCACTAAGATTCACCAGATTCTCAAGTCTTATGGGGAATGGAAGCAGTATTCGGTGTTTCATTGCGAGGTGACGGATACTCAGTATGCCCGGATGCGCCAACGTCTGAGTAGGGTGATTAAGTCAGAAGAAGACAGCATCCTGTTTCATTCTTTGTGTGCTTGCTGTCAGGGCAAGATCGAGCGGATTGGCGGCCGGGCACCGATCGATACTACGATCTTTATGGTCTGATTTTGCGTCTGGCTGTAGGTGTAGAACGGAGGGGGGGAATTTTAATAGCCCAGAGCTTTACCAGGACTGGGTTTGCGGTGGTTTGTACCTCATGCTGGTCAGACGCAAATGCTGAAAGCTTTAGTGGGAGAGAGTTTGATGTCTATTGGAATTGGGCCCCCTTGACAGGGCGATCGCTGAAACGGTATATTGATTGCAATCAGACGCAACTGAACCTTGAAAACCTTATATTTCAAGCCTCCCAAACCCCGGCGGCCGGAAACAACCTAAAACCCTATCAGGGATTGAAACTTTGAATCAACAGAGCAGCGTTTAGAAAGAGGAGAGCCGGAAACAACCTAAAACCCTATCAGGGATTGAAACTGGAAAATTACGATTCAGGATTTACGGAGTTTACAGGCCGGAAACAACCTAAAACCCTATCAGGGATTGAAACCTGCAATTTGACCGACTGTAGGAGTCCCGGTTTTAGCGCCGGAAACAACCTAAAACCCTATCAGGGATTGAAACAGAAAAAATATGGCACCCCCTAAAGGAAGCGCTAACGGGCCGGAAACAACCTAAAACCCTATCAGGGATTGAAACCAATATTTTCTCTCCAGTACAACCACCGCCACAACCACAGCCGGAAACAACCTAAAACCCTATCAGGGATTGAAACCTCGGATTCCTCTGAGGACATCGGGGAAGCAATTTCGGCCGGAAACAACCTAAAACCCTATCAGGGATTGAAACCTGTCAACCAACACCAGCAAGATAATTAACACCGAGCCGGAAACAACCTAAAACCCTATCAGGGATTGAAACAAGAGCCTCAAGAAACAACCAGCGATCGCCCAGCCGGAAACAACCTAAAACCCTATCAGGGATTGAAACTTAAAGATCCGGATGTTTACGACCCAGATCAAGAAATCGAGCCGGAAACAACCTAAAACCCTATCAGGGATTGAAACAACTTAACAACGGGACGATGCCGATCGCTTGGGGCCGGAAACAACCTAAAACCCTATCAGGGATTGAAACAGGATCTACGGATTGCCCATCGTGATTGTTGAGGGTGAGCCGGAAACAACCTAAAACCCTATCAGGGATTGAAACTGAAAAAAACACGTTCGGAAAATTAATCCCGCTCAAAAGCCGGAAACAACCTAAAACCCTATCAGGGATTGAAACCTAGCTCTGCCACCTTATCAGCACCCCTCTGAGCCGGAAACAACCTAAAACCCTATCAGGGATTGAAACGCGGTGGCTGCGAAGAACGCGATACGGATCGACGAGCTAAGGCCGGAAACAACCTAAAACCCTATCAGGGATTGAAACCTCCCAGCTATCTATCTCCTTACTCATCTCTTTGGCTAGAAACAAGTTTACTTCCAACACTTGTCACAGCACAGGTGGTGGTCATGGATAATCTCACATTTGATAAAAGTGGTCGGATTCAGCAATTGATTCAAACAGCACGGTGTAGACTATTATATTTACCGCCATACTCTCCAGAGTTTAACAAAATTGAACAAAGAAGAGTCTTGGCTAAAAAGTCAAGTTCGCAAACAGCTTGATGAGTTTGATTGCTTACGTTTTGGCGACCCTTGGATGTCTTGCGCCTTGCATCCTAACACGGGCGGTTGCTATATGTGATTTCCCAGATTATTCAGTTGAGAAAACCTCAAAATTATGACCAATCAAACAACTTCTCCACTCCTACTCAGTCCCTTCAAAATCGGAGATTTACCCTTAAAAAACCGGGTAGTCATGGCACCCCTAACGAGAGCCAGAGCCGGTGAAACGCGGATGCCCAACGCCTTGATGGCAGAGTATTACACTCAGCGAGCCTCCGCTGGTTTAATAATTACAGAAGCCACTGTGGTTTCTACTCAAGCTAATGGTTGGCTCAATACGCCCGGTATTTATTCAGACGAGCAAGGCGAAGCTTGGAAACAAATTGTGGCTGCGGTTCATGCCCGCGAAACACCGATTTTCATGCAGCTTTGGCACACCGGACGAGCTTCCCACAGCAGTTTTCATGAAAACAATCAATTGCCAGTTGCAGCCTCTGCCATCAAAATAAACGGAGAAGGCATTCATACCCCTCTAGGCAAACAACCCTACGAAACCCCCCGCGCCCTAGAAACCGATGAAATCTCGCTGGTTGTAGAAGATTATCGCAAGGCTGCTGAACGGGCAAAAATGGCAGGTTTTGATGGTGTAGAAATTCACGCGGCAAACGGCTATCTCATTGACACATTCCTGCAAACCAAAACAAATCACCGAACTGATTCCTATGGCGGCACAGTTGAAAACCGTTACCGTTTTCTTAAGGAAATTGTAGAGGCGATTATCACAGTATTTCCGGCAAACAGAGTGGGAGTTAGACTTTCTCCCAACGGTGTTTTCAATGATATGGGTTCTCCAGAATATCGCGAAGATTTTCTGTATTTCGCAGGGCAGTTAAATGCCTATGATTTAGCTTACCTTCACTTGGTGGACGGTTTGGCTTTTGGCTTTCATGAATTGGGAACACCGATGATGATAGCCGAGTTTCGCGATGTGTTTACAGGGCCGCTCGTCGGTAACTGCGGATATACTCAAGAACAGGCTGAAACGGCCCTGAACAGCAAACTTGCGGATTTAATAGCTTTTGGTCGAGATTTTATCAGCAATCCTGACTTGGTAGAGCGTTTTACCAATGGTTGGCCGCTCAATCCGCCTGCTGAAGTCGCCGTCTGGTATTCTTTTGGGCCTGAAGGTTATATTGATTTCCCTACCTATCAGGAACCCGCAGCTATTTCTTAGTTGAGTTGGTTGGGGCGGGTTTATCAATAAATACCGAGTATGTGCATCAGAGATAATGGTGAACCCGCCCGTAAAAGATTTATGATTAATTTCTCAAAATATGAATCGGAGTTGGAGCCATATTTAATTTTCATCGCCGGTTGAGAGCGAGCATCTCCTATTTGTAAAAACACTTCTTCTGGCTCCTTTTTTCTTCCTCCTGCCTCCTGCCTCTTGCCTCCAGTTTCTAGCTTGGCTGCAAAAGTCAGAGGCTCCCAGTTGAGATCGAGAACGTTTCCCCATATCCTAATAACCATAGGGTACTTCAAAACATCCAAGCTGCTAGCTCAGCTTTTGAGTGCCTGAAAATAATCAATAGCGGAAGCGCTTTTAACAAGATGGCACAAAATCACAAATCAACGGTTATCATTACCGGCGCTTCCTCCGGCGTCGGTTTGTACGGCGCGAAAGCTCTCGCAGACAAAGGATGGCACGTAGTCATGGCCTGTCGGGACGTGCGGAAAGCCGGAGACGCCGCCCGAGAGTTGGGCATAGCTGAAGGCAGTTTCTCCATCATGGAGATTGACTTGGGCGATTTGGAGAGCGTGCGCCGGTTTGCTCGCGCATTTAAGGCCAGCGGCAGGCCTCTGGACGCTTTGGTGTGCAACGCCGCCATTTATATGCCTTTGATTAAGGAACCGCTGCGGAGCCCGGAGGGTTACGAGTTGACGATGACTACCAATCACTTGGGTCATTTCCTGCTGTGCAACCTGATGATGGAAAATATGAAGCCTTCCTATTATTCCGATGCGAGAATCGTGATTTTGGGAACTGTGACTCACAATCCAGACGAGTTGGGTGGGAAGATTCCGCCACGCCCGGATTTGGGCAAGTTTGAGGGTTTTGAAGCGGGTTTCAAAGACCCGATTTCGATGGTTGACGGCAAGAAGTTTGAACCTGTCAAGGCTTACAAAGATAGCAAAGTTTGCAACGTGCTGACGATGCGGGAATTGCACCGCCGCTTTCACGAATCCACGGGGATTACTTTCACTTCGCTTTATCCGGGATGCGTGGCGGATACGCCGCTGTTCCGCAATCACTATCCCCTATTTCAGAAGCTGTTCCCGCTGTTTCAGAAGAATATCACGGGGGGTTACGTGTCGCAGGAGTTGGCGGGGGAAAGGCTGGCGATGGTGGTTGCCGATCCCGAATACAAGCAATCTGGGGCTTATTGGAGTTGGGGGAACCGGCAGAAAAAAGATGGCAAGTCTTTTGTGCAGAAGGTTTCTCCCCAAGCCCGCGATGATGAAAAAGGCGAGCGAATGTGGGAGTTGAGCGCTAAGTTAGTGGGATTGACTGACGGGGCTCAAATGGGTGCTGCGGCTGGTGCGGGCCGCTCTGCATAATTCAAAGTTACAAATCCCCTTTATCAGGCTTGGCGGTTGAAACGGCGTCTACGCATAGGAGGTGGGTAGACGCGGACTCAATAATAAAGGGGGTATTAAAGTCGGATTTGGTATCATGCACCAAAATTAAAGAAACCGGGTTTTTTAGTGGCTCTGCGGGTTGTAACTGACATCTTGCACTATTCTTAAGAACAGGCAAGATGCGTGTTCCACAAGAAAATTTATCTCTTGTGGAACAGGCCCGAAAGCCTGTTCTTAAAAAGATTATTGAGAATGGTGCAATATCTCAGTTATAGCGCGTCTTTTCGGACACAACCCGGTTTCTGGTTTACTCTGGCGTGCAGGACTGTTCTGGTTGCGGCATGAGCATGAAAGCGTAGGTTTTGCAACCAAAAATATCGGCTTTTTTTTACCGTTTACGATCGACTTACAGGATATTTTTTCGGATAAGAACCCGGTTGGTGCGTAAGTGTTGGAAAATGAACAAGGGTCGATCGACCTTTTGGTTTGTAGCGTCGCCGAAACTGTTGGCTGCGACGGCTGTTTCCTTTTTTACTGTTAAGATTGATTTTTACTTGAGGGTGCTAAGTTCCTGAAAATATTTTCCCCCACTTAAGCGAGATAATAATTAGATCCTATGGCTTGTCGCTCACAAAAAATATTTTTACTCGCTGGAATTTTTGGGTTAGTTTGGCTGGGAAAACCAGCGAAAACATCCGCTAGCACAGTTGAAATTTTGACCTCAAATGTTGAGGATTTGGCAGCAGTTAGCAGCGGAGGCGATCGAGCTTTAGCCCCCAACGACACCGAGATCAGCCTCCGTGAAGGCTTACCAGCTTCTTACGAGGAAACGCAGTTACCCGCTGAGTCAGAACGATCGGCTTTGGCGACAACTCTACCCTTATCCCCACCTGCGGAAATCCCCGACTTAGAGTCGGAAGCGGCCAATTCAGCCGATCGCACATTCAGCACAAAAACTCCAGAAACCGAGCTTTTTAACTCAGATCAAAAGCTAGAAGAAAATATTGACAGAAAAAAAACCGATTTGGGTATCGATCGCGACTTGCAACTCAGTCAACTGCCCAACCCTATTTTGCCGCGAGAACCCGAATTGCCAGCTCCTGAGCCGCCGCAACCGCCTGCGCCGTCTCCCCTCCAACCCACCCAGCCAACACCCGTTGAAAGCGAAATTAGACCGGGGGTTCCGGGTACAATTAAGGTCGCTGGCTTTGAATTTGAGGGCAACACAGCTTTTAGCGATCGCGAACTCGCAGAAGTTACGCAACAGTTTGCGGGGCGCGAAATCACCTTTGCTGAACTGATCGCAGCAGAAGCAGCCGTTACTCAAAAATATGTAGCGGCAGGATACATCAATTCCGGCGCTGTAATTCCCGCCAACCAAAGCTTTCCGAGAGAGGGAGGTGTGGTGAAAATTCGGATTGTCGAAGGCGGGTTAGATGAAATTGTGATTACTGGAAACAGACGCTTAAATTCAAATTACGTGCGATCGCGCCTACAGCGCGCTACCAGACGGCCCCTGAATCGCGATCGGTTGCTGGAAGCCTTGCAACTGCTGCAACTCGACCCCTTAATTGCCAATATTTCCGCCGAATTGCAAGCCGGAAGCCGCCCGGAAAACAGCCGTTTAGAAGTGCGGGTAAAAGAAGCAAACAGCTTTAACGGTGAAGTGTTCGCAGACAACAACCGATCGCCCAGCGTCGGCAGTTTTCGGCGCGGTGTTCGCATCAATCAAGCAAATTTGCTCGGTTTGGGCGACGGACTAGAGGTATCTTATGCTAACACCGACGGCAGCAACGAATTCAATGGCAGCTACACAGTCCCCGTCAACGCGCGCAACGGCACGATTGGCATCGCTGCGAGTGCTGCTAGCACCAACATCATCGAGGAACCGTTTGATGCTGCCAACATCGAGGGGAAATCGCGGACTTACGAGTTAACTTACCGTCAGCCGATTGTCGAAAAGCCCGATCGCACTTTGGCTTTGGGACTGAGTTTTTCGCGGCAAGAAAGCGATACATTCCTGTCGGGGGAACGATTTGCGCTGTCGGCGGGAGCAAACGATCGCGGCGAAACCCGGGTTTCGGCGGTGCGCTTTTTTCAAGAATACGTGCAGCGGAGTTCCAACCAAGTGTTCGCGGCGCGATCGCAATTCTCCCTCGGCACTAATCTGTTCGGCGCTACTGCGAACGATAGCGGGCCCGACAGCCGCTTTCTGGCGTGGCGCGGACAAGCCCAGTACGTGCGGCTGTTAGCGCCAGAAACCTTGTTGATAGTGCGTTCCGATATTCAATTAGCCGATCGCCCCCTGCTTTCCCTAGAACAAATTGGGATCGGCGGCGTTCAAAGCGTGCGCGGATACCGCCAAGATTTGCTGTTAACTGATAGCGGTGCGATCGCGTCTGCAGAAGTGCGAATCCCGGTTTGGCGTGTCCCGGAAGTCCAAGGTTTGTTGCAAGTCGCCCCGTTTATCGATTTTGGGGTAGGGTGGAACCAGTCGGAGGAAAAGCCGAATCCTGACTCGGATAAACTGCTGGGTGCGGGTTTGGGCCTGGTTTGGCAGATGGGCGATCGGTTGAATGTGCGTTTAGACTACGGTATTCCTTTGATCAATGCTCGATCGGGCGATCGAACTTTGCAGGAAAAAGGCTTATACTTTCGGATTAATTACTTTGCTTTCTAAATTTTAAGTTGGGTTGAGTGCGATCGAACCCTACGGTTCGCTTCGCCCAACACTTTCATCTTTAGCGCTGACGGTCAAATTTTATTAAGTGGCGGTATCGATCGCACGATTAAGCTGTGGGATGTCGGAACCGGATGTTGTATTAGGACGTTGATGGGCGATCGGCTGTATGAAGGCATGAATATTCAAGGTATAACGGAATTGACGAACGCTCAAAAAGCTACAGTGAAAGTGTTAGGGGCTTTGAGCTGAGTGAGACTATGTTTGACAGCTTAAAGGTAGTTTATCCACTACTTTATCAATAATCCCATACGCCTTAGCTTCCTGGGCAGACATGAAAAAATCTTGAGCGGTATCGACTAGGATTCGCTGCAAGGGTTGACCAGTAAGATTTGCTAATAGCTGAGTGAGTTGTCTTTTCAAATGGAGAATTTCTTTTTCCTGATTTTTAATATCTCTGGCCTGCCCCTGAACACCCGCAAAAGGTTGATGAATCATAATTCGCGAGTGACGTAAGGCAAAACGTTTTCCCTTTGTACCTCCAGCCAACAGTAGACTTCCCATAGAAGCCGACAGACCCATACCGACTGTTACAACATCGGAGCGAAGGGATTGCATAGTATCATATATAGCCATACCCGACGCTACTGAACCCCCAGGGGAATTTATGTATAGATAAATATCTTTTCCTGGTGCTTGAGAATCTAGGTAAAGCAATTGAGCTACAACCGTCCTTGCCAAATCATCATTTATAGGTTGACTAATGATTACAATCCTTTTCTTAAGTAGTCCCTCAATAGTTTTCTTATCCGAATTACAGATAGCTCTGTTTGTAGTAGAGGTATTTGGAGCCTGAGCTAGTTCTAAACTTATTTCACCCCGCTTTAAAATATCACCCATAGCTCTATCAGGATTGAAAACAATAACAATACCCGTAAAAATGGGAGAGGAAAATAAAATAAAGTATCTAAAATGCTTCTTCTTAATTAAGCTGCTCATAGTGCAAAACCTTTGGAAATTATCAACTTTGAGTCCATCCCAGTCATTTTTTAGCCATAACAGTTGACTATTTTGTGTATTCTTGCAGTTTTTGGAATCTCTTGTGCCTGCTAATTCATTGGAATAATGCAGCCTAACTTATAATTGTATCGCGCTTGCGGTACAATACTGTATATAGTCTAAAAGTACCGCATATCGATGATGTATCTCAACCCCTTCTTGCTCCCCATCAGAATCTCCTTTCCTCGATTTATTTCGCCGCACGATTCGACTCAATTACTTAAGCCGTCGCACTGAAAAAAGCTATCTTTATTATAGTAGTGAAAAGTTAACTTTATGGGTGAAATAGAGTCGATCGAACACTGGGGCGATCGGACTGATATAATCCAAATATATAATTCTGATGTAACCGGAAACCATATTATTTATATAACTGGATTTAAGCTATGTCTCGCCTCTCTTCCGGTCTACTTTTTGTTTTCTTATTGCTATTTCCCTCGAAAACCTTCGCCCAAATTATCCCAGACAGTACCCTGGGCGCGGAAAGTTCCCGCACAGTTCTCGATACAATCAATAACATACCCTCAGATAGAATCACAGGCGGTGCAACTCGTGGCGTTAACCTCTTTCACAGCTTGCGCGAATTTAACATCCGTGAAGGGCGGGGAGCTTATTTTGAAAATCCCAGCGGAATTGCTAACATCTTCACCCGCGTTACGGGCGGCAACCCTTCTAATATTTTAGGAACTCTGGGAGTTTTAGGCAACGGCAACTTATTTTTAATTAACCCGAAAGGAATTATATTCGGCCCGAATGCGCGGTTAGATTTGCGCGGCTCCTTTATCGGTTCAACTGCTGACAGTATTGCATTTAATAACGGCTTTGAATTCAGCAGCACCAACCCGCAAACATCCCCGCTGTTAACAGTTAATATTCCTGTTGGTTTAAGATTTAGAGACAATCCGGGTGCAATTGTCAATCAATCGACGGCTGTAGGGAAGGTAAATCTCCCAGCCTCTGCTGTACCAATTCCAATTAGCGATCGAGTTGGTTTAGCAGTAGAACCCGGTCAAACTTTAGCACTGATTGGCGGCGACATCCAACTGCAAGGCGGCAATTTAACCGCCAGCGGCGGACAAATTTTACTGGGTAGCGCAGCGAGTCCCGATTTAGTTAATTTTGCACTGACAGCGGGGGAAAAGGGAAATTTAACTTTAAATTATGACAATATTCAAAACTTCGGCAATATTCAAATATCCGATGGAACGCTTATCAACACCAGCGGAATTGGTGGCGGCAGAATAGAGTTAAAAGGTGCAAATGTCGCCCTCAGCGGTGCGCGAATTTATGCGATGACACTGGGAAATATTGATGGTAGAGGTATCGATATCAACGCTCAAAAGTTGCGAGTGGAAAACGGCACGCAATTTTCTACCCTAACTCTAGGAGATGGTGCAGGAGGCCATATCAACTTCCGCGCTGCTGATTCAGTAGAAATGAGCGGGCTAGGAGTTGAGGGCTATCAACAGGTTGCAATTAAATATTTGGTATCGGGAACTACAGACCCCTTTGACCCGCTAATGATGCTGTTTAATGCTAGTGCTGGTGCTGGTTCGGGGGGGAATATTACGATCGACACCGGCCGCCTGCTCTTCAACAATGGGGTAGTAGGTAGCGGTATCACTTTTGGCGGTGGAAGGGGCGGAAATTTAATCATTCGTGCCAATACTTTTGAGATGGTGGGTTCTGGAATTAACAACGGGACAGCTAAAGAAAGTACCGGTGCGGGAGGAAGCATTAGTGTTGATGTCGCGAGATTAATTATGCGCGACGGTTCTCTTCTGACTACGACGAGTTACAGCAGCGGGCCGTCGGGGAATATCAACATTAAAGCTGCTGAATCAGTAGAATTGTCTAACACCGGCCCCCCAACAGTTGTGTCAAGCGGAATTAGCACGCTGAGTATCGGATCTAACGGCCGGGCGGGGAATATTAACGTCGATACCAAGCGCTTGACTCTCTCTGGGGGTTCTGCGTTTACAGTAGGAACGGGTGTGTTAATTGGCAGGTTTTTGTTTTCTAAAAATGGGGGGCCTGCGGGAAATTTAACAGTTAGAGCTACTGAATCAGTAGAAATTTCAGGTATTTCTCAACTTTTGACCAGCGGAATTCAGAGTGCTAGTGCGCTGAGTTCTGGAACTTTGAGCTCTAGTCCGGGCGGGGAGATTCGCATTGATACGCCAAGCCTAACCGTGCGGGATGGGGCGGTAGTTTCTACGAGCTCTTTGGGGGCGGGAGATGGGGGGAATATTACTGTTAATGCCGATCGCATCGAGGTCAGCGGCAGCGGAAATAACGGTCTGTTTGTCAGCACAATTGATGCTTCGGTGGGCAAGATATTTGGTACTAATTCCCAGGCGACGGCAAATGCCGGTTCGTTGAATCTGAATGCCGATCGACTAATTGTCCGAGATGGCGCTACAGTGACAGTGCAGGCTACGGGAACCGGACGCGCTGGTAATATTAATATTGTCGCAAATTTGATCGCTCTTGACAACAAAGCGATGATTGACGGCACGACTGTATCCGGTACTGGAGCAAATATTAACCTGCAAGCGCGAGATATCCAATTGCGCCACAACAGCCGAATTACCACAGATGCAGGCACTTCGGACGGCGGCAATATCAACATCAACAGCGACATTCTTGTCGCCCTCCCGCAAGAAAATAGCGACATCACAGCTAACGCCCGCACAGCAGGCGGCGGCCGCGTCAATATCAATGTCCCCAATGTTTTTGGTTTTACAGCAGCGAGTCGCGAACAAGTCAGAAACAGGTTGGGGCTCAGTGACGCCGAATTTGCAGCGTTGCAAGTAAGTCCTACATCTCTGCTTCCCAGCAGCGACATCGCGGCGATTTCCCAAAGTGGTGGCCCGGCTTTGCAAGGGGCGGTAACATTTAGTTCTGTTGGAGTGAATCCCGTTCAAGGTTTAGTTGAACTGCCGCAAAATGTGGTGAATCCGGCTGCGTTAATTGCTGCAAATCCCTGCATCCAAGGAGCTGAGAACGAGTTTACTGTGACGGGGCGGGGGGGATTGCCACCTAGTCCTCACGAGGTTCTCAGCAGCAATTCTAGCCAGTTTAATTGGGTGGAACCAGCGGTAGGTGGGAGTCAGCAAGTAGAAGGCCCCCTAGCATCCATAGAAGTTCGGCCAACAGAAATTATTCCCGCTCAAGGTTGGGTAATGGATGATCGAGGACAAGTAAGGCTCGTAGCCTATAATTCTGTTGGTGGTGCATCTATTCTCCGTCCGAAATCGACGGGTGTTTGCGTACCTCGATAGGTACTCTTCAGGTTTTAGCTAACCCCGGGCTATTTTTCTAATATTAAATTAACCAGACTTCAAAGATGTGCTGCCAATCTTCGGCCCTATTTTTTGCATTCTTACTGCTGTTTCCTTTCCCGGCGATCGCCCAAATCATCCCCGATAATAGCTTGGGTGCAGAAAGTTCGCGGACAGTTCCCGACACTATTAATAACTTACCATCGGACAGAATAGAAGGCGGTGCAACTCGTGGAGTAAATTTATTTCACAGTTTACAACAATTTAACGTCGGTGAAGGCAGAGGAGCATATTTTGCCAATCCTAACGGAATTGCGAATATTTTTACCCGCGTTACTGGTGGCAATCCTTCTAATATTTTAGGTGTGTTGGGAGTGCAAGGGAATGCTAACTTGTTCTTACTTAATCCCAAAGGAATTGTTTTCGGTCCCAATGCTCGGTTAGATTTGCGTGGTTCATTTTTAGCAAGTTCTGCTGATAGCGTAGTTTTCGATAATGGCGAGCAATTTAGCAGCAGCAATCCCGACTCAGTACCGCTGTTAAATGTCAATATACCTATCGGTTTAAACTTTCGAGAAAATCCGGGTAAAATCATTAACTCTTCAGCAGCGCCAGCCTTGAATTTACCACAATTACCCGCTGGGATTCCACCGATTTTCAATAACATGGGCTTAGCAGTTGCTCCCGGACAAACTCTTGCCCTAGTGGGCGGAGATATTGAATTAAATCAGGGAAGTGTCACTGCATCGACCGGACAAATCTTGCTGGGTAGCGTCGCTAGTCCGGGGATGGTTGGATTGGGAGCAACGCCATTTGGATTAAGTTTAAACTATGACAAGATTTCCAACTTGGGTAATATTGAAATGACCAACGGCTCACTGATCAACACCAGTGGAATCGGTGGTGGCAAAGTCGATATTCGAGGTGGAAATGTCAACCTCAACAATGGGCGAATTTATGCACTGACTTTGGGAAATATCGATGGTGGGGGCATCGATATTAACGCTCAACAGTTTCGGGTTCAAGGTGGGGCGCAAATATCCACGCTGACAGCAGGAAGTGGTGCAGCGGGCGCTGTCAATATCCGTGCTACCGACTCAGTTGAAATGAACGGAATTGGATTAGATAACTATAGAGTGTTTGGTGGTAACTATGTGCTATCTGGCTCTTTCGACCCTTTTGACCCACAACTTCTGCTAATAACTGCCACTAATAGCATCGGAGTCGCCGGAAACATCACGATCGACACGGGACGATTGCTGATGGACAATGGAAGCGCATTGACTACCACCACGTTAGGTGCTGGCAACGCCGGAAATATTACCATCCGTGCCGGGGTTTTAGATATGCTCGCTTCTGCAATCCACAGCGGCCCACTTTTGGGGAGTACGGGTAGGGGAGGAAATATCAGCTTTGAGGGAGAACGGTTAACGGTGAGTGATGGTGCTAGTGTGATCAGCCTCACCCGCGGTGAAGGAGGAGCGGGGAATATCAACATTAAAGCGAATGAATCAGTAGAAGTGCTGCGGACTCCCACTGGAAGTCCCGTAGCAAGTTTAATTGGCTCCACTGCCAGCGGTGTGAATGGGGAAGCCGGGGACATTAATATCGACACGAAGCGGTTGATTATCTCCCAAGGAGGCGGAATTAGTTTATCTAGCGGAACAGTTGTGGGCAACCAACTGTTAAATACAACTGGGGGGTCCGCAGGTAATTTGACAGTTAGGGCCACTGAGTCAGTAACAGTCGAGGGTATTTCTGGAGTTTTGGCCAACGGGAGTCGGAATCCCAGTTTCATCTGCGCTGATGTCAATACTGCTAATCGGGGAGGGAGTATCAACATTTCTACACCTGTACTGACTCTCCGGGGTGGGGGAGTTATTAGCACTGCATCTTTAGGCAGCGGAGAAGCGGGAAGCATCACAATAAATGCGGGGCGTGTAGAAGTTATTGGGAATGGGGGTCAAGGTGAATTTAACAGTCAAATTCAGACTTCCGTTGGGATTGCCTCTGAGCTTATAGATCCTAATGCTACGGCTAACGGAGGTTCGTTGAATCTAAATGTCGATGAATTGATTCTTAGGAATGGGGGAACACTCAATCTGCAAGCTTTGGGTTCGGGACGGGCTGGAAACATTAACGTCAAAGCAGACTCAATTTTTCTTGACAACCAAAGCAGCATTGACGGTAGAACGGCATCCGGTCCCGGAGCAAATATTAACCTCGAAGCACGGGATATCCAGTTGCGCCGAGGCAGCAGAATTACAACTGATGCAAGTATTTCTGAGGGTGGCAATATCAACATTAAAAGCGATATTCTGGTAGCTCTCCCACGAGAAAATAGCGATATTACTGCGAATGCGCGATCGGCTCAAGGTGGTCGGGTTAATATTAATGTCCCCAATGTTTTCGGGTTTACATCAGTCAGTCGCGAACAGGTGCGAGCGACTTTGGGATTAACAGATGCTGAATTTGCAGCGTTGCAAGTAAGTCCGACTTCTCTAATTCCTACCAGCGATATTGCGGCGATTTCCCAAAGTAGCGGCCCGGCTTTGCAAGGTACTGTAACATTTAGTTCTTCTGGGGTGAATCCTGCTCAAGGTTTAGTTGAACTGCCGCAAAATGTGGTGAATCCGGCTGCGTTAATTGCTGCAAATCCCTGCACGCAAGGGGCCGATAGCGCATTTACCGTCACTGGGAAAGGAGGAGTGCCACCAAGTCCTAATGAAGCCCTCAGCAGCCCTCTATCGCCGTTGCCGTGGGTGGAACCAGCGGTAGGTGAAAGTCAGCAAGTAGAAGGCAAAAGAGCATCCATAGACGTTCGGCCAACAGAAATTATTCCTGCTCAAGGTTGGGTAATAGACGATCGAGGACAAGTAAGGCTGGTAGCCTATAATTCTGTTGGTGGTGCATCTATTCTCCGTCCGAAATCGACGGGTGTTTGCGTACCTCGATAGGTACTCTTCAGGTTTAGCTAACCCGTCGCTATTTTCCTAATACTAAATTAACAGGAATTAAAAGATGCCCCGCCAATCTTCTGTCCTATTTTTTGCATTCTTACTCCTATTTCCTTTCCCTGCGAGCGCCCAAATCATCCCCGATAATAGCTTGGGTGCAGAAAGTTCGCGCACAGTTCCCGATACGATTAATAATTTACTATCGGACAGAATAGAAGGCGGTGCAACTCGCGGCGTTAACCTCTTTCATAGCTTGCGCGAATTTAACATCCGTGAAGGGCGGGGAGCTTATTTTGCCAATCCTAGCGGCATCACCAACATATTCACCCGCGTTACTGGTGGCAATCCTTCTAATATTTTAGGTGTCTTGGGAGTCCAAGGCAATGCCAACTTATTTTTACTTAATCCCAAAGGGATTGTCTTTGGCCCAAATGCTCGGTTAGACTTACGCGGCTCATTTTTAGGTTCAACTGGTAGCAGTATTCTCTTTGACAATGGCTTTGAATTTAGTGCAGCTAATTCTAATGGAGTGCCATTATTAGCGATTAATATTCCTGTGGGTTTGAGATTTCGAGAAAATCCGGGGGCAATTGTCAACACTTCCCAAGCAATCGGCCCCACACCAACCTTACCGCGACTACCTGTAGAAATTCCTGTTTCTATTAACAAACTTGGTTTAGCAGTAGCTCCCGGTCAAACTTTAGCCTTGATTGGGGGTGATATTCAACTACAAGGCGGAAATTTAACAGCTTCTACCGGACAAATTCTTCTGGGAAGTGTCAAGAGTCCAGGTTTAGTGCAATTTGAACCAACAGCTTTTGGGGTGAATTTAAACTATGGCAATATTCAGAACTTCGGCAATATTGAAATCCACAGTTCGTTGATAAATACCAGCGGATTAGGAGGTGGAAAAATTGACATCAGGGGTGGGAATATTACCGTCAATAGTTCGGGAATTTTCGGATTAACACTAGGAAATATTGATGGCAGAGGCATCGATATCAACGCCCAAAATTTGCGAGTACAGGGGGGGTCGCAAATATTCACATTGGTACTGGGAGATGGAAATGGAAGCGATATCAACATCCATGGTACTGACTCAGTAGAAATAAGCGGGATTGGATTTGACAGTTATCAAAAATTTTTAGTTAATTATCAGAGATCGGGAGCGGGTAACCCTTTTGATCCGCAAATTGTTCTGAGCGGTGGCACTGTTGGCACTGGAACTGCTGGAGACATCGCGATCAATACTGGACGCTTGCTGATGCGCGATGGAGTAGTAGGAGGTACGCCCACTTTTGGTGTGGGAAATGGTGGAAATATCAACATCCGTGCCAACGTTTTCGATCTGGCTGGTTCTGCGCTCAACAGTGGCTCATTACTGGGAAGTAGTGGCACAGGGGGAAACATTACCGTTGCTGTCCAGAAATTAACCGTGCGCGATGGTGCGATTCTCAGCAGTATCACCAGCGGTGAGGGAGCAGCGGGGAATATCGACATTACAGCTGCTGAATCAGTAGAAGTGTTAAGGACTCTCCCTGGAAGTTCGATCCTAACTTTGATCAGCGCCAATTCTTTAGAGCCCAATGGGAAAGGTAGAGCCGGGGATATTACGATCGACACGAAGCGGTTGATTGTTGCCCAAGGAGCCGGAATTGGTGTATCGAGCGGTGGGACTCTTGGCAACCTTAGCTTTTCTAATGGGGGCCCCGGAGGTAATTTGACAATTAGGGCTTCTGAATCGGTAGAGTTAGCAGGCATCTCTGGACTTTTGGCAAATGGACAATACAATATTAGTTTCCTCGCCAGTGAAACCAGTAGCTCTAATAGGGGAGGCAATATTTACATTGCCACGCCTGTGCTGAGAGTGCGGAATGGGGGAGTAATTTTCATGTCTGCTTTTGGTACAGGAAATGCAGGCAACCTCACGATTGATGCCTCTAGCGTAGAAGTGAGTGGCACTGCTCTTAACGGTCAATTGATTAGTCAAATTGACGTTTCGGCTGGCAATTTACTCGGTACTCCCATTCCCAATGCTACGGGAAATGCGGGTTCAATTAATCTAAATGTAGGTCGATTGATTGTTCGAGATGGGGCAGCGATCAACGTCCGGGCCCAGGGTAGGCCTAATGCTGGTACTCTCACGGTTGTAGCTGATTCAATTGCCCTTGATAACAAAGCCAGCATTAATGGCACAACTGACTCTGGTGGTGGGGGAAATATTAACCTGCGATCGCGGGATATCCAGTTACGGCGCGGTAGCAGAATTACAACGGATGCAGGTAGTTCTGAGGGTGGCAATATTAACATTAAAAGCGATATTCTGGTCGCCCTCCCGCAAGAAAATAGCGATATTACTGCTAATGCGCGATCGGCTCAAGGTGGTCGCGTTAATATTAATGTCCCCAATGTTTTCGGGTTTACCTCAGTAACTCGCGAACAGGTTCGAGGTAGTTTGGGATTAACAGATGCTCAATTTGGTGCCCTGCAAGTAAGTCCTACTTCTTTAGTTCCTACCAGCGATATTGCGGCGATTTCCCAAAGTAGCGGCCCGGCTTTGCAAGGTACTGTAACTTTTAGCACTTCTGGGGTGAATCCCGCTCAAGGTTTAGTGGAACTGCCACAAAATGTCGTCAATCCGGCTGCGTTAATTGCAGCAAATCCCTGCATCAGAAGGGCCGAGAGCGAGTTTACCGCTACTGGGAAAGGAGGAGTGCCACCGAGTCCTAATGATGTTCTCAGCAGCAACTCTAGCGAGTTTAATTGGGTGGAACCAGCGGTAGGTGGGAGTCCGCAAGCAGAAAGTCCCCTAGCATCCATAGAAGTTCGGCCAACAGAAATTATTCCTGCTCAAGGTTGGGTAATGGACGATCGAGGACAAGTGACGCTGGTAGCATATAATTCACATGGTGGTGCATCTCTTCTCCGTCCGAAATCGACGGGTCTTTGCGTACCTCAATAGGTACTCTTCAGGTTTTAGCTAATCCTTCGCTATTTTCCTCATACTAAATTAATAGGAATTAAAAGATGCCCCGCCAATCTTCCGCCCTATTTTTTGCATTCTTACTGCTGTGTCCTTTCCCTGCGATCGCTCAAATCATCCCCGATAATAGCTTGGGTGCAGAAAGTTCGCGCACCGTTCCCGACACGATTAATAATTTACCCTCGGACAGAATAGAAGGCGGTGCAACTCGCGGAGTAAATTTATTTCACAGTTTACGCGAATTTAATATCCGTGAAGGGCGGGGAGCATATTTTGCCAATCCCAGCGGAATTGCGAATATTTTTACCCGCGTTACTGGTGGCAATCCTTCTAATATTTTAGGTGTCTTGGGAGTCCAAGGAAATGCCAACTTATTTTTACTTAATCCCAAAGGAATTGTATTTGGGCCCAACGCTCGGTTAGATTTGCGTGGCTCATTTGTCGGTTCAACTGGTAGCGGAATTCTCTTTGATAATGGGTTTGAATTTAGTGCAGCTAATTCTAATGCTCTGCCATTGTTAGCGATTAATATTCCTGTGGGTTTAAGATTTAGAGAAAATCCCGGCACAATTGTCAACTCTTCCCAAACAAAGGCTCCTACATCCGCCTTACCACCACTACCCATAGAAATTCCTGCTTTTGAAAAACTCGGTTTAGCAGTAGACCCCGGTCAAACTTTAGCATTAATTGGCGGTGACATTCAACTGCAAGGAGGAAATCTAACTGCTTATACCGGACAAATTCTTCTAGGTAGCGTCAATAGTCCAGGTTTAGTGCAACTTGAACAAACAGCTTTAGGTCTGAATTTAAACTATGGCAATATTCAGAACTTCGGCAATATTGAAATGAACGGTGCATTTATAAATACCAGCGGATTAGGAGGTGGAAAAGTTGATATTCGAGGTGGAAATATTAATCTTAACGGTTCAGGAATTTATGGACTGACACTCGGAAATATAAATGGTAGAGGCATTGACATCAATTCCCAAAACTTGCGAGTAGAGGGGGGGGCGCAAATTTTTGCTTCCACACTGGGAGAGGGGAGGGGAAGCGATATCAACATCCGCGCTACTGACTCAGTAGAAATGATTGGGTTGGGAATTGAGGGCTATCAGCAGCTTACAGAAAATTTTCAGACATCTGGAACAGGCAACCCCTTTATTTCGCAAATTGTTCTGTTCACTAGCGCTATTGGCAGTGGAGCAGCCGGAGATATTAACATTGAAGCCGGACGGCTGTTGATGAGCAATGGGGTAGTGGGCGGTGCCCCCACCTTTGGCGCTGGGAATGGCGGAAATTTGAGTATCCGCGCCAACACCGTCGAACTCGTCAGTTCAACGCTCTATAACGGAACAACGAACGAAAGCACTGGTCAAGGCGGAAACATCTCTGTTGAAGCGCAACGGTTAATTCTGCGCGATGGCGGCGCGTTTGCCAGCTTCAGCCTTAGTGATGGAGCATCGGGGAATATCGCGATTAAAGCGAGTGAATCTGTGGAATTATCGGGTAGTCTTCCTGTAGGTCTGGGGCAAACTCGGCTCGGCACGAATACTTTTGATGGGAATGGAAAAGGTGGGGATATTAGCATCGACACTCAGCGGCTGAGTGTTTCTAATGGAGCCACAATTAGTTTAACGACTGGTGCTATTTTTGGCGCAGCCGTGTTTTCTACAACTGGGGGGACGGGAGGAAATTTAACTGTGAGAGCCTCCGAGTCTATAGAAGTGAGCGGTGAGTCACGATTTTTGGCGAATGCGGGCTATGTAGCAAGTTCTTTTGTTACTCAAACTGCAAGTTCTGGTAGAGGTGGAGATATCCGCCTGTCAACACCTAAACTAACTGTGCAGAATGGCGGCGTTATTTCTGCGGCTTCTTTGGGTGTAGCAGATGCAGGAGATATTACAATTAATGCCGATCGCTTACAAGTGCAAGGTATTGGGAGTAACAGTGGGTTGAGGAGTGGAATTGAGGCCTCGGTTGGTAGGGCGTTTAATGCTGTAAATCCCACTGCTAGTGGAAATGCAGGCTCGTTGAATTTGAATGCTAATCAATTGATTCTTCGGGATAGTGCAGTGGTTAATGTTCAGTCTTCAGGAACAGGTAGGGCTGGCAATATTAACGTTGTAGCGAACTCCATTGCCCTGGACAATAAAAGCATAATTGATGGCACGACTGTCTCGGGGACAGGGGCAAATATTAACCTGCAAGCGCAAGACATTCAATTGCGGCGCGGTAGTAGAATCACCACGGATGCAGGTATTTCTGAGGGCGGTAATATCAGAATTAATAGCGATATTTTGGTAGCTTTACCGCGAGAGAATAGTGATATTACAGCTAATGCTCGCACAGCTAGGGGCGGACAAGTTACGGTCAATGTACCAAATATCTTTGGCTTTACAAGCCTTAACCGCGAACAAGCCAGGAGTAGTTTAGGACTGACTGATGCTCAATTTGCAGCGTTGCAAGTAAGTCCGACTTCTCTAATTCCTACCAGCGATATTGCGGCGATTTCCCAAAGTAGTGGCCCGGCTTTGCAAGGTAGTGTTACATTTAGTGCTTCTGGGGTGAATCCGGCTCAAGGTTTAGTGGAGCTGCCACAAAATGTGGTGAATCCGGCTGCGTTAATTGCTGCAAACCCCTGCATCCGAGGGCAAGCAAGCGAGTTTACCGCTACTGGGAAAGGAGGAGTGCCTCCAAGTCCTAATGATGCCCTCAGCAGCCCTCTATGGCCGTTGCCGTGGGTAGAAGAGGCAGGAAGTTCGGCAACGAGTAATGTAGAGGATTTAAGCCATGTAACCGATCGAGGGAACAAGAAGGAAGAGGGGGAAATCCCCGATCGGGAAGTTGTTCCGGCGCAAGGTTGGGTGGTGAATGCGAAAGGGGAGGTAACTCTTGTTGGATATAATCCGGGTAATGCTGCTGACTCTCGCAATCCTCGGCAGAATTCTGGTTGTGTGCCGCGTTGAAATTTGTTGTTTTTTTACCGCAGATGTAGGGGGATTAACGCGGATTAACGCAGATAAAGAATAAGATGTATTTGGGTTAGTTAGTATGTGTGTCTGCGGCTGTAATTTTATTTTTTAAATATGAAGTTTTCTCGATCGCTCCGACAAGTAATTCTGTTATTTGTGATTTCCTGTCTGCTAGCAGTTGCGATTCCTCCCGGAGTTGCTCAGGTTAATCCACCACCAGCGGTGCAGCTTGTCCGTCAAGCTCGAACTCTTTACCAAGAGGAACGTTTTTCGGAAGCTGTACCGCTGTTGCAGCAAGCGGCGACCCAGTTTGAGGCAAAAGGGGAAAATCTCGATCGCGCCACAGCTTTGAGTAATTTAGCTGCAACCTACGGGCAGTTGGGGTTTTGGGAAGAAGCAGAAAAAGCTGTAAATTCGAGTTTGTCGGCTGTGCGAACACAAGCCAACACTCCCGAACAGCAGCGGATTTTGGCTGAAACTCTCAATATTCAAGGACAGTTGCAACTTGAACGGGGGCAGACTCAAGATGCGATCGAGATTTGGACGCAAGCTGCTAAAATTTTCGAGAAAATTGATAGAAAACCCCAACTTTTTCAAGTTCAAATTAATCAAAGTCGGGCTTGGGAAATTCTCGGACTTTACCCCAGAGCTTGCAAAATGCTGTTAGCTTCTTTTAAGCTGGAAAACAAAACTTGCGAAGTTTCGGCAGCGGGTTTGGAAAGTTTGAAAAATCAGCCAGTTTCTCTCGAACAAGTCCGGGCAATTCATGCTTTAGGGCGGGTGCTGCGGGTTTTGGGACAACTGGAACGATCGCAGGATGTGCTGTCGGTTGGACTCGAAGCAGCCCAAAAATTAGGTTCCCGCCCAGAGGAGGCTGCAATTTATCTCAATCTGGGCAATACGGTACGGGCTAAAAGCAATAAACCGGGTTTGACACCAGAACAGCGCGGTGATTGGGAACGCTTTGCGCTAGAGTATTATGCTCGATCGGCGCAGGCGATACCGGAGCGATCTCTTCTACAAATTCAGGCAAAGTTAAACCAATTGAGTTTGTTGGTCGATCGCAAAGATTGGTCTGAGGCAGAAGCTTTGTGGCGTTCCATCGAACCTCAAGTCGCTCAATTTGGATCGAATCGCGCTGGACTTTACGCTCAAATTAATCTAGCTCAAAGCTTGATGCAATTAGCTCAGTCGCCTGCGAAAACTTTGAGTTTAAGCGAGATTGACACAATGCTCGATCGCTCTCTCGAACCAGCAAACAGTTTGGGCGACAAACGAATACAAGCTTATATTCTGGCAGCTAAAGGCAAACTATCGGAAATCCAACAGCAGTATCAGACAGCGGAAAATATCACAATTCAGGCTTTGAGTTTAGCACCGGCGTTTCAATCTCCCGATATTGCTTACCAATTGTTTTGGCAACTGGGACGGATTCGGAAAGGTCAGGGAAATACAGAAGGGGCGATCGCTCAATATTCTCAAGCTGTCAATATATTGTCTTCTCTGCGGGGCGATTTGGTGACAGTCAATCCCGAAGTGCAATTTTCGTTTCGGGAAAGTGCCGAACCGGTTTATCGGGAATTAGTCGGGCTGCTTTTGGAAGAGGAATCTCCCAGTCAAGCTAAATTGACAATGGCGCGCCAAACGGTGGAATCTTTGCAGTTGGCGGAATTGGACAACTTTTTTCGGGATGCTTGCGCTGATGCTAAACCAAAGTCGATCGAGGAAATTGATCCTACAGCGGCGGTGATTTATCCGATTATTTTGAGCGATCGTTTGGAGGTAATTTTGTCAATTCCCGGCAAACCTCTGCGCCGCTACGCTACTAAAAAGTCTCAAGCCGAGTTGGAAACTGCCTTCAGACAAGCCAAAAATGTCATCCGGCCTGCTGCTTTCCCCCGCGACAGGAGGCAACCCGTTGAACAGGTTTATGACTGGTTAATCCGCCCCGCAGAGGCGGATTTGGCGGCTAGTGGGATTAAAACTCTGGTATTTGTGCTCGACGGTTACTTGCGGAATCTGCCGATGGCTGTGCTGCACGACGGTGAAAAGTTTTTGGTAGAAAAATACAGTATTGCTTTGGCGCCGGGATTGCAACTGCTGGCACCGAAACCGCTGAGGGATGTCAAGTTAAGAGTGCTCACCGCTGCCCTCTCGGAAGCGCGTCAAGGCTTTTCGGCTTTGCCGGGGGTGAAGGAGGAAATTCAACAAATTGCAGCCGAGATGCCGGCGAGTTCGCTGCTGAATGAAGATTTTGTCAGCGGGCGGTTGCAGGACCGAATTAAAGCGGTATCTTACCCGATCGTCCATTTGGCAACTCACGGTCAGTTTAGCTCGAATGCTGCGGATACTTTTATTGTGACTTGGGATCAGAAAGTGAATGTTAAGGAGTTTGATCAACTGCTGCGAGCCCGCACTGGTGAGAAACAACAGCCGATCGAACTTTTGGTTTTGAGTGCTTGCGAAACTGCTTCGGGCGATAACCGCGCGGCTTTGGGTTTGGCGGGGGCCGCCATTCGATCGGGTGCCCGCAGCACTGCCGCCACCCTTTGGCAAGTCAACGACGAATCTACAGCTATATTTATGACTGAGTTTTACAAGCAACTGGCTTCTTCTAAAACCAGCAAAGCTGAAGCCCTCCGCAACGCTCAATTAACTCTGTTGCAAAACCAACAGTATCAGAATCCGTATTTCTGGGCACCTTTCGTGCTAGTGGGCAATTGGCAGTAATCTTCGATCGGGAATTGGGCATCGGGAATTGGGCATCGGGAATTGGGCATCGGGAATTGGGCATCGGACAACAGTCAACAGTCAACAGTCAACAGACAACAGACAACTGACAACTGACTCAAATGCAGTTGGTTTTTTGTTAAAGTTTGTAAACTGTTAAGAGTGCTTTCTGCATCTAATATTTTTTCGAGGAGTCCCATGAAGCAACTTTTGATTGCTGAGCGCTTTTGCCTGATTGCCCACGTCTTGTCAATGGCTTTTGGATTGGCAGGGTTGCTGCTGATTTTACCCCGTCCCGAATTGGTGATGAGTTTGCCACCAGCAGGGCAAACGCTATTCCAGTGGGGGATGGCTGGGGGTGGAGTAGTTTATATCATCTTTGGTGCAGCAGCAGTTGCTCTGTATGCCTTGCGGACGTTGGGTTGGGGTGCAACTCTGGCTTTTTTACTGCCTTCTGTGTTTTTGTCCTTGAGTAGCGAGTTGTTGGGAACGAGTACAGGTTTTCCCTTCGGCCACTACCATTATTTGAGCGGTTTGGGTTACAAAATTGCAGGGCTGGTTCCGTTTACAATTCCCCTCTCGTGGTTTTATCTGGGACTGGTTTCCTATGTAATTGCTCGCGCTGGAGTAGCTGGCGGTAAAGGTGAACTCAACTGGGTGCGCCAAATAGGGGCGATCGCCCTGGGTGCTTTGCTGCTAACAGCTTGGGATTTTGTACTAGATCCGGCGATGAGTCAAACTTCTGTGCCTTTTTGGGAGTTTGAGGAAATTGGGGCTTTCTTTGGGATGCCTTACCGCAATTTGGCTGGCTGGATGGGTACGGGGGCGCTATTTATGTCTGTAGCAGCTTTCTTGTGGAGAAAAACACCGATTAAATTAGAGCGATCGGAATTGGGTTTGCCCTTAATTGTTTATTTGGTAAACTTTGCTTTCGGAGCAATTATCACTGTAACTTCGTTGGATTCTCGGTTCTGGTTCCCGACATCGCTAGCGGTGCTTCTGGGCGTAGTTCCGGCGATCGCGTTAAGCTGGATCGCTAAACCCGCAGCAGGTTACGTAACCGAAACAATGCCGTCTTTGGATACATCTGCGATCGCGGCTGAAATTCCACCTCAGCCCGTGGGCGTTTTGCGTAAGTGAGTTGCTAGCAAGCAACCCCAGCTGATTTAGCAAAAATTTACACTAAATTTTGAGCTAGTTTAAAAACCCGGTTTCTACAAAAAACCGGGTTTTTCAGTGGCGATTTTTTCATTCCCAATTCCTGTAATATGTTTGAGGTCAAAATTTTATTAACTTTTTTTAATTGATATTAGTTACCAAAAAAATGAACTGTAAATAACCTCCCAACCCATATCCAGTAAGTCATTCCCAATTCTTCAATTCTTCAATAGTATGGTTTCCCCGATCGCCCCGAACTTGTTCCCCCAACTGCTGACAACTATCATCCCTGTCGCACTCCTGCTGCTACAATTGCCCGCCGCAGCCCTTCTGATGTCGCGGTTAATTAAAGGCCCATCGCGCATCCCGCCCCTGGAACCGGATTCGCCGACGCTGGATTTGTTAGGTTCTTGTACTGCCGTAGTACCGACTTTGAACGAAGCCGATCGCATTTCGCCTTGTTTGGAAGGATTAAGCCGCCAAAGTTACGAACTCCGAGAAGCGATCGTAGTTGACAGCTATTCGGTAGATGGAACGGGAGATTTAGTCAAAGCAGCCGCACAAAAAGACCCCCGGTTTCGCTTGATTAACGACGATCCGCTGCCGGCGGGTTGGGTAGGGCGTCCCTGGGCGCTGAATGCAGGTTTTTTGGCAAGTTCCGAGAAGTGCGAGTGGATTTTGGGGATAGATGCGGATACTGTGCCGCATCCGGGTTTGATTGCGAGTTTACTCAAAACGGCGAAAGCTGGAAATTACGATTTGATTTCGCTGTCGCCGCAGTTTATTCTCAAATATCCGGGGGAGTTGTGGCTGCAACCTGCTTTGTTAATGACTTTGGTTTATCGGTTCGGGCCGACGGGGACTGGCGGGGATGTGGCGGAACGGGTGATGGCGAACGGTCAGTGTTTTTTGTGCAGGCGCGAGGTTTTGGTGGCATTGGGGGGCTATGAGGTCGCGAGGGGTTCTTTTTGCGATGATGTGACTTTGGCTCGCTATGCGGCTGCTAAGGGCTTTAAGGTGGGCTTTTTGGATGGGGCTAAAGTATTGAAGGTGCGGATGTATGAGGGGGCGATCGAGACTTGGAATGAATGGGGTCGATCGCTCGATTTGAAAGATGCTGCTTCAAGCGGTCAAATCTGGGGCGATTTGTGGCTGTTGCTGGCGGTTCAAGGTTTGCCGGTGCCGATTGTGTTGTGCTATTTGCTGTTTGGTTCGCTGCCGCCGGTTGGTGTATTTCCTCACTTTTGGCTGTTGGGATTGAATGTATTTTTGGTTGCAGTGCGATCGGCTTTGTGTTTTGCGATCGCACCTTCCTACGATACAACTGGGGCATCGGGTAAATGGCTGTTTTGGCTGTCACCTTTAGCCGATCCGTTGGCGTTTTTGCGAATTCTAATTTCTGCGTTGAATCAGCCTACTCAGTGGCGCGGCAGGAAGTATAAATAATCATTAAATTTTTGCTAGTTCTTTTAAAATTGGTAGAAGTGCGATCGCCCTTTTGTATCGAATGGGCGATCGTACTTTTCCTTCTTTCCCTAAATCAGCCGGAAATTAGCAGATGTAATCGCATTCGCACTCACTCCAACCATCACACCTAACTGCTCCCCTGTCAAGAGGTTTTTGATGATAGTTCCCTGAGTGTTTTGAGTTATTTCTAACTGTCCAAAACTCAAACCACCACCTAATCCAATCAAATCTTGACCGACGGTAAAATCAGCTATTATATCAAATCCTTGACCGGCTTTTAAGGCAAAGATATCGTTGCCACTACCGCCAATCAAACTATCATTGCCCATGCCTCCATCAAGGAGATCGGCTCCTTTCCCACCAGTGAGAGTATCGTTATCTAGGTCTCCGTAAAGAGTATCATTTCCGGCACACCCTCCCAGGATATCTGCTCCTTCATCACCGTTGATTAAGTCATTGCCTTCACCGCCGCAGATAATATCATTTCCCTGCTGTCCAAACAGATTGTCATCACCTTGACTGCCAAGCAAGGTGTCATTACCTTTGCCTCCATATAAGGTGTCATTATCCTTGCCACCATCGATGAAGTCATCATCTTTGTTGCCATAAAGGATGTCCATACCTTCGCGACCATGTAAGAAGTCATTGCCTTTGCCTCCAAAGATTAAATCGTTACCAGACTCGCCAAGGATGATGTCGCTTCCTTCATCTCCGTAGAGAGTATCTTCATCTTTGCCTCCGGCGATGAAGTCATTGCCTTGGTTGCCATTAATAATGTCATTATCGGCGCCACCGTATAAGTTGTCATCCCCGGATTTGCCCTCGAATATGTTGGCAGCATTGCTACCTAGTAATTCATCGTTTTGGGCAGTGCCTATTTGAAGGCCGGATGCGCCGAGGATGGTGTTTTCAACAGAGTTGGGTCGGTTTAAGTTGGGATAGGTAATTTGGTCGCAGATGCAGTCATCGCCTGAGAGGTTATTAGTTATTGGCGTGGGAGTTGGTGTTTCCGATGGTGTCGGGGTTCCTGATGGTGTCGGGGTTCCTGATGGGGCCGGATCGATCGCTGTTGGGGTTTCGGTGGCGATTCCGGTGCCGAGTTCGCCAGAGGTAGGTTCCAAAGGAACGAGCAGGTCTTTGGGGTCAATCGTCTCGAAGGTGGGGCGAACGGTGGGGTCATTCACACTCACTTGTCCCATCTTCTCCAGGATCTTTTCTTTGGTGTTGTCGGCGAGGAACTGCTCGATAGTCTTGGTTCCCGCTGCCAATTCCGCCAGTCCGACTGCGATTTGACCAACTGATACTGGCTGCAATTTGGTAATTTCCGTGGCGATCTCACTTAATGGGCGACCGCTAGCGACGAGTTCCTGAATGAGTTGATTGCCCAGGGCCATTACTTGTGCAGCAGCCGAGGCGACCCTGGCTAACTCCTCTGTGTTGAGATTGCTGTCTTGCGTGGCAGCCGCAGCGATCGCACCCTGTAGAATTGCCTGAATTGTCTCTACCTTGCTCAAGTCAACCGGAGTGCCAGCTTTGAGGGTCTCGGCAATCGTTCCTGTTACAACATCCCCTAGCGTCAGCGACGAAGAGGAAACTCCATCAATGAATTTCGCCACTTGGACAATGGTGTTTTGCACCTGAATCATCGAGCCAAACACCGATACACCATTCGCGTCACCATTGGCGATCGCCTCCAGAGGATCGTAGCTGCCCAAGTCAACTCCTGACGGCAATCCCAGAGCCAATTTCACCTGAGTTTGGGCCGTTTCAGGGTTAGTTCCTTGCTGGGCTAACGCAGCGATAACCGTTGTTAAAGGAGTTACCACTGTCGATTCTGGAGTAGAAGACAACGGAGTGTCTAGAGGCAAATAGGTCGAGATATCTATCCCGTTGGCCATAATAATTTTGCCTTCGGTATAGTCGATGTTGCCATCCTGATTTTTGTCAAACTTTTCTAGTTCTACTGTGAGGTCGAAGCTGCCATCCGGGTTAGTAAAGGCGAAGGGTTCATTATCATCTTGCACCCCATTGAAGTTGGCATCAAAGAAGACTTGCCCACCCGTTATGTAACCGTCAATGGCACGACTCTTGCGCGTCGAACCAGGTCCCAACCGGAAATCGGCCAGTTTCATTTCACCCAGGCGCTTCTCGTAAGCTGTCTTCCAGCTAAAGGGCCTGTAATACTCAGCCTTAAAATCTAGGGTGGCTTTAACATCACCATTGATTTCAAACAGGCTCAGCGGTTTGCTAATACGGGAAGTAATTTCTGAGGCACGAATTTTGCCATCGCCGCTAGTGCCCTTGCTGTAGTCTTCACCGACATCGAGCAAGTCAAACTTAGCATTCGCCTCAATTCCGCCCGTAAGATAAGCTCTTGCCACTTTAGCATCAACCCCGCCCCCAGCCTTAATACTAGCTTTGAGCTTGAGTTCATTTACATCCGGCCCCGTACCATCCGCATTTTGGCGATCGCTCACGTAGAAGCCATCTAGAACTTTAGAGGCATCTGAGGCCTTAAAGCCAGATTGTTTCCATTGAGAAAGTCCAGAAGTATCAAAGCCGAACCCAAAGTTAGCTTTAGCTTCAAAGTTTCCTTCTAACTTGCCGTTTACACCTACATTTACAACGGGAATTGAGTAGATAGGAAACGTTTGGTCAATTGTGAACTTAAAGTCTAGCTTCGGCACTTTATAGGCGAACAGGGTGACATCCGGTTTACCCATCAGCAAGTCGATGGCAGCTTGAGGATCGCTCAAGATAGGAAAACTCAGCCCAGGCATCTTTTGAAAGAGCGTCAGCAACTCTTGAGTCTTCCCCTTGGACTTCGATTTAGCTTGGTCAGTAGGAGATGGCGCTGTTTTGGTTTTAGTTGTCTTAGCAGTTTTGGTATCAGCCGTGGGATTGGTGGCGTCGAAATCTATCGCATAGTCACCCAGGTCTATAGCAATGTTGCTATCTTTAGAGGAAATATCTTTGAGTAAATCACTAGCCTTGCCGATAGACTGAAGGCCATCTAGGAATTGAGTATCAATTTTTTTGCCTGCCAACTTGGCACCTGCTTCGACCAGCGTGACCTTGCCATCACCGTTTTGGTCAAACAAACTCCTGATAGCATTGAATTCAGACAGCGGTTTAATATCGCTGTTGAGTGCATTAATGATAGGACGAGCTGGCTTAACAATTTCATTGACTTTGGTAATAACAGGTTTCGCAAAATTCGTGACAAAACTCCCCAAGTCAAGCTGCATATTCTTGAATTGAACACTGGGTTTTTTGGGGCCGCTCCACTTATCGTTTTCGTATTTCAGCACCGGGAAAGCTGCGTTGAGGTCAAATTTGAACGACGGAATCGCAGCACTGCCATTAACGCTGGTTTTTGCACTCAGGCCGAGGTTGGCTTTGGTGTCTAAACTCGTACCAATCAAGTCGGAGAGTTTGCCCTTACTCAGTTCATTGCGGGTCAGTTTCCCGTCATTGATCCCTCCTTGAGCAGTGGTTAAATCTTTCAGAGATGCCTTAAAATCACCAGTAATTTTAGTCGGGTTAGCGCCGTTGTTCGCCAGCAGATCGAGTTGCAAGAAACCCAGATTGGCTTTGCCCGTAAAATTATTGGCTAAGCCTACTTCAGCACCGAGGGCAAGCTTTGTATTGGTTGTATCAAAGAAGATGCCATCCTGATTCAGACCCAATCCCAAGTCCAATCCGTACTTGAATGTGGCGTTGGCATTGCCCTGAGTATTTAATCCCAGCGCCGGCAGCCCCAAATTGGCATCGAGTGTCAGCGTTTTGGTGTACTCTTTGCTCAGGTTAACCAGAACTTTAGCTTCTCCGTTTGCCCCAACTGAACCCGTAATTTTCAGGTTGGGGAAGTCTTTGCCAAGAGAAGTCTTGATAGTATCTTGAAACTTCACCTTATCCAAGCTTGGCGCTGCTTTCAGGTCGGTTATTAGCCTGTTCTTAATACTGTTTAGAAAATCAGGGGCAAGGGCTTTGAGCTTATCGCCCACCAGCGGCAGTTGGGCCGCTAGATTGTTGGTCAGGGACTCTTGCAGCTTGTTGAAGCCTAAATCAAGAGCGCTGATATCAGTGTCATTATTGTCAGTATTAGTAACTGCGACATCGTTGGCATTAACACCGCTGTAAATAGTATCGGTACTGGTAGCGGGTGCGGTGACAATGTTGTAGGCAACGTTCCCATCTACTACTAAGTCATCTACTCCGGTGACAGTGACGGTTTGGGAAATATACCAGTTAGCCGGAGTGAAAGTTAAACTCGGTTTATTTACAGTACCTTCAGCCGTGTTATCCGATTTAGTCCCGATCAACACATCTGCTGTAGGCTGGCTATTTAGAACTACCCTAAAAGTAGCAGTTCCCCCCGCTTCCGTCGTTGTTAAACCATCACTGGTGTGAGTGACGATAATACCTTTGGTGTCGTTGTCAGTATTAGTAACTGCGACATCGTTGGCATTAACACCGCTGTAATTAGTATCGGTACTGGTAGCGGGTGCGGTGACAATGTTGTAGGCAGCGTTCCCATCTACTACTGATTCATCTACTCCGGTGACAGTGACGGTTTGGGGAGTATTCCAGTTAGCCGGAGTGAAAGTTAAACTCGGTTTATTTACAGTACCTTCAGCCGTGTTATCCGATGTCGTCCCGATCAACACATCTGCTGTAGGCTGGCTATTTAGAACTACCCTAAAAGTAGCAGTTCCCCACCCTTCTGTCGTTGTTAAACCACTGGTGGGAGTGACGATAATACCTTTGGTGTCGTTGTCAGTATTAGTAACTGCGACATCGTTGGCATTAACACTGCTGTAAATAGTATCGGTACTGGTAGCGGGTGCGGTGACAATGTTGTAGGCAGCGTTCCCATCTACTACAAAGTCATCTACTCCAGTGACAGTGACCGTTTGGGGAGTATTCCAGTTAGCCGGAGTGAAAGTTAAACTCGGTTTATTTACAGTACCTTCAGCCGTTTTATTCGATGTCGTCCCAATAGTGACATTTGCTGTAGGCTGGCTATTTAGAACTACCGTAAAAGTAGCAGTTCCCCCCGCTTCCGTCGTTGTTAAACCATCACTGGTGTGAGTGACGATAATACCTTTGGTGTCGTTGTCAGTATTAGTAACTGCGACATCGTTGGCATTAACACCGCTGTAATTAGTATCGGTACTGGTAGCAGGTGCGGTGACAATGTTGTAGGCAGCGTTCCCATCTACTACTGATTCATCTACTCCGGTGACAGTGACGGTTTGGGGAGTATTCCAGTTAGCATTCGTGAAGGTTAAACTCGGTTTATCTACAGTACCTTCAGCCGTTTTATCCGAAGTCATCCCGATTGACACATCGGCTGTAGGCTGGCTATCTAGAACTACCGTAAAAGTAGCCGTACTCCCGGCTTCTGTCGTTGTTAATCCAGTGATGGGAGTGATCGTAATGCCTTTGGTGTCATTATCAGTATTAGTAACTGCGACATCTGAAGCATTAACACCACTGTAATTAGTATCGGTACTGGTAGCCGCAGCGGTGATAATGTTGTAAGCAACATTCCCATCTTCTACACTCTCATCTACTCCGGTAACGGTGACGGTTTGGGGAGTATTCCAGTTAGCCGATGTAAAAGTTAAACTCGGTTTATCTACAGTCCCTTCAGCCGTTTTATCGGAAGTCATCCCAATAGTCACATCGGCTGTAGGCTGGCTATCTAGAACTACTGTAAAAGTAGCAGTCCCCCCTGCTTCCGTCGTTGTTAAGCCGCTGGTGGGATTGATATAAATTCCCGCAATATCATCGTCTTGAATCGTGGTGGTTATTGGAGAACCAATAATGTTACCAGTCCCAGGGGCAGTGGCGTTGCTCAGAGTGAGTGCTAGAGTTTCGTTAGGTTCGGTAATTCGATCGCCCACAACGGGCACTGCGATTGTTGCTATGGTAGCATTGGCAGCAAAAGTAACTGTACTACCAGTAGCAGTGACTCCGGTTCCGGTAACATTGGCGTTATTGTAATCTACGGCATTGGTTGCTGTTCCCCCAAAACTAAAATCAATGCTACTACTTTGGTTCGTTTCTCCGGTGCGGGTAATGGTGAAACTTACCACTTGAGTACCGCTATCTCCCTCAGTCACTGTGGCGGTACTGCCGACGATGCTGTAAGTAATATCGTTATCGGTAATCTGTGGATTCACAGGGCCGATCGCCAATGTTGTTGGATAATTGGGATCTGTACTGTTAGTAATGGCGTGGGTTATTGCACCTGTATGGTTGTTTTCTGGT
The DNA here is from genome assembly GCF_036701505.1 of Microcoleus sp. Pol11C2. Lineage (NCBI taxonomy): Bacteria > Bacillati > Cyanobacteriota > Cyanophyceae > Oscillatoriales > Microcoleaceae > Microcoleus > Microcoleus sp. Pol11C2. Next base: position 33,079 of record NZ_JAUBQX010000060.1, read on the forward strand.
AGGGTGTCATCAACAGCACGAACGGTGACAGTTTGAGGAGTTTGGCCATTAACATTTGTGAATGTTAAAGTTTGCGTGGCGGCAAAATTCGTTCCATCTAAGCTAACCTGCCCTTGAGCATCTGCCGTCACCGTAATGTCAACATTGCTGGTGGGGAGGGTGTTCAATTGTAGGGTATAAGTATCTGTAATTCCCCCTTCTGTTACTTCGGTACTGCCGGCAGATTGAGTGACGGTAACACCTGGAGAGTCGTTGTCTGTGTTGGTGACAGTGATATCTGCGGGGTTGAGATTTTTATAGTTGGTGTCGGCGGTGGTGGTGTCGGGGGCGGTGATAATTTGGTAGGCAATATCACCGTCAGCCACCGCATCGTCTACTCCGGTGATGGTGGCAGTTTGGTAAGCGTTCCAATTGGTGGAATTAAAGGTGAGGTTAGCAGGTAAAACCGTGCCTTCTGCTGTGTTGTTGCTGGTTAAGCCAAGGATGACATCGGCTGTGGGTTGGCTTTTCAGGCGGATGTCAAACGTGGCAATACCACCGAATTCGCTGGTATTGCCGCTAATCGGGAGGAGATCAAATCCAGCGGTGTCATTGTCGGTGATGGTGAAACTACCTGTGGTAGTTGTTCCTAATTGAAGGCCTGCCGATGGGTTGCTAATAGTTAGGTTGGCAGTTTCGTCAATTTCGGTGATTTGGTCGTCGGTAATGGTGAAGGTGACAGAACCGCTGCTTGCCCCATCAGCGATGGTTATTTGGGTGGGAATGGTGCCGGTGAAATCAGCAGCCGTGGCAACTCCCGTTAAGGCGAGGTCAACGGTTTGGTTGCCGGCTACAGGTGCGGCGGCGGTGGCGGTGACGGTGATGCTGGTGGTTCCGGCTTCCGTGCCGGTGGTGGGGCTAACTGAGAGGTTGACTGTGGGGGCGGGGATGGTGATGGTAAAGCTGGATGCTGTGGAAGTGTCTACGCCGCCGTTGGCAGTGCCGCCGTTGTCTTGGAGTTGGACTTGTATGGTGGCGGTGCCGGGGTTGCCGTTGGGGGTGTAGGTGAGGGTGCCGTCGTTGGCGACATCGGGGAGGGCGGTGAATAAGCTGTTGCCGTTTGTGATGTTAACGAAAAAGTCGTTGACGGCTTGGCCCGCTTCGTTGGGGCCGAAGTTGAAGGCACTAGCCCAGCTAGGAACGGTTTGGAGGGTATTTGTCGAGGTGGCTAGGGTTTGGTTGCCGGAATTGCTGAAGCTGGGTTGGTCGTTAATGCCATTAACGGTAATGGTGAAGGTTTGGGTAGTCGAGGTATCGACGCCGCCGTTAACAATGCCACCGTTGTCTTGGACTCGCACGTCAAAGGTGGAGGTGCCGAAGGCCTTGGGGGCGGGTGTGTAAGTGAGGTTGCCATTGGCGTTGTTTATAGTGGGCGCGCCGGAGAATAAAGCGCCGTTGCCGATGTTGCTGACGGTGTAGGTGGCCGTTTGGGCGGCTTCATCGGCAGGGCCGGGGTTGAAGGTAGCCCAACTTGTTAATGTTTGTTCCCCAGCATCTTCGTTGACTGCCGCTGGGCTGGTGGCGGTGAAACCCGGTTGGTCGTTGAGAGCATCGATAACTATGGCTTTGCTACCGCCGAGGGAGTTGGCTGTGGCTAGGGCGGGGAGGGTTAAATCAGCATTCGCCGCAGTCAAACTATCTTGAATGGTGCCGCCGTTGAGGGTGAGGGCGGTGGTGGCGTATTCTAAGTCGAGGGAAGTGTCTCCGGCTTGCACTACATAGTTGAAGGTGAGTACAGTACCGCCGCTACCAGAAACGTAGTTGGCAAATTGGTCAGTTGTGCCGGTTTCGAGTTGCAGTTGGGGGGTGCCGGTGACGTTGACAGCGACATCGAAGGTGACGGTGATGGTGATGGGGAAACCGACACCGTAGCTGCCGTCAGCGGTGGTGGCGGTGACAGCAGTAACTTTGGGGGTAGTGGAAAGCAGGATGGAGGCGGTGTTGCTGCCGGTGTTCCCCACAGCTAAGTCTGGTTTGCCGTCGCCGTTGATGTCGCCGATGCTGACGGAGTAGGGGCGATTGCCAGTAGGGAAGTCAACACGGGTGGCGAAAGTGGGGGTGGTGGCTCCCGTGGTAGTTGTGTTGAGCAGGATGGAGGCGCTGGTACTGACTTTGTTCGCCAAAGCTAAGTCTGGTTTCCCGTCACCGTTGATGTCACCGATGCTGACGGAGTAGGGGTTAGTGCCAGTTGTGAAGTCAACTTTGGTGGCGAAAGTGGGGGTGGTGGCTCCGGTGGCGGTGGTGTTGAGCAGGATGGAGGCGCTGTTGCTGCCGCTGTTCGCCAAAGCTAAGTCCGGTTTTCCGTCCCCGTTGATGTCACCGATGCTGACGGATATGGGGTTAGTGCCAGTAGTAAAGTCAACGTTGGTGGCGAAAGTGGGGGTGGTGGCTCCGGTGGCGGTGGTGTTGAGCAGGATGGAGGCGCTGTTGCTGTTAAGGTTCGCCACTGCTAAGTCCGGTTTCCCGTCCCCGTTGATGTCGCCGATGCTGACGGAGACGGGTTGAAAGCCAGTTGTGAAGTCAACTTTGGTGGCGAAAGTGGGGGTGGTGGCTCCGGTGGCGGTGGTGTTGAGTAGGATGGAGGCGCTGTTGCTGTCAATGTTCGCCACTGCTAAGTCCGGTTTTCCGTCCCCGTTGATGTCGCCGATGCTGACGGAGAAGGGGTTACCGCCAGTTGTGAAGTCAACTTTGGTGGCGAAAGTGGGGGTGGTGGCTCCGGTGGGGGTGGTGTTGAGCAGGATAGAGGCGCTGTTGCTGCCGTTCCTGTTCGCCACTGCTAAGTCAGGTTTTCCGTCCCCGTTGATGTCGCCGATGCTGACGGAGATGGGTTCATTACCAGTTGTGAAGTCAACTTTGGTGGCGAAGGTGGGGGTGGTGGCGTTGGTGGCGGTGGTGTTGAGCAGGATGGAGGCGCTGTTGCTGTTAAGGTTCGCCACTGCTAAGTCCGGTTTTCCGTCCCCGTTGATGTCGCCGATGCTGACGGAGCGGGGGTAAGCGCCAGTTGTGAAGTCAACTTTGGTGGCGAAGCCTAGCACGCCGCTGTAAGTTTTGAGGGTGTTGGCGTTAAATGCTATTGGGGTGGAAATATCCCCGATTTGTACTTCTAGGTTCCAGTCTCCTCCTAATTGGGCACTGCCAGTGGGGTGGGCTGAGGCGGCGATGTTGGCTCCTGTTAGTTCGCTGAAGTGTTTGACAAATTTTAGTCCGGCTTCTCCTTTGGCGATGGAGCATCCATACAATAGAATATCGGCGTTTTGGGTGAGGGCTTGTCCCCACTGTTTTAGCTTTTGACTGAAATTTCCTAGATCCTTCTCATTAAGTACCTCGGCACCGAGTTTTAAACTGCCTTGGTTGCCGTGAGAAACTACATGAACAGCTTCAATGCCACTTTCACTAGCCAATGCTTTTGTAATTTGTTCAAGGCCACTACGCTTGTCATCTAAAATGACTATTTTGGCGTTAGCATCTGCGCCCTCGATCAAGTTTTGATAATTCTGTACAGAGGGGTCAACGAAAATAATTTGCTTGTTCGGGGTTGATAAATTCATAATTGCTGCAATCCTTTATATCTATCGTTTACATTTAAGTCCGGCAGGGGTTGAAACCCCCGCCTCAAAGCCTAATATCAAATCCAGTGGCATTGGAATTGATATTACCCACAGTCAGGACACGGCACCGTGCCAATTGGTGTCAACTTAAGCTGTGAGCCCGCCAAGTCCGCCCGGGAATGAATTCCCTGCCTGACAGTGGCTTCGCTACAATAGCGCTGGCACAACTATTTGTTGCCTCTGTCCAAAAAGATAAGCTATCAAATCGCTCAAACAAGTCGGGGGGTAAAATCGTTTTTCTCGGTTTAAACTCGACTTAGGCACGCACTTGATGTAACCCTTGTGTTTTGAGCTTATTATCAAATTCTGGCTCTTGATATTGAACATTCTCGAAATCATGCTCAAAAGGCTCTTCGCCCAGAAATTGATAAATTAGCGACATCGTTTTAGCCGGCCCTATAGTTAATAGCTCGTAATCTACAAATAGAAGAGATGCACTCTGTTCGCTGTAAAAAGCTTCTTTAAGAGCGTTATAAGCATAACCAACTAAACGCGAACCTTGACTTAATGCGTCGCTGCGACTGTAGACTGTAGCCCGTTCCGCTGGATTATTAAATAACCGGGAAACATCAAAAGCGTTACGCCGAATCAGTAGCTCGATGCTGTCCATAATCCAGGCGATATTTCTGACGCAGCAGATGACTTTTGCTTCAGGAAATACTTCCCGAATTAAGGGCAATTTGCTACACCAAAGACGATTGGTGTCGAAGATGATTTATTGGTCAGCTTGCGGGTGGTAATAGGCAGAAAAAATACTGAGAATCAGCGCCCGTTTTTGTTCAGGGGAAATAAACGTGGAAAACTCATTGTCTTCGCTCATGGCTTCCAGCATTCTCTCCACTAAACCCCCGACGGGGCTAGTCATAGCTGCGTGAAACTGGGGATTTTGTCGTAGTAGTGCAGCCCGTAAAGTACAGGCTGATCGGGGTAGTCCTGATATGAAGTGGGCTTTCGCTGGCCTCGCGTGGGAATGGGTTGGTAGAACTTAGATGCTACCTAAATGTATCATACTAAAGACATATCTTTTTTAGCATATTTTTATTTAACATTTCGCAAGACAACATCCAGGTTTACGATATCTTTACAATCTAGACATATAGCAATCCTAAATCATTATCATGAGTACGGTACAATTATATGCAATACTTGATTATGACAAAAAAAATGAA
>NZ_JAUBQX010000061.1:0-17810 GCF_036701505.1 Microcoleus sp. Pol11C2
AAATACATCAATATAATTGCACGGATAAAATTAATTAGGATTGCTCTAGGTATAGAAAATCATTTAGGATTGCTATACATGGAATAAGCTGTATTTTTATGGGAATTCTTTTGGGGTGGCCTTCTAGCCCGCCCCAAAGGTAAAAACTAAATGCAGTACAGCTTAGTGAGGACTTCAGTCCGAGCAAGTTTTATGAGGACTGAAGTCCTCACTACCAACTTTATAACGGTTATTGTACCGGAGATAATATTACAGATTGCTTTTAAGCCCGATCGCCGTGACAATAGTCCACGCATCTACCAACAGCAGCAGCAGCGTACATAAAAGTAAAATAAGATACATCCAAGGCTGCGACAAAGGACGGACATCTCTAGTATCAATACCTGTTTTTACTTCCACTAAACCGACTAATTTAGCAAATCCAGCCACCCGCATTGGCAACAAATAACCTTCACCCGAATGACTCAAAAAATAGTAAACTAAACCTCCTTGACCGGTCGATCGAGGTTTGAGAGCTTTCACCTCAGTCCAAGGTAGGGACCAACCCTTGCGAAACAGGCGCGGAAACCACTTGGGATAGGTGACTTCAATCCCTTCTTCGCTGAGAATTACCCTTTCGCTGAGCACGCCGTACAGGCCCGCAGCACCGACTATAATTGCCGCCCAAAGTGCGGCCGGGGGAACCGGTGCTTTCGTTACTTCCGACAAAAAGGGCAACGGAATTGTCAGGGCTGTGTACAAGCTCAACAGCGTGATTCTAATCAGGGGAGAAAGCCGGAATATCGCCGGCTCAAATACTGGGGCCGAAGATGGGGAAGAGGCGATCGGTTGTACTGACATGGCTGAAATTCGAGAAGCTGTTTAAGGATATTTTTGCACAGTTGTCGAACCCGCCAACAAAACTCAGGGAAATAGGAAAAACCGGACAATATTTGCAGTTGTGAGTTTTGATCTAAAATTCATTTCAGAAACTTTGATTTTTAACTGTTGAGTTTTTACCGCTTTGCAGAAGTTGGAATTTTGAGCGCGGAGTTATCAATTAACTGACAATTTATAACTCAAAACTCACAACTCCGATTAATCGACGGCTGTGAGGGCCGGTACAGTGAAAGGTTCTGAGATTTCTCGGGATTTGGGGCGGCCGGCCATGACTGTTCGATCGCCCTGAACTGCCTCTGGGGATCTGCTAGGATTGACGTTTGAATAGGGGCCTTCGTTAATCTGCAAACGATCGCAAGGAATTTTATCCGACAAAATTGCACTCGCCATCATCCCGGTGTGAATTTCCAATGCTGCGGCCGGCATCGCTTCAAACACTAAGCGCTGTCCGGGAAACACCACTCGTTCAAAGTACCAGTTAGGAATGTTGGCGATGCGAGCAATCTGAATCTGACTGGTGGCGTTGACGTAGCAGCACAGAATCTTGCTGTCGGTGTCTGAGGGTACGGGGTCAAGAATTTGAGCCATAACTGCTGAGGGAGCCTTGCCTAAAAGTTTTAGTTATCTTATCAGGCTAACACTAGGTGATCCCGCCTACTGTAAAGCCGACTACCAACTCCCTAATACATGAGAGACCGATCGAACCTAATTTAAAATTTAACCGGATAAATATCGGCTTTTTAACTCCCCGCTGGGGTTTTAAGTCAAAATACGCTGTATTGACTTAAAAATTAGCTTTTTTCTGCTGCTGTCGCCGATCGACACCAACAAGCTCGGCCTTAATCCTCATAGAAAAATTTAAGAATATTTAATGTCAAATTGCGAAAATTAGACAGATTGTAAAGTTATATTAAAAGAATATTAACATAGCGGAAAAAGTTCCACTTTAGGATATGGCAATCATGGAAAACCGAGAAAACCGAGTCCTGTACGTTCGCCTCCCTTGCAATCCTATTTTCCCGATCGGAGTTGTCTATCTTTCGGATCACGTACACAAGCTGTTTCCCGATGTCGAACAGCGCATTTTTGATTTAGGTGCCGTACCCCCCCTGGATTTCGCTAAAGCTTTAGATGCCAGCATAGACGAGTTTAAGCCGACTCTGCTGGTTTTCTCTTGGCGGGACATTCAAATTTACGCGCCCGTGGGCGGCAGGGGCGGCAACCCGCTGCAAAATGCCTTCGAGTTCTACTACGCCAAAAATCCGCTGATCAAGTTCCGGGGAGCCCTCGGAGGACTGCGTTTAGCCGCGTCTTACTACACCGAACTCTGGCGCAATTTGGGACTGATTAAGCGCGGATTGAAGCGGGCCCGGAAATACCGCCCCGAAGCTCGTGCAGTGGTCGGAGGCGGTGCTGTGAGCGTGTTTTACGAGCAGTTGGGCCGCAGTTTGCCGGCGGGAACTGTGGTTTCGGTGGGGGAAGGCGAAGCTTTGCTGGAGAAGTTGATTAAGGGCGAAGATTTGGCAGAGGAAAGATGTTATGTGGTGGGAGAAACCGTGCCGCGCGCGAAGCTAATTCACGAAAAACCAGCCAACATCGAGAAAACTGCCTGCGATTATAACTACATCGAAACGATTTGGCCGGAATTTTCCTATTATCTACAAGATATGGACTTCTACGTCGGAGTCCAAACCAAACGCGGCTGTCCTCATAATTGCTGTTACTGCATTTATACGGTGATTGAAGGCAAGCAAGTGCGGATCAATCCGGCGGATGAGGTGGTGGCGGAGATGCGGCAATTGTACGATCGAGGTATCCGCAATTTCTGGTTTACCGACGCTCAATTTATCCCAGCACGCAAATTCATCGACGATGCAGTTGAATTATTGCAAAAAATCATCGCCGCCGGCATGGACGACATACACTGGGCCGCTTACATCCGTGCGGACAATCTCACACCAGAATTGTGCGATTTGATGGTAAAAACGGGGATGAATTACTTTGAAATCGGCATCACCAGCGGTTCCCAGGAACTGGTTCGGAAAATGCGGATGGGCTACAACTTGCGAGTAGTTTTGGAAAATTGTCGCGATTTAAAAGCAGCAGGTTACAACGATGTGGTTTCAGTTAATTACTCGTTTAACGTCATTGACGAAACCTTTGAAACTATCCGGCAAACTATTGCTTATCACCGAGAATTAGAGAGGATTTTCGGAGCCGATAAAGTGGAACCCGCCATTTTCTTTATCGGGCTGCAGCCGCACACAATTTTGGAAGAATACGCCTTTAAACAGGATATTCTGCAACCTGGTTACGATCCCATGAGTTTGATGCCTTGGACAGCGCGCAAATTGCTGTGGAATCCAGAGCCTTTGGGTTCGTTTTTCGGGCAAATTTGTTTAGAAGCTTGGCAGCGGAATTCCAATGATTTCGGCCGCGAAGTGATGGCTATTTTGGAGGAAAAACTCGGCTCTGCGGAATTGGAAGAGGCATTAACCGCGCCTGTGGAAACTAAAGATAAACAGTTGGCAGCAGTTAATTAATTACCAGGTTCGCAATTAGGAGTTGTGCCTTAAAAAAGAGGGTAGGGGAAGGAAAATGTATCTTTTCTTTCCCTTTTTATTATTTAATAAATGGGTAAGCGCCAATAAACAATTACCCTTTAACAGAGTCCGTTGGCGATCGCATGGGAGGCGAGAAACCCTGTTCCTAGGAAAATCAAAAGTTTAGTAACGAGAAATATATGAAGAAACCCGGTTTCTCAGATCAGCGCGAACAAGTCATAAAATCTTAAAAATGTCATAAATGCAAGAGATTGCTTTCCTGCGATCGCATTGACATATTTATGTATTTTCACTGGTGTAGGGCGCGCAGTTCGCACCTTACTTAAACCTAGGGTGTACCGTGATCCAGCCGCACATCACCTGTGAGATTAAATATTATTAATATCCAGCAAAGATCGCTTAAGATGTAATTATATAGGTAAAACCAGGAGTGACAAGATGTTTTATAAAGATAGAGTTAAGGGCATTAAAGGAGTAGGTCTAGTTATGGCGGGGATTAGTGCTATTCCCTTCGGGATAGCTTCGCTTCACGGCTTTTTGACAGCCTCAGCAGAAGCAACTGCACTAAATCAACCGATTGGCAAAGTTCAGGCGATCGCACCCAACACTTTGGGCAATAATCAACCGCTGCAAATTGCTCAAGTTGAGGGATGTCCGAAGGCCCAAATGGTGCAATTTTTCCCAACGCCCAACTTTTCTATATACATTTGCAAAACCCAGGAAGGCGAGATTTTTTACCGCGGCCTCAGCAAAATAAATGGCAGCCAAATCAATGTCATGCAAGTAACGACAGGTGACGACGGAACTTATGAAGCCACTAACGGCAATATTATCTATTCGATTAACCCGCAACGCCTGCAAGTCCGCCAGAATGGCAAGGTAATCTTGACGGAAGCTGTCATCAAGTAACACTAACTGTTATTTAATGATAAATTCACTAAATTTAGGGTGTATTTTATTTAAGTGAAAAATTCAAGAGTCGCCAAAACATCTTGATTCCTTAATAATCAAAGAGAATCAGTGGTAACGCTTATAAAATAGACTAACTTTTGTTTAAATACCTCTGAATAAGGACGATCGCAACAATATCGTCCACCGGTCTCGGCGGCGTCCGCATTCCCTTCGGAATCAAGCGGTCGAGTCCGGTCGGAGGGTACATTTGCCAGTAGCGTTCCCTCGCTTCCAAACTGCTGTACCTCTCATCCACCTGAACAATTTTGAGCGCAGGCGACAAACTCTGCGTCAGTTTTTGTTTCCAACTCTTAGAAGTCGTTTGATCTCCCATCACCAATAACTCAATGGGAAACTGTTCGCACAAAGATTGAATAGTAGATATCGCTGCTTCCGACAGCACAACTTGATGGTAGCATACCTTCTTATCTCTACCCATTACAGCTATGCCACATTTGTCTTTACCTGGATCGAAACCTAAAATCATAGCCAGTTACCCATTATTAATTACCAAATTTATTTTTTAATTTTCAAGTTTCCTGGGCCTTGTTTTTGTTGTCCGGTGCGGAAAACAACGGCTCCGTTTTCAAGAGCAACTAAATCTATTTTAAGCGGGCCGGCGATGTAAGTGACATCTGTGGCGATCGCCTGAACGTCCAGCGGTTTTTCGTACTGCTGCAATCGCTCGATAAAACCAGCTAAAGTTTCAATCTGATTGTCTGCCACTTGAACTCTACCGCCGACAACACCGATCAGGCGAGCGCGAAATTGACAAGCTTCTATCAATTGCAGCAACTGCTGTCGCACCTGTTCGTCGGTCAAAGTCACCGGATCGACAACAACCCCTGCAATCACATCTCCAGCGCGGAAAACCACTCGATTGATTTCTGCTTCTGCAAATACCTTAATTAGCTTTTCTTCCCGCAGGTAATTAGCGCCGGCGACAATCCGCACCACGTAATCTTGACCGTCTTTAATCTGACTAATTAGTTGATCGATTTCGGCTTTAGTAATTTGAATAACCTGGTCTCTAACCTTCCTATTTTCCGGCTGCATGAGTCCGACGGTGGTTTTATTTGCTTCTTGCAAGAGTCGATCGATCGCGCGACTCGCCATACCGGGTTCAATAATGCGAACGACGCCTGCTGCTAAAATTTGACCGCGCCTGATGGCAACTGTACCCTCGCGGATTGCCTGAAAATCGCGTTCCAAAACTTGCACTTGCTGCTGCAATAAAGTTTGTTGCTGTTCGAGTTGAGCTTGTTGCTGTGCCAAGGTTTCTAGGAGTGCTTCCCTCTCGGCAATTACTTTGTCGCGCTCGACAATAGTTCGATCGCGCTCGGCGAGATTTTGCACCCGCTGGGCAATTTCCTTGTCCCGCTGGGCAATTAGTTCGTTGCGATCGACAATTTCCTTGTCCCGCTGGGCAATTTCTGCGTCTCGCTTGGCAATTTCTGCGTCTCGCTTGGCAATTTGAGTTTTTACCTGCTCGATTAACTGTTGGCGCTCTTCTTGCAGTTGGGCGATTTCCGAGCCTAAAGTCGTTTTTTGAGCAGAAACTGTTTTCAATTGGTTCTCGGTGCGATCGAGCTGAGCTTGTGTAGTCGATCGGATCGTTTCAACCAGTTTCAATTGTTCTTCGGTGCGGGATTTAGCTGCTTCCACGCTGCTGAGCTGTTCTTCTGTCTTAGATTTAGCCGCTTCTACCTGACTTAACTGCTGTTCAGTTTTAGACTTGGCTGCTTGCACGCTGTTGAGCTGGGCCCGCAGCGAGTTTAATTTTGTTTGCGTCCGAGCTTGCTCAGCATTAGCTGCTTGGAGCGATTGATTAATTTGCTCTAAATTGGCTCTAGCTTGCGCTTGAGCGGCTCTGGCTTGAGCTAATTCACTTTCAACTCGATTTTTTTCTTGAGTGGCTTGGTTGATTTCTCTGCGGGCGTTGTTGAGCCTTTTTTGAATCTCGTCTATTCTAAAAACTCCCGTTCGCAGCGGCTTGCTAGTAGCAAACAAAATGCCCAGAGTCAGTGCGGACAGGATGCTGCCAGCCATCACTGTCACAACAACAGCAGTATCGCGGGGGCGAAGTTTGAACAAGCTCAACCTTGCCTTGCCGACTTTCGTCCCAAGGCGATCGCTGACAGTGGCGATCACACCCCCTAACACTAAAATTACAAATACCAGGATGTATCCAGCAGTCATTCCGATTTTAGATTTTGGATTTTGGATTTTGGATTGAATCTAAAATCCAAAATCCAAAATCCGATACTTTCTCGGCATCAAGTGAATTGCTGGCTTAAAGCCACCGGGTTGTGGACTGTGATCTTTTTCTTGTGGATCGAGATCATGGTTTCTTGTCTGAGATCCCCGAGTAAACGAGTCACAGTTACCCGTGTCGAGCCGATCGCTTCGGCGATCGCCTGGTGGGACAGCTTCAAATCTATCGTAATCCCCTCTGTACCGGGCACGCCAAAATCCCGGCACAGAATCAGCAAAAAGCTGACGAGTCTCGAACCCATATCTCGGTGCGCCAGCGTTTCAATCATCATCTCGGTTTGCAAAATCCGAGACGACAGTCCCCGCAGCATCACCATCGAGAGTTCCGGGTCTTCCTTGAGCGCTTTCTCGACTTGTTCGATCGGCAGCGAGATCAACTCTACCGGCGTAAAGGCCACCGCGTGGTAAAACCTGTCCGATCGGTGTCCCGTAATCAGAGACAGCACCCCAAATACGCTATTTTCGCGTAGGAGGGCGACTGTAATTTCTTCCCCTGCTTCGTACACCCTGGAGAGCTTCACAGCACCTCTAATGAGAACGTAGACGCGCTCAGCCGGGTCTCCAGGGAAAAAAATTGTCTTGCCCCGTTCAAAGGTTTCCACAATGGGTGGAAACGCCCCGCCGCTGATTTGGCGGAACACGGCTGCTAGCGGTCTATCATGCGTCACGACTAGATCCTTTGTACTAATCAATACTTTATAACTTGCCGATTAACCTTATTGAGTAAATATACTTCCTAACCTCCAATATGCAAGGATTCTGTTACTTCCATCTAATGTTAAGGTAAACACACGCTGTATGATTAAATCTAGCCCTTCTCTTAACTTTTTCAATTCCCCCCCCATGTAGCTCCACAGCAAAATTAATATCAATTGTGTCTCAATTGTGTCTCAATCAGTTAAATCTGAATCAGTTGTGTCTAAACTGGCGGGGTTGTCGCAGAGAGCCAATGAGAACGGTGCAAGTTGCTTTTAGATAAACTACAGATGATAGATTTGACCGGAAAAAATGCTCTTGTTACGGGCATTGCCAACAATCGTTCGATCGCCTGGGGCATCGCTCAGCAGCTCCACAAAGCTGGGGCCAATCTCGGCATAACTTTTTTGAAGGACGAGAAAGGCAAGCACGAGCGCAAAGTCGCTGAACTGGTGGAACCGCTCAATCCCAGTCTGTATTTGCCCTGCAATGTCCAAGACGAGAGCGAAATTGAGTCTACTTTTCAAACCATCGCCGACAAGTGGGGCAAGTTAGATATCCTGATCCACTGTCTGGCTTTTGCCGGCAAAGACGAACTTTCGGGAGATTTCACCAACACCTCGCGTCAAGGTTTCTCCAATGCTTTGGATATTAGCGCTTACTCGCTGGTGCGGCTTTGTGCTGCTGCTAAACCGCTGATGGCCGAGGGTGGCAGTATTGTGACCCTGACTTATTTGGGCGGCGTCCGGGTAGTTCCTAACTATAATGTGATGGGAATTGCTAAGGCGGCTTTGGAAATGAATGTTCGTTATCTGGCTGCTGAACTGGGTCCGTTAAATATTCGGGTAAATGCGATTTCTTCTGGGCCGATTCGGACTCTGGCTTCGTCAGCAGTTGGCGGTATTCTGGACATGATCCACCACGTTGAGGAAGTGGCCCCGCTGCGGCGGACGGTGACTCAGCAGGAAGTGGGAAATACTGCGGCTTTTCTGTGCAGCAATCTCGCTAGCGGGATTACGGGTCAAGTTTTGTATGTCGATGCCGGTTACGAAATCATGGGAATGTAACAGTTGTCGAGAATTTTGAGTTATGTAGGGGCGGGTTGAGACAATAAACTTTAACTTTAACAAGTAAGTTTTATGCAAAAGCCGCCCCTTTTGAGAGTTTTGAGTTTTGCATAATTCTCTTAACTAAACACTGGAAAATCAGCGCTGATCAAGCTGTAATCTTCAATTACTAATTATCAATAACTAATGAATGACCCATTGCGAATTATGGAGATAATCGATCGCCCTTCTCTTCCTCCAGCAAATTCAGTTCAACCAGCTAGGGCCGCCTTGGTGAAACGCACGACACTGGAAACTGATGTCACTGCCAGCCTCAATCTCGACGGTGTGGGAACTTGCAAGGCGTCTACGGGGATTCCGTTTTTAGACCATATGTTGCATCAGATTGCTTCTCACGGATTGATCGATTTGGACGTGCAGGCGATCGGTGATTTGGAGATTGACGACCACCACACGAACGAAGATGTGGGAATTACCTTGGGCCAAGCGCTAGCAAAAGCTGTCGGCGATCGATCGGGCATTTCTCGTTTCGGACATTTCATCGCACCTTTGGATGAAGCTTTAATTGAGGTAGTGCTAGATTTTTCGGGACGCCCTCACTTAAGTTACAGCTTGGAAATTCCCAACCAGCGGATCGGCACTTACGATACCGAATTAGTAAAAGAGTTTTTTTCGGCGGTGGTGAACCACACTCAGATGACACTGCACATTAGACAGTTGCAGGGCGGAAATTCTCATCACATTGTGGAAGCGGCGTTTAAGGCATTTGCGCGAGCTCTGCGGATGGCGGTGGAAATCGACCCGCGGCGCGCTACTCGGATTCCCAGTTCTAAAGGAGTTTTGTAGTATGTGGTTTGTAGTAGCGTTTGGGCGCTACTACAAATCTGTCATACCATGTCCAGTTAAATAGTTATAATACTTTGCTGATGAGTTGGCAAAGAAAAAACTGAAGTCTGTACTACACAAAGGTTGATCGACACTTTTACTAAGGAATGAAAAATCAATAAGTTGCACAATTTAACCCCAGAAGCCTTGATCCAAGGTAAACTATTTCTCTATTAGTCACCTTATTTATTTTTAATTCCTAACCAGCCGCACTCAATCTATCACGACTTACGCCACTGGCACAGTTAGTAAGATGCGTCAGACCAGAAAACCTCAATAATTGTTAGAAAAATTCATCTGACGCACCCTACAATTCGATTTGAGTGTGACACCCTTGCTTTATTCCTGTCTATCCAAACTTCGTCAAGAACCGGAAAGCATCGAGTACGTGACTCGCGCAAACGTAAGGCGAAGTATTGTAAAAAGCTTGCCAAGCCGCCGCTTTATCTTCGTCGTACTTATCGGCTCTTTCCTGGTGTTTTCCTAGCCAATTCAGGCGGACTGCGTGACCGACTAATACATCTAAAACGATATATTCTTCTACTTGCAATTCTGGGTTCCGCTGGGCGATCGCCGCCAACTCCATCAGCGCCTCAATATTGACTTGTCGGTATTCCGGGGCGACAATTTTATTCAGCAAATGCTCGATTTGTAGCGCAAAATTCTTTTCACCCGGGGTCATTTCCGATAAAATGATATGGCTATCTAACCGATTGCGTCGCTCTAATTTGTCGCCAATAATCAAGCCTTTGCAGTGCCGCAGCAGTCCCCAAACACTCGGATAAAAATCCTTCGGTACGCGATTGACTGTACCTTCCATTTGTCGCTTCCGCCGCCATCCTCCCGCAGGCATTTGCGGTTCTTCGGAAACAGGCGCTACTACCCATTCAATATCTTTTTCCGCCTGTTTGACGCGCAGGGATTCTTGCTGTTTAAGGATTTGATTCATTTCCTCGTATTCTGTCAACACTTGGCGCAGGCGATTTTTGATTTCAAAGGGACTTAGCTGCATTAAATGTTCGTAAGCTTCATTTTGCGTAACTCCCAATTCGCGCGCCAACTCGCTTGTTAACAGCAGAATAAAGTAGCTAACTCTCAGTGTCAGCAAACCTTTAAATAAATGCGGTTCGGCTTTAATTAACAGGCCGAGGTAGATGAGAACTTCTTGAGTTAGAACTCGATCGCGAATATCTTCTCCGCAGAATTGGCGAATTTTGTCCATCACTTCGGTGTAGGAACCGGGGCGCGAAATCACCGAATCTTCGCTGTAGGCTTTACCCACAGCAATCTGCTTTTGTCGCACCAAAATGTCTGTCACCGCATCAGACAAGCTGATATCAACTTTGTCCAGCAAACCTGCGGCATGGCGGATGACGGCCCATTGGATTTTTGATTGGGAACTTTCTCCAGCTTTTGTATAAACTTCATTGAGCAAATCCACAACTTCTACAGTGGGTTCCGCACCTCCAAATCCTGTATCAAAATTTAATCCCTTGAGTCTAACTAAGGTGTGCAACAACTCAATTTGTTCGTACAAGTTTTCTGAATCTCGCAGGCTAGTTAGCAAGAAGTGAGTATTAGTTTCGCACTCTAATTTAAATTCTTGCGTGTGACCCAAAGGCCAAGTTTTTTCAGGATTGTAAGTTAGATAGGGGCGCATTTCTATTGCACCTGTCACCGGAGATTCGGTAAATTCAAAATCGTGCATGAAATCTATTCTTTCGGTGCCAGCAGTCAGCATTAACTGCTTAAGATTTCCGAGTTTTACAGGCGTGTTGTTACAGTGTCCATCCCGGAATTCCTTCATTAATTCTAACAAAGCTTCCCGACCAGTTTCCAACATCGTGTGAGTCAGCATCAGCGTTACCGTAGGGCGTCCTAACTGATACCAGTGGCGGTGAATGTGAGCTATTTCGCTCTTGATTTGAGCTACTAAAAAATGGTAATCTAAAGTTAAGTAAAACTCTTGCCTGTTCAAAAATGAGGGAAGAAATACGATCGCCTCTTCGCGAATTTTAAACACCCGAGAAGTTGTTAAACTCCGCAGACGGCGCACGGGGCGGCCTGTTAAGCCTAATTGGTCGTTTCGTCCAATTTGCGTGTAAATAGCTGATAATTCTTTAGTCTGGCGGACTTGAATTGGTTCTACCTGTTTTGGGGTTTGTGCCGCAATGCCGTTAGCGGCTAATTCTGCTTGCAAATCTTCGTCTTCAGCTAACAGTGCAATTTGCACTAAAGGTTCTCTGTGTTGGCCCACTGAGAGGTGCCTTCCCAGCGGGTCGATGTCGCCAACTGCGATTAATCCTTCGTTCAGCAATTGACCGAGAAAATACAAACTTTGCGCCCAAACGAGGGGAATATTTTCATTTGGTAAGCGCTGCTGGCTGCGGGGATTTAGCTTTTCAGCTTCTATATTTTCGGCGGGGACGTAGTACAATTCGGGTAGCAGCGGCAAACCAGAGCGATCGACTGCTAGAGATTCCAAACGCTGCTGGTACTCTTGCACTTGGGCTTGATTTCCCTGAAATATGCCGTCCAAGAATAAATAAGTGAAAAATAGCGGCCACTCGCATTCAATGTGCTCGAACTGCCTTAATTCTGTGGGTTCGTAGTGCAGGCGATCGGCATCTTCCAAAACTGTTTGGTGTCCGTCCCGCAGAAACCGCTTGCAACCGTATTTTCCTTGCAATTTGTCAATAATCTTATTCCGAGTCCGTTCTATTAATTCTCGGTCTTCCACAGCAAAAGCGGGGAAACTAATCACGCTTAATAAAGCGGCATCTACTTCTTTTGAACTAGATTCGCGAGGCAAAAGCGATTCCAAAGTTATGCGACTTCTGGCAATTTCGTCGGGCAAAACGTGAATAACTGACGCTTGAGAACCTTGAATACCGAACAAATCCAAGCCATTTATTGCTTCCAGCGCTGCTTTTGCCATGCCAACTGAACTGGCGTTCAATTCTGCATTGCCGCGATTGATTTTATGACCTCTTTCCCAAATTCCGTAATCCGGCGTGCGGTAGGCTCTACCGATGTAGTAAACTAAATTTTGCACGAAATTGACTTCATCTATTGTAAAAATTACGTGCAGCCCAGAAGCCGTCATTTGAGCAAGAATTAATAAGAATATAGATGTAGCGTCTAACTGTAAATGTCCCCACTGGTCATCACCGACAACGATATCTCCAGTTTGAGTATTATATTTAGCGTGCAGCGCATCTAGCGGCGACTGAGTATTTTTAAAATGTTCTACTTTACTCGATTGCTTCATCATCGCAAACAGCAAGCCGCGCATCAGTTTGACTGTGCTGTGTTCGAGTTCAAATGTCCTGCCGTGATCCCCATCAATTTTGCGGTAAGCTAAACCCAAACCCCAAACCGCGAGAATGCTATACACGTTATCCCGCACCCAGGCATCGGTGTAGTCACCGTGGGCGTTAACGGCGGTACTCGCGGGAAGCAAACCAGTAATTGGATTTTGGCGCTTGAGGATGATGTTTTTGATTTGCTGGTAGTAATAATCTAACCTGGTTTGCCGCTGGGTTTTTGCGATCGCCATTTCGTTTTCCTTGTTTTTCCTGATGCGAGTAGATTTGCGGTGAATAGACTTTTAAATATATCAGATATTAGAGCGTTTCTCAAGTTATCCAAACACAAAAAGGTAATTGCCATGTCTACCCAAAACCACAATAACAACAGCGTTCCTTTCGTGAAAGTTGTCTACTCTACAGTGAAAATTAATGGTAAAATTGAGCTAGTACCGATGGAATGGTACGCAGACGGGTCGGTCAAAAAAATCGAACCCTAATGCTCGATCGCACTTGGCTGGCCAACTCTAATGAACTTGCGCGACCCGTCGCTTACAAAAGAACCGGTTTCTGGGCCACCGAACGATGACTTAACAGACTCTTGGTGGCACAAACCGGGTTTTTTGCGACCAAAACTGCTCTAGCGTCGATCGCCAATCTCAGCTAATTTAAATAACTAGGTGTGTAGGAATCTCAAAGAAAAAAATATGGATGGATCGCGCCCGCAATTTTCAGTGCTGGGACTACCAGTTCACATATTAGATGATTATGCAGGTTGGCTGATGGAGCGCCTGCATCAAGGGTTAGGAAGTCACGTCGTGACGCTGAATGCTGAAATGGCGATGCAAGCCGAGAAAAATCCGGCTTTAGCAGATGCAATTCGCTCAGCAGAACTCGTGATCCCTGACGGTTCGGGAGTGGTGCTGTACTTGCGAATGCGCGGCAAACCGGCGCAGCGGTATCCGGGGATTGAATTAGCAGAATCGCTGCTGCAACAAGCCGGAAAATTACCGGATTCGGAACCACTATTTTTCTTTGGAGGTTCCCCAGGAGTGGCGTCTGCAGCGGCCCAAACTTGGCAGCAAAAGGTTAACGGATTGTCGATTGCTTCTCAACACGGTTATCTTTCAGCAGATGAAGAAAAAGACTTCCGTGAAAGCCTCAAAAAAATGCAGCCAAAACTAATTTTTGTCGGCTTGGGAGTGCCTCGCCAAGAGTTTTGGATTGCCGAACACCGACACCTTTGCCCTCAGTCAATTTGGGTGGGGGTTGGTGGCAGTTTTGATATTTGGGCGGGAACAAAAGACCGCGCGCCGGCGTGGTTTTGCGACAATCATTTAGAATGGTTGTACCGACTTTATCAAGAACCTTGGCGGTGGCGCAGGATGTTAGCTTTGCCGCAATTTGCATTGAAAGCTTTGGGGGATTTTCGAGCTTAAAAGTTCCCAATCGCATCGGGTTTACGGGAGTTATGGCTGATATTGCCGATCGCGCGTGAACCCGTCTTTACAATAATTCTGGTTAATTTACCTGACATGATACAGTATATTCCCGTAGAGCCGGTAAACTTAATCTAGTAAGTAGATCGGCATGAAAAAACAATAATATCTTGTAGGGGCGATCGCGAGCCAATATCTATAAAAGCCCGCAGCAAAGCCTTGTCCTCTTCACTAGATATTCTTGGGGCCCAAAGGGAGTAATAGCGAATCACCTTTAGTCAAAGTCGGATTTATGAGTAGTTCCCCAAGAAAGAAAAAAACTATCCTGTTTTTGGCAGCTAACCCCAAAAACTCCACTCCCCTGCGCTTAGGTAAAGAGGTTCAGGAAATTTCAGATGCCCTGCAACGCTCTAAAAAGCGTGACAAGTTCCAACTGGAGGAAGAATGGGCAGTAACGCACACCGATATGCGGCGGGCAGTATTAGATTATAATCCGCAGATCGTTCACTTCTCGGGGCATGGTGCAGGAGAGGATGGTTTAGCTTTAGAAGATGAAACCGGGCTAATCAAGTTGGTAAGCGTACAAGCCTTAGCAGCCTTATTTGAAGTATTTATGGATCAGGTTGAATGCGTCGTGCTGAATGCCTGTTATTCAGAAGTGCAAGCAAATGCGATCGCACGTCATATACCATATGTTATTGGTATGAACAAAGCCGTTGGAGATAATGCTGCACGGGAATTCGCCGTGGGTTTTTACGACGCATTAGGCGCGGGGAAATCTCTAGAATTTGCCTATAAGCTTGGCTGTGTCAGTATCAGCATGGCAGGTATTCCCGAAGAATTGACTCCGGTACTGAAAAAGAAGTCAGATTTTTCTGATGCTCCCGTTAGCGATATACTTGAGGAGTCTTCCTCTGCGGTTGCAAATGCGCGATCGATCCCCTCACCACCTGTTCCTCTCCTCAATTTAGATAACCCAGAAGGTTCTGTCAGTTTAGATTCACCCCTATATATCGATCGTCCTCCCATTGAATCGGACTGCTACCAAACTATTGCCAAACCTGGAGCTTTGATCCGAATTAAATCACCGCGTAAAATGGGTAAA
The DNA here is from genome assembly GCF_036701505.1 of Microcoleus sp. Pol11C2. NCBI lineage: Bacteria > Bacillati > Cyanobacteriota > Cyanophyceae > Oscillatoriales > Microcoleaceae > Microcoleus > Microcoleus sp. Pol11C2. The sequence continues at coordinate 15,169 of NZ_JAUBQX010000061.1, forward strand.
ACTTCTTTATTACAGCGCATTTTACACCATTCAAGAGAAGAGGGACATCAAACTGCCTATTTAAACTTTCAATCGGCTGATGGTAATTTTCTTAGTAATCTCGATCAGTTGTTGCAATGGTTTTGTGGTGAGATTACCAATGAGTTAAATTTAGAAGACCGAGTAGCGCACTACTGGAAACAAGGCATGGGTAGCAAACAAAAATGCGGCAACTATTTTCAGCGCTACCTGTTAGCAACAATTAATACACCATTAACGTTAGGATTAGATGAAGTCGATCGAGTTTTTCAATATCCCCAAGTAGCGCAGGAATTCTTTGGTTTACTGCGGGCGTGGCACGAAAAAGGAAAAAACGAACCAGCTTGGAACAAACTACGTTTAGTAATTTCCCATTCCCAAGAAGTTTATATTCCCCTGAATATCAACCAGTCGCCTTTTAATGTAGGTTTACCAATTGATCTACCAGAATTTAACCATCACGAAATTGTTGAGTTAGTACAAAAACATCAACTGAATTGGCCTGCTCGCAAAATAGAACAATTGATTGGAATGGTAGATGGGCATCCTTACCTGTTAAGAAAAGCCCTTTATGAAATTGCTCGCGGTTATTTAACCTTAGATGAATTTTTACAGATTGCGCCTACTGAAGAAGGAATTTACGGCGATCATTTACGCCATCATTTAATTCATCTAACTGCCGATCCAAATTTGGAAGCGGCAATGAAACAAGTAATTGCTAGTTCGGTTCCGGTACGATTAGAAGCCAATCTAGCGTTTAAACTTCGCAGTAGGGGTTTAGTGAAGTTGCGAGGTAATGATGTGATTCCTCTGTGCAATCTATGCCGCCTATATTTTAAAGACCGATTGGGAGTTCATTAATGAATGACAAACCTGATTTACATTACGAATATCAAGTAGGTGGTAGCCTACCTGTAGATGCACCAACCTATGTTAGGAGACAAGCTGACCAAGATTTTTATCACGGATTAAAAGCCGGAGAATTTTGTTACGTTCTCAACTCGCGACAGATGGGTAAATCTAGCTTGCGGGTGCAAACAATGGCTAGATTGCAGCACGAAGGATTTGCCTGTGCTGCTGTAGATATTACAGCAATTGGAACTTCAGATATTAGTCCTAAAGAGTGGTATTTTGGAATCATTGACTCGCTGGTCAATAGTTTAGAACTCTACAATAATTTCGACTCTTATGAATGGTGGACGAGTCACGAATTAGTCTCTCCTGTCCAACGTTTCAGCAAGTTTATCGGAGAGGTATTGCTGGAATTTATTGATAAATCTATCGTAATTTTTGTAGATGAGATTGACAGTTTATTGGCTTTGCCCTTTAATATTGATGATTTTTTTGCAGTGATTCGTGATTGTTTTAACCAGCGTGCAGACAAGCTAGAATATAACCGTTTAAGCTTTGCTTTGATTGGCGTAGCAACGCCTTCCGATTTGATAAGCAATCAGCTTCGCACTCCGTTTAATATTGGCCGTGCTATTGAGTTAACGGGCTTTCAATTAGCAGAAGCACAACCTTTAGCAGTAGGGCTAGAAACTCAAGCAGAAAATTCTCAAGCGTTGTTAGAAGCGATATTATCTTGGACTGGGGGACAGCCATTTTTAACGCAAAAACTTTGTAAATTGCTCAAAAAATATCTGACTTCAGAATTAACCAGAAATCAAAAATTAAAAATCGAATATTCCCCTAATTTGGTAGCGACTTTAGTACAAAAAAAGGTGATTTATAATTGGGAAGGACAGGATGAGCCAGAGCATTTAAAGACGATTAGAGACCGGATTTTACGCAGCGAGCAACGTGCAAGTAGGTTGCTGGGTAGCTATCAGCAAATTTTACAACAAAATGAGATAGCCGCTGATGATACTCCCGAACAAATGGAACTCCGCTTAACAGGTTTGGTAGTTAAGCAATCTGGTAAACTTAAAGTCTATAACCGAATTTATAAATGTGTTTTTAATGCTAATTGGGTAGAAAAACAATTAGCGAATCTCCGTCCATACAGCGAAAGTTTTAACGCTTGGGAAGATTCTGATTACCAAGATGAATCGCGACTGTTGCGGGGTCAGGCGTTGCAAGATGCTCAAACTTGGGCTGCGGGCAAAAGTTTGAGCGATTTAGATTATCGGTTTTTAAATGCCAGTCGGGAACTACAACAACGGGAAGTAGAACGAGATTTAGCTGCTCAGAGACAAGCTAATCAAATTTTGACTGAAGCGAATCAGACGCTAACCAAGACACAGCAAAAGGCACGAAAAATTACAATTGCGACTTCTGTTTTTGCTGGGGTGGCTATGTTAATTGCAACTGTGGTAACTTTTTTTGCCTGGAAACAAGTCACTCAAGCTATTAAGGAAGTCACTCAAGTTAATAAGTTAGTAAATACTACAGAAAAACGTGCTTTTTCCAATCAATTCTTTAGTGACAAGGAGACATTTCAAGCACTGTTGGAAGCATTAAAGGCAGGGCAGGCATTCAAACAACTAGATTCTTCAGCCGAGACTACAAAAAACATCAAAAGGCAAGTGATAACTGCACTGCAACAAGCACTTTCCGAAGTAAAAGAGCGCAATAGTTTTGAAGGGTATAGGAATTCTGTTTTCTATAGCGTCGCCATCAGT
>NZ_JAUBQX010000061.1:17910-18627 GCF_036701505.1 Microcoleus sp. Pol11C2
CCAGATGGCAAGACATTGGCTTCTGCGAGCACTGACAATACCATCAAACTGTGGAACTTGCAAACTCAAAAAGAGATCGCCATCCTCAAAGGGCATAGCGATTCGGTCTATAGCGTCGCCATCAGTCCTGATGGCAAGACATTAGCTTCTGCCAGCACTGACAATACCATCAAACTGTGGAACTTGCAAACTCAAAAAGAGATCGCTACCCTCAGAGGGCATAGCAATTGGGTCATAAGCGTCGCCATCAGTCCAGATGGCAAGACATTGGCTTCTGCGAGCACTGACAATACCATCAAACTGTGGAACTTGCAAACTCAAAAAGAGATATCTACCCTCAGAGGGCATAACACTTGGGTGCATAGCATTGCATTTAGTCCCGATGGCTTGACTTTGGCTTCTGCTAGCGCGGACAAGACCATCAAACTGTGGAACCTGCAAACCCAAAAACCGATCGCCACCCTTAGAGGGCATAGTGATTCGGTCAAGAGCCTCGCCTTTAGTCCTGATGGCAAGACATTGGCTTCTGCAAGTAATGACAAGACCATCAAACTGTGGAACCTGCAAACCCAAAAACCGATCGCCACCCTTAGAGGGCATAGTGATTCGGTTAAGAGCCTCGCCTTTAGTCCTGATGGCAAGACATTGGCTTCTGCAAGTAATGACATGACCATAAAACTGTGGAACCTGCAAACCCAAAAACCGAGTGATACCCTC
>NZ_JAUBQX010000061.1:18727-19044 GCF_036701505.1 Microcoleus sp. Pol11C2
ACCGGGCATCACGATGCGGTCAATAGCATTGCATTTAATCCCGATGGCAAAAAATTGGCTTCTGCAAGTAATGACAATACCATCAAACTCTGGAACCTGCAAAGCCCAACAGCGAGCGATACCCTCACCGGGCATCACGATGCGGTCAATAGCATTGCATTTAATCCCGATGGCAAAAAATTGGCTTCTGCAAGTAATGACAACACCATCAAAGTGTGGAACCTGCAAACCCAAAAAGAGCTCGCTACCCTCACAGGTCATAGCAAATCGGTCAGAAGCATCGCATGGAGTCCGGATGGCCAGACATTGGCTTCTGC
>NZ_JAUBQX010000061.1:19144-37317 GCF_036701505.1 Microcoleus sp. Pol11C2
TAGCGATGACAAGACCATCAAACTGTGGAACCTGCAAACCCAAACAGAGCTCGCTACCCTCAGAGGGCATAGCCAAGGGGTCAATAGCATCGCATGGAGTCCGGATGGCCGGATATTGGCTTCTGCTAGCGATGACAAGACCATCAAACTGTGGAACCTGCAAACCCAAACAGAGCTCGCTACCCTCAGAGGGCATAGCCAAGAGGTCAATAGCGTCGCCTTTAGCCCCGATGGCAAGACCTTGGCTTCTGCAAGTAATGACATCATCATCAAACTGTGGAACCTGCAAAGCCCAACAGCGAGCGATCCCCTCGCCGAGCATAGCAAAGAGATCAATAGCGTTGCCTTTAGCCCCGATAGTAAAACATTGGCTTCTGCAAGTAATGACAAGACCATCAAACTGTGGAACCTGCAAAGCCCAACAGCGACCGCTACCCTCACCGGGCATAGCAAAGAGATCAATAGCGTCGCCTTTAGCCCCGATAGTAAAACATTGGCTTCTGCAAGCTATGACAAGACGATCAAACTGTGGAACCTGCAAACCCAAAAAGAGATCGCTACCCTCACCGGGCATAGCAAAGAGGTCAATAGCGTTGCCTTTAGTCCCGATCGCAAAACCTTGGCTTCTGCAAGCGCCGACAAGACCATCAGACTATGGACTTGGGATTTTGATAAACTGATGGCATTAGGCTGCGAGTCAATAAGTGATTATCTCAAAAACAACCCGAAAGTGACAGCAGAGGATAAACAGATGTGTTCTGATTACCTCAACCAAAAGTCCATCAAAAACGACTAGGCAAAAACTTCCCGCGAGCAAAATGCGCGCACTACATTTTTTTCACCACCACTTCCACCTTTTCCGTCGTCCATTCCTCACTCGCATCAGTCACCACCCGAATATTTCGCTGAGGGTTATCTTCATCCACCACTGCTGACAATAATTCTCCCAACGCAGTAGTAGAAATTTTATCACCAATTCCTGGACGAGGTTGGTCTAAGGGTGGCAACTCTAATAACTCAAAATTCGTTGTATCCACTGTCGCAAATACTTTAATAACATCTACCCCTTCCTGATAATTTTCTGGTAATTCCATGTTAAACTTAGTTTCTTTGGATGATTCGGGGTATACAGGTTCACCCCCAAGACCTTTAGGGTAGAATTTGACAATACTAAAATCTGCCTGGAGAATCAAAGCCGAAATATTTAAAACTTGCTTAGATTCATTGTAAATTCGCAGGGTAATTTTTTCACCTGATTCCAACACCGGCACCTGACTATCAGCATTCAAAACTACCTCTTGTCGTTTGACATATTTAATCACTTCCACCTTAAGTTTCCCATTCAAAGGAGCAGAACCATCCTCATTATCTAGCTCCAAAATACTCTCATATCTGGCAATATGAATTAAGCGATGAATGAGCCTTTCTGTGGCTTCAGGTTCATCAAGTTTGATGGGAAATAGAAGATTTTTAACAGGTTTTTTATTACTATCCAAAATCCAATATTCCCCTTCCAGATTGAGAGAAACAAAATAATCCACATTCTCATCTTTTTCATCTTCCGAGCAAAATTCTATCCAGCGATGACCTTCAACGTCCTTTTTTGTATTTTGGAGGCTAATCGGTAGTTGTGCCACATTGACACCAGGAATTTGCGGTAACGGCGAAGGCAAAAGAATGCGAATTTTACGAATTTGTTTTAATCCAGGCGATAAATAGACAGCAGGTGAACCTATTTCAATTATTCCTTCTCTTAATTTAGGATGGAGTTCTCTGGTTATAAATTCGTTGTGTAGCATCGTTACTTCTGCCCAACAGTCGGATGCTCCCACTTCTACAACTTTAACCGTAGCAATGCGATTATCGCTGTTTTCAAAACTCCGCGTCCAGAATCGAAAAATCTCGAATTCTGCCCCTTTTTTAAGGCCGTTAGCTTCACCCATTTGTATTTGGACTCGGTTTTTGGGAATATCTACCTTCATCACCGGAGCGTTACGGCTAGTAACGACAGATTGACCGCCCAAAAAAGTGCGATTGGTCTCGCCAATCAACATCGGTGTTTGTCGTTTAAAGTCATTACGAACTAGATTAGAAATATGCTCGTACAAGTCTTTAACAGGAATGTTTGTCCCGTGTTTTCGCAAAGCTTTGAGCAAATAATAAGTTAAAGCGCCGTTGCGTTCCGTACCTTCAAAAACCTTTTCATAAGCAAATTCATGATCCCGACAAGCTGCTATTAAGGTATAACCTTTCGGTTCTGGTAACAAACCATTGACGACGGTAATATTGCGGCTATATTCTGTTGAAATTTGCCAATTTTGGGCTAATTCCTGAAGTGGTGCAACCAAACTATCAGTTGGTCGCTCCATCATGTCAATAAAATCGCCACGGCGCACATTCCAGTCGTCTGTTTCTATGTCTTTGGTTGCGCCACCGGAATGACAGCTATCGAGTACGAGGGTTACAACTAACTCTTTTGCCACCATTTCTTCCAGGAGTTTGGCAAATTCCAAATCGCGCAAATAGCGTGAGTTTGGTTGACCGATATCGCAGGGAACTAAGGCTTCATCTACACCCATAGAACCCTTGAGGCTTTCAAAAATTGTTTTCGCCCGTCCGCCGTGACCGGAGTAGTGAATATATACTCGGTCTTGAGGTTGGGCTTTGGCGGTTAGTTCTTTGAATTTGGCGACGATATTTTCATAAGTTGGTAGGAGTTCTGGGGGTTCTTGGGGTTGGTTGGGATTGTCGGAAGCAGTAGCGGTGAGTTTAATAATTTGGTCTGGTGTGAGGTTGAAGGTGTCTTTTAAATAGGTTTCGACGTTGTTAATATCCCGCACGCATCCCCGCAAGTTTTTGTAGTAGTTACCTTCTGGTAAGCGATGGGGGAAGTAGAAATTGATGCCGATGAGGAGGGCGTGGAAGTTGGGGGTTTGGTTAGTCATGGTTGTTGGTGGGTAAGGGTTTGGGAAAAGTTTGATTTTTATATGGGAGTGAGGTGGGGTTTTTTATGCAGTTTTTCCTCTAAAATTCTCAAAGCTTTTTGCATAAATCTTTGTCAATTTCAAGGGCATCTGCATCATTAGGATTAGGTATAAGGTAATTGTCTATGAAATTGCATCCTTCCTTAACTAAATAACCAAAATCTAACCGCCACAGTCTCACGGTCTTGTCAGTACTGCCAGTAGCCAGCAGCTTGCCATCGGGGCTGAAACTGACCGCAAAAACCCAGGATGTATGCCCGCTGAGGGTTTTAATTTCTTTGCCGGTGGAGGTATCCCACAGTTTCACGGTCTTGTCATCACTGCCAGTCGCCAGCCGCTTGCCATCGGGGCTGAAACTGACCGCAAAAACCCAGGATGTATGCCCGCTGAGGGTTTTAATTTGCTTGCCGGTGGTGGTATCCCACAGTTTCACTGTCTTGTCATGACTGCCAGTCGCCAGCCGCTTGCCATCGGGGCTGAAACTGACAGCCCAAACCAACTCTGTATGCCCGCTGAGGGTTTTAATTTGCTTGCCGGTGGAGGTATCCCACAGTTTCACTGTCTTGTCATCACTGCCAGTCGCCAGCCGCTTGCCATCGGGGCTGAAACTGACGCCCCTAACCCTGGCTGTATGCCCGCTGAGGGTTTTAATTTCTTTGCCGGTGGAGGTATCCCACAGTTTCACTGTCTTGTCATCACTGCCAGTCGCCAGCCGCTTGCCATCGGGGCTGAAACTGACGCCCCTAACCCTGGCTGTATGCCCGCTGAGGGTTTTAATTTCTTTGCCGGTGGAGGTATCCCACAGTTTCACTGTCTTGTCATGACTGCCAGTAGTCAGCCGCTTGCCATCGGGGCTGACAGCACTAAGCGAGTCTGTAGGCCCGCTGAGGGTTTTGATTTCCTTGCCGGTGGAGGTATCCCACAGTTTCACTGTCTTGTCACGACTGGCAGTGGCCAGCAGCTTGCCATTGGGGCTGAAACTGATAACCCTAATTGAGTCTGTATGCCCGCTGAGGGTTTTAATTTCTTTGCCGGTGGAGGTATCCCACAGTTTCACTGCCTTGTCATCACTGCGAGTTGCCAGCAACTTGCCATTGGGGCTGAAACTGGCATCCCAAACCAACTCTGTATGCCCGCTGAGGGTTTTAATTTCTTTGCCGGTGGAGGTATCCCACAGTTTCACTGTCTTGTCACGACTGACAGTGGCCAACAGCTTGCCATTGGGGCTGAAACTGACATCATTAACTCCGTCTGTATGTCCGCTGAGAGTGTTAATTTGCTTGCCGGTGCTGGTATCCCACAGTTTCACTGTCTTGTCATCAGCCCCAATGGCCAGCAGCTTGCCATTGGGGCTGAAACTGAAATCATTAACTCCGTCTGTATGCCCGCTGAGGGTTTTAATTTCTTTGCCGGTGGAGGTATCCCACAGTTTCACTGTCTTGTCATCACTGCGAGTTGCCAGCAGCTTGCCGTCGGGGCTGAAACTGACAGCCCAAACCCAGTCTGTATGCACGCTGAGAGTTTTAATTTTTTGGCCGGTGGAGGTATCCCACAGTTTCACTGTCTTGTCACTACTGGCAGCAGCCAGCAGCTTGCCATTGGGGCTGAAACTGACATCATTAACTCCGTCTGTATGCCCGCTGAGGGTTTTAATTTGCTTGCCAGTGGAGGTATCCCACAGTTTCACGGTGTTCTCACTATTGCCAGTGACCAGCAACTTGCCATTGGGGCTGAAACTGACAAGATAAACCGAGGCTGTATGCCCGCTGAGGGTGTTAATTTGCTTGCCGGTGCTGGTATCCCACAGTTTCACTGTCTTGTCATCACTGGCAGTGGCCAGCAGCTTGCCATTGGGGCTGAAACGGACAGCATTAACCGAGTCTGTATGGCCGCTGAGGGTGTGAATTTCCTTGCCAGTGGAGGTATCCCACAGTTTCACGGTGTGGTCACTACTGGCAGTGGCCAGCAGCTTGCCATTGGGGCTGAAACTGATAGCCGAAACCCTTTCTGTATGGCCGCCCAAAGTGTTTGGTGCTGCCACATTAGACACTGTATTTAATAATGACAATTCTACGTAGGTGTAGGTATTAGCATCTACCCAAGGTGTACGTCGCATTTGCACAACCGCTTTTAAACTTGTTTTGAGAGCTTTCGTCCCATCTAAATTTAAAAGCCCGTCGGAATATTGAGCCAGAGAATAAATTTGATTGATAGCAGCACGCCACCAACCAACACCAGCTAGTCCTGCTAAAGCCAAAGCGATCGCCGAAAAGCCACTTAGCCCAATAATTGTCAGTCGCCGCCTGCGTTGCTCCTTTTGTCTTTCTCTATCCCGTTCTTTAACACTAACCTGAATAAAATCTCGCTCTTCCTGGGTCATTTCATCGGCACGTTGACGCAACCAATCTTCTGCCACAGTCAACGGCACACCCCGCAACATTGCCCCAGAGTCATGGTTATCATTTTTCCACTCGCGTAACGCCACCTTCAGCCGTTCTTGCCAAGTCCGAAACTGACGGTTAGCATTTATCCACTCGCGGAGAGTTCCCCATTGCCGAATTAGGGTTTCATGCACCAATTCTACGGTATCTTCCTGTTCTTGCCGTCCCGTCACTACCAAACGCGCTTGATATCCAGCTAAATAACTGACCAAATTCCAGTTATCTTCCCCCACTTCCGCACGGCTAGCAACGCGCCTGGTATCCTCCGTTCCTTCCCCCGGACGCACTAATTGCACAAATATTCGCTGTGCCTGTTTTTTCTCGGTTTCACTCAGTTTTTGATAAACCTGTTCGGCATGATTGGCAATGGCTTTTTTCACCCCGCCAATTTCTTCATAAGCTTGGTGAGTTAACTCTCGGTTTATTTGCTTTTCCCATAACCGAGTTACGGCAAATTCTAATAAGGGCAAATTTCCCGGTTCTTCCTCCACATCATCAAGAATGCGTTGGGTTAATTGTGCCTCAAATTCTACTTCCAGCTTTTTGGCAGGTAATTCAATTGCTGCCTGTAATTCCTCCCATTTCATAGAACTGAGTAACTGTGGTGTATACTCCTGGAACGCATCCCGCAACGGACGATAAGAAAGGGCATAACCGTAAAAGTCAGCCCGTAAAGCCAAAACTAATGTAATATTTTCTTGTGCAATAGCCGTTAGTAAACCATCAGCAAAATGTTCCTGTTCTTTTTTTAGCTGAGAAAAAGTGTACAGTTCCTCAAATTGGTCTGCAACTAACAACAACCGTTTACCTGGGTTGCGCTCTAAAATGCGAGATACGAGTTGCTGCAAAGTGATTCTACCGTTTCGCAAATCACCTGCTAGCCCCATTGTTTCCCGCAGTTGTTGAGTTTCACCTGCTTCTGGTTCTAATTGCCGCACTAAGGCAAAAGCTAACTGCACAAACGGTTCTTTCCCCGGACGGAAAGATGCAATTAACCAGTTTCCCTCTTTTCGCAATTTGGGAATTAATCCCGCATATACCACAGAAGATTTACCGCTGCCGCTTGGACCAACCACTGTTACCAACGGTTGTTTGTGCGTTACTTCTACTAAATTACTGACAAATTTTTCCTGTCCGAAAAAGAAGTCGGCATCTTCTTCCCCAAAGGCAGACAATCCTTGGTAAGGATTGGGCGGAATCACATCTTCAACAGCAATTACACCCTGAGCAATCGGAGAATCAATTAAATTCTTTTTCTTGAAAACAGGAGTTTCATGCTCTCGGAAACTCATCATCTGCGAGCAACCTAACTCGTAGGCTTCTTCTAGCGTATATCCAGCAGCGATCGCATCATAAAACCCCACGGCAAAGGCAATGGATGCTTGATCCCCCACGGCTTTATTCATGCCAATGACATAATTAACATAATACCTAATTGCCTCTGCTTGTACCTCTGAATAACAAGCATTGAGGATGACGCATTCTACACCTTTTTTAGCAAATAATTTAAACATACTAGCTAGGGCGTTTGTCTGCACCAGCGCCATTTTTCCGGTATCGTCTTCTAGGACAATTCCCTCCGATCCAGCACCATGTCCGCAAAAGTGGACTATGTTGGGTTGATAATCTAAAATAGCTCGGTAAAAGTCACGGGAACGCACGGCCCATTTTTGTTCTAATTTATACTGTTCCCGTTTATTTGCCCGTCGCAATCCTTCGTCAATTTCCCGGATCTCTTGCTCCAATCGCAGCGGAGCGGTATTGGTGGGATTGGCTGCCAGAATTAAAATTGTTTTGACTGGGTTGTTGTTAGTCATGAACTCGGGAATTGCTCTGGTTTTCTGGAGCTTTTACTTCTGTTTCCTTAAGGATAGTTCTTTTACTTAAACGGGTAAAGGTATTTCTATTACTATACGGTTCAGTCTTAGTATACCCAACTGGCAATAAAATCTTTGATGTGCGTTAAGTAACTTTACAGGGTGACAGAATGTAAAGCTATGATAACCAGCGGGATTGATGTGCTTGATTTGTTCAACAAATTTAACTGTGTTTGCTTGATTTTCGGTTCGATAGTAACTTTCTGGCGATTGAAATGTTATAGCAATCCTTGCAGGAGTCGTAAATTTTTGATCCCACCCCAACCCTCCCCTTATCAAGGGGAGGGAGTAAGAAATTCACAATGATTTAGGATGGCTATACATACTTAGCAGCAGTTTGATGGGACGATCGCACTTGTCTAAAGAATGGTTAAGATTTCCGATGTGTAGCTAGGCATTCGTTAAGCTATATTGACGGGTTTTCACTCATCAGCTTGGCAGGCAAAGGATAATCAGCAATATTCTAGTTAACCATAGTCGGGAGACAAGTAATCATGGCAGAAATTGAAGTTCTTGTAGAAAGTTTGTGGGAACTTGATGAGGATCAGCTAGCAGCACAAATTGGCGATCGCGCTCAAGCCATAGGAGATGATGTGGCTGGACTTGGAAGCAGAGGAATAGACTCAGCTTCCCTGGATTCTATTGATGTGAATGTGGCGGCTAGAGCATCGATCGATCCCAGGCTCCTAGAAGCTGGCCAGCGGTTGTTCGATCGCGTAAATCCCTTAGTTTACGAGCTGATGTGCAAACCTCTGGGAAACGATCCACAGACTCAGAAAATCCTGGATGAAGCGATCGGCCAGAATTACACTAAAGCTGCTGGGATGTTAGCTCCTGTTCTAATCTCTGGACTGGGACTTGCTCCTGCTATTGCTACTCTCCTCGCTACGTTGATTATCAAAAAGATTGCCAATTATAGCGCTACTGCAATTTGTGACAACTGGAAGCAAAACCTGCCCAAACCCACAAGCTGAGCTATAAACGGAACTTCCACCGAAGGCGGAGGAAGTTCTGTTCCAAGTTTGGTGAACTCGATCGCGCTAACACCTCAAGCCATTTGTTCGCGGGTTTTGAGAGCGACAATTCCGTCGGGCTTCAAACCTTTTTTCTGCTGAAATTCCTTGACGGCTGTATCTGTTGCCGGCCCAAATTCACCATCAACCCCAACTACAACGCCAGCCTTTTTCAAGCCTTCCTGAAGCTTGATTACATCTGAGCCTTCCATTCTGGGCATCGCCAAGCGCAACGTTCTGGGCTTGTCATCCCACGGCGCTTTAGCAAACCCTTGAGCAGGCGATCGATTAAGTGCATCCTCGGTTTGGGGGCCAAAGCCGCCATCCTCGCTAATCTTTGCATCCGGGTTGTTCTGATTCCAAAGCTGCTGAAATGCGAGTATTGAGTTACTGCGAAGATCGATCGTGCCGTCGCCTATGTAGTCGAAGTGAGGCGGATCGCCCGGTAATGGCTGCCAGCCATATTGCATCAAATAAGATTCCCAGCCTCTGGCATCTTCAATGTCGATCGCTAGCCCTGTTTGGTGATTGCTGGTGCCTGGTGGCGCTACAGGATTAGAGTTGTTGAAGCGATCGTTATACAATAACATTTGCTGGGCGATCGTGCGGTAGGCAGAGTTCACCTGCATCGTTTGACCTCGATCTTGAATGGCTCTCTGAAGTGCCTCTTTTGCCGGGGTTTGTACGTAGGGAAAAGCTGCCTCCAGCAAGTCTACATTAAGGTCATCAAAACTGACAAAGGCATCTGGCATCATCAGTTGCAGTTGATAAATCAACTGTTGAGATAAGCCATTAACCACGGCAGTCGAAGACATCGGGGCATCTTGGAGCAATCCCGGAAAACTGCCTCTAAGTTCCAACATATCCCGTTGGACAAATTCTTCACAGGCTTCGATAATTACAGGTTGATTAAATAGAATGTCGCTTGAGTTAGTCATGGTTGTATCCAATCAATTTGAATTTGTTCAGTCCTGGATTCATAAACTCTATCCGTAGGCGATGCACACCGCACCTTACCTCCAGAGAGCTTGTGAAAATTACTTGATTGTGTCAGTCTAATTGGTTGCACAATCGATTTTATAGTCCCAATTCTTTGCGTGTTTGGGCACCGACAACGCCATCTGCGGTTAGCCCTTTTTGCTCTTGAAACTGTCGCACAGCACGATCGGTGTCTTTACCAAAAACGCCATCTGCTGAAACATTTATTCCTGCCGCGATCAGCGCTTCTTGGACTTGACGCACATCCTCACCTTCGATTATTGGCTCGGTAAGTGTAAGAACCCGAAATTCAGGCATTCCTAAAAACAGAGCTTGCTCGGCCAAGCGCCTGCGTGTCAGCCCTGGCCAGGGTTCACCATTGACTTTATTCCACACAGGAAATTGATTGCCTGCTCCTTGATAATCTCCGTTGTTCAACAACTTCAGAAGAGTTGAACCTCCAAAACCTTCTGTTCCTGGGCCCACGTTGAAGCAGAAGCAAACCAGTGCAGAAAACTGGTTGTCATCGATCTCAATTTCAACGGCATCCTCAACATAGGATTCAAACTTTTCTAAATCTTCTCTCAGCAATTCTTCTGCTTGCGTTTGGCTAATAGTAAGTCCTGGATAAACATCATCGCCAGTGTGTCCGTAACCAATTGTCCAAACTCCACCGCCATCATCATAAGCAGCGAGTTCACATCCTTCAAAGGTAGTGAGAAGCTTGAAACCTTCTTGATTGATATGCTTTGAACCTCTGGGTTCTACCACATCAGGAGGTTGTTCGTCTGGAGGATGAATATAATATGTTTTAGCCACACTGAAGCTTAAAGCATCAATTAATGCTTTTACTTGCCCATTAGTCTCCGTGACTTTAATAGCTAGGTCGTCTTTGATTTCGTATACGCGACCATCGCCGAAGATTTCCAACGATCTTTTTGGCATTTTAGTTTTTCCTTTTTACAAAGTAGGTTCAGTCAAAAGAGGCATCTTGAAGATCCGAACGCAAAAGTTTTGCCTATCTTGAAAATGAGTGAAAAGAGTCTATTAATTAATGATTTCGATCAAAAGTCTTGGCTTGACGGGTGATTGGGTTATTATATAGGTCTGTTCCACAGTCATGTTCGCGCTTTCCGCAAACATTTACAAAAATTAATTAACCTTGACTATCGGCTTTCCCCATCTCTCTGATTCACTACGCGCAGTTTTGGCTCATATTCCGCCGATGTAACTCATTTTATTGCAATAGTCCGGACAGTTTTTAATTAGCAGTCTGAAACCCGGGATTTCCCGGAAAGTAATACCAATTCACTATGAAGATACACTAAATGAGGCTGATGTCTTTCTGGTGGGAACTATATCCTTAGCGTTATATTAAGTGCAGCTTCATAGTGAATTGGTATAACTCGATATGTAAAGCTATCATCGCAAGAGCGATCGCTTCGTCAGGACTTACGCACCAAGTGCTTTGACTCGCCGCGAATTATAGCGACTTCAGTCCTCGGATTTTATGAGGACTGAAGTCCGAACGATCGAACCAGTTTTACTGTTCTTGGCTAGACAATGTAAGGAGAATCGATCGCCTTTGCCCGATTAATCGCCACCAAAGTCTGGTAAATCAAAGCCGAAATCTCAGCGCGGGTAATATCTCGCAGCGGCGAAAGCCAATCGCGGGAAGGATAATTAACCACAATCTTCAAAGCAGTTGCGGTGGCGATCGCACTCAAAGCATAATTAGGAATTTGAGAGCGATCGTTGTAAACTTTCAAAGAATCAGGATTGCCGCCCTTGAGTTGCAAACCGTTAACCAAAGACACGATCGCGTCAGCCTTAGTTAAATTCTGATTCGGGCCGAACTTCAACCCCGGAAACCCCGCCAAAAAGCCCCCCCGATTTGCCCGTTCGATCGCACTTCTCGCCCAAAAAGTAGCAGAAACATCAATAAAATTTGTAGCCGGCACCCTCGGAATCGGACTAAACGCACTCACCAACAGCGCCGCATATTGAGCACGGTTTAAACTGTCATCAGGCCGAAAAGAACCGTCAGGAAAACCGCTAATTATATTCGCCGCAGCCAAAGCTTCAATAAACTTCTGTGCCCAATGTCCAGAAATATCGCTGAACACCGCACCGCCGATATTCGGATTGCCGCCGCCCTTTCTCACTGCAGCTTGCACAGCTTTAAAAGCATTCACTTTCCCGTAACCAAACCAATCGCTGCGACCGTTGTTAGGATCGTAATTTCCCATGCGATTGCCCAACTGAGGATCGGGATCGAGATCGACAATTTTCTCAGCAGTTTGTTCGAGAATTCCCCGCACTTCCCGCGCCGTCAAACGGGGGTTAGCCGAAAGTATCAACCCTGCAACCCCAGCGACTACTGGAGTGGCGCTGGAAGTACCGCCAAAAGTATCAGTATAGTCCCCCCAGTCGTAGCCCCGATCGCCCACTCGATCTGCAGTAAACACCCCCAAACCGGGCAAATACTGCGTCACCTGCGGCGGCGTGCCGATATATCCGGTTTCTGGCAACCAAGTTCCCGGCGGCGCGTTGTTGCTGGGGGCGCAAACCGAGATGCTGCTGCCCCAATTGCTGTAGGCTGCTTTTTTGTTGAGGGAAGTGGAAGCGCTGACGGCAATTACGTCGGGGTGAACGGCAAATCCGTTTAGCCATCTAGTTTGACCGCCCAGGATGTTGTTGGGCCAGCCTTTTTCGTTAATTGTGCCGTTGACTGGGCGGTTGGCATTCCCCGCCGCGAACAGAATAACGCAGCCTCTGCCGCCCCGCCCTTGGGTTGCGGCTTTGGTGATAACGGCACTCTGCCGCAGGGAAAGGGGATAGTTAACGGCAGCAGGCCCCCAACTGCAAGAAATGACAGCGGCACCTTTTTCGATCGCCCAATTAAATATTTTTTCGACAGAATTGTCATCTAGAAAACCACTGGTACGGATGGGCATCAGGGCGCATCCGGGGGCGACGCCGACAATGCCTTTGCCGTTTTCTTCAGCAACGGCGACGCCGGCACAACTTGTGCCGTGGTTGTCTGAGTCTGCGACTGGCATCGGGGAAGTGTCGCCCTCTTTGAAATCGATGGGTGAGACGATTTTGCCTTGGCCTTGAAAATCTGGGTGGGTGATGTCAACTGAATCGTCGGCGATGGCAATTACGATCGATCGAACTCCACGAGTCATGTCCCAAGCTGGTTCTGCATAAATTTGAGCACCGCCGACAAGTTGGTTGCCGCCTTTGTTGTTGAGATACCACTGTTTGGGATAAAGCGGATCGCGGGGCGTGTAATGCTGCTGCGTCTCTACTAAAATGTTTGGTTCCGCTACCAGAACTTCTGGATATCTTGTCAGGCGGTTGGCAATTTTGACCGGGTTTTCTGTTGCTTGTTTTGTGACTTCGCAGACGAAGGTGTTGGGAATTCCTTCTACTAGCCGGACTATTTTTAAAGCTGCTGCATTGGCGATCGCATTTCGCGATTGTTCATCTACTTGTTCGCCAAATTGAATGGTAATTTGGTCGGTTAAATAAAAGAATGTACTCGGATTGTTCGCGGGGCAATAGACGTGGCTGGCAAAAGCTACGGCATCGCTGGCGCGGGCTGCTTGCATTGCTGCTTCTAGGCTAGAGGGCGCAACGAGATATTCATCGAGATTGCTTTGGCCGACGCGGCGGTTGAGTTTTGCCCCAGTTGTTGCAGCCCAATCGTTTGAGGCTGATGCTGTTGATGAGGGGCGGACTGTAAAGCGATCGTCCGCTTTTGACAGCAGCAATTCGTCGCCGCCACGCTGCAAAATCACTGCCAGACTTTCATCGGGGACTCCGATACCTTGATAATTTTGGAGAGTGTCGGAGGTCGGTTTGCTGGGTTGTACCATCAGAAATATTCCTGTTTAATTTTGATGTAGATTTATCAAACATATTTATAAGCTGTCAGGGATGTTTTCACCCTGAGGGGTTTGAAACTGTAATTAACAGCGGTAGGGTCCGTCACAAGCACCTTACTAACTCCATTAGTCTCAAGCGAGAGAGACCAAAGTTTGTGTAGGATAGGTTTCCATCGGCGATTTTTATTCGATGGCTGAGTGTTTTTTAGATAAACCACCTCACAGAAAACTCGTTTTGAGCTTTTCTGGCGATCGCACCCTTTGACATTTCAACAAATTTGGTTTACACTTAGCCGGTTGCGATCGCCAATGGTAAGATCGGCTCAAGCTAAATATTTTTTTAAAGCGCACAGGCGCAAAGTAATTTCATGGTATACTCTGGAACTGTTTGCTGGCTTCGCTCCACTGCCCGGATTACGATCGGGGCGATCGCAGCTTTTACCCTGTTGCAACCGCTCCAAGTCCAAGCACAACAACCTTCTGGGCCAGAGAACCAACCCCAAGTCGAACCCGCCGACGACCCCACAGACCCCAACAATCTTCGCCCTCTAACGCAAGACAGCAGCTTGCTTAGCGTCCCAGGAGGCCAGCGTTTGATGACAGAAGCCAGCAGTGCTATTTCCTCTCAGAATTACGCACTGGCTACTCAAAAACTCCAAGAATCCCGCCAAATTTTCAATCAACTGTCCAACTTCTACCAACAACTGGGTAGCAGTTTTGCCGGAATTGACATCCGCTTGGCCGAAAGCCACCGCACCAAAGCTGTAGAAACGGCCCAAATGCGCGACGAAGCTACTTACCGGCTGGCGTTGGTACACCGGGCGCAAAATAAACCGGAACTGGCTGTCCCCCTGCTGATTCAGATTATTCGATCGCAGCAGCCAACTCGCGACTTGGGCAAGAAAGCTTACCAGCAGTTACTGGAATTGGGTTTTGTGGATTCGCCCTTTCCCCGGCCTGCCAGCAGTCAACCGAGCTCATCGAAAAAATAGTTCCACTAAAATCTAAATTACAGCCGTTTATCAGAGAAACCAATGGTTACACCGTCTCAAGTAGCAGAAATGATTAAGGCAGGGTTGCCCGACGCTAAAATAGAAGTTGAGGATTTGACCGGCGGCGGTGACCACTACCAGGCGAGAGTAGTCTCTGCAGCCTTTGAAGGAAAAAGCCGAGTACAGCAGCACCAACTGGTCTACGGCGCTCTCAAACAGGCAATGGCTAGTGAAGCCATCCACGCTTTGGGCTTGGAAACCTTAACTCCCGCAGAATGGGAAGCGAAAAGTCAAGTTGCTTAATTGTTGACTTGCTAGCGGGTATCACAAGTTTGTGCGGGTGTCAATAGGTGCTTGAAATACAACTGCTCCACTTACGCACAAAAACCAAAGAAACCGGGTTTTTTTACCGGAATCTATGGCTGTAACGAAAGATTTTCGTAAAAAACGCGGTTTCTGCGTCAGTCAACGTTTAAAAATTTTCAAACAATATTAGGACCTACCATGAGTACAACAGCACATCAAAGAATTGACGAGTTGGTTAAGCAAAACAAAATCATGGTGTTTATGAAGGGCAATAAGTTAATGCCCCAGTGTGGTTTTTCTAATACTGTGGTGCAAATTCTCAATACTTTGGGAGTGCCTTACGAAACAGTTGATGTTTTAGCAGACCAGGAAATTCGTCAAGGCGTTAAAGAGTATTCCCAGTGGCCGACAATTCCCCAAGTTTATATCAACGGCGAGTTTATTGGTGGCTCGGATATTATGATCGAGATGTATCAAAAGGGCGAATTGCAAGAAGTTGTAGAAGTGGCTTTGGCTTCTTAAATTAGACAGAAAAAACATATCCCCGACTTCTTAAAGAAGTCGGGGAAATAACAGCAATCGCGTTTTACGTTGAATTAGGTTGATTTACTTAATTATTCGTTACCAGGCAAAGCCTAGGAACGCAATGCAGTCGGCTAGGCATCGAATTTTTAGGCTCCCAAAGCGAGGCCGAGCCTGTGGACATCGGTTCCGAGGCATAGCCAGGGAACCCGTTAAAATTGCCAATTCCCAATTCCCAATTCCCAATTCCCAATTGCCAATTCCCAAATCATCAAGGGTTTATCAAACCGAATTTGCTATTTAATAGTAGTCTGATTCAGCCTGTGTCTGTGTCTGTGGCATTACAAAATTGGAGGGGTCGTGAATGTAACGCGCTGCTTCTTCCTCTAGTCTGTGAATCAGATAGGGTTCCAGGCCGTTGGAATGCCGCAGGGCTGCTAAATAGCCGTCTAAGTAAAGCCGCAGGTCATCGAAGCGATAACCTCTATTCCACATTTCGACGAGGGCGTCGGTGAGTTTTTGGTAGTGCCGGATTGTTTGGGTGTCTTGTAGCATGGTATGAGCTTGAAATCCTTTGTGGTTTGTATAATGACGGCGGGATTTAGGAACGGCCTCGATTGATGCTGAGTGGCTCAGCTTGAGGCTATTTCTAAATAAAAGTTTTTACCCTGCTCAACAGGCTACCCTCCATAAAAAATTTCACTCGTTGCAATGCAGTTGCTCGACTTTTTGCGCGCACCTAGATAATTCGCTGTGCGTTTAATGGAGTCGGGATGTGGCTGAATTTGACGGTCAAAGTGGCTGAGTGTTCCGGCTACCGAGCGAACGGTTGGAGGAATTCTAGTTTCACTTGCGCGATTTGTCAACCTCCTGGGAGTGGGGGCTGGGTCGGGGGGATCGCTTTTAGCAGGCGGTTGGGGCATGGGATCGATCGGCTTTACACTGTCTTATTTTCATTGTAAGCTCATCGCCAGAGTGATTTAACCTTTCTGCAGGCTGACCCTCCGAAATTAGCCCAATCTGTAAAATTCCTACTTTGGGTGTGTCGGCTGCTTTAAACGCAGCTAATGCTTGAGTAGCGATGGTTACAAAAGCTTGACAAAAGCTCTGTTAACCTTGTAGCAATTAGTGATATGGGAAGCTCGCCTCTGTGGAATCTGCAAGTATTTCAATTGTTGAAGGGAATCCGCACCTGCGATCGCTCTTGGGCTGGCATCTACAGCAAGTCGGTCACTGGGTGCACCAGTCAGCGGATATCAGTCACGCTAGGGAAATATTTTTCAGCCGTCAGCCAACCCTAGTCATTCTGGATGCCCAATTGCCGGATGGGGACGGTTTGGAATTTTGCCACTGGCTGCAACAGCAGCAGCAGTCGCTGATTTTGATGCTGTCGGCGCGGAATTCGGAATCGGATATTGTTGAAGGTTTGAAGGCGGGGGCAGACGATTACCTGACTAAACCCTTTGGGATGCAAGAATTTATGGCCAGGGTGGAAGCTCTGATGCGCCGCAACCGCACGATGGTACCGCCGGCGACGCTGGAGTGCGGGCTGCTGAAAATTGACTTGGTGCAGCGCCGAGTGAGGTTGTACGAGGAACATATTGAGCTGACTCCCCAGGAATTTAGCTTGCTGTACGTGCTGGCTCAAGCTGGAGGAGTGCCGCTTTCGCGCTCGGATTTGCTGCGGAGGGCCTGGCCCGATGCTATTGATAACCCCCGGACGATCGACACTCACGTACTCTCTCTGCGTAAAAAAATCGAAATCGACCCGCGACAGCCGAGCCTGATTCAAACTGTACGGAATGTCGGCTACCGACTGAATCTGGAGTTGTTGAATGGGAATCAACGGCTTTCTCCGCTGGTACCCGGAGCTGTAAGTTCTTAGACTACGATCGGGCTATAAGTCGGATTTTATTTTGGGAATTGATTGGCGATCGCATCGGTTTTCGCCGCCATAATAAAGTCATTGCGGTGCAGTCCAGAAATCGCATGAGTCCACCAAGTAACGGTAACTTTTCCCCACTCGGTTAACAGTGCGGGGTGATGTCCTTCGGTTTCTGCTGCTTCGCCGACGCTGTTTGTAAAGGCGATCGCACTTTTGAAATCCGGGAATTTGTAGGTGCGTTCTATTTGGGGAACGCCATTTTTTTCGATTAAATTCCAGTCGGGAATTTGAGGTTTTAGCTGGACAATTTCGTAAGCAGTCACGCGGGGAGAGTTTGGGCGGCAGGCGGCACAGCGTTCTTTTGTTAAAGGTTCCATAAATTGCTTGTTAGCGAGAAGATGCTAAAAGATATTATAGACATTTTCTAATCGCAGCAAGTAGCTGGGCGCAACGTAACTAGCAAAAGAGGCAGCGGCGATCGCAGTTTCGCTCAGAAGTTATAACACCCGTTTCATGTTATTATAATATGCGAATCTGATTGTGAAGATTGATTTTACTACACTAAAAGTTTGTTTGTAAAGTTCAATTCACGATCGGGCGATCGTCCTTTTTTACCTATACTGATTAAAAGAGCGATCGCACTTTCGAGTTAACATCTTGAGTGAATTTTCTTGTGGGGTGTCCCGCCCGCCGATAAGCAACAGGCTTTCCGGCTTGTTCCACAAATAAGGAGTTTTCTTGTGGGTTAGCAACAGGCTTTCTGGCCTGTTGCACAAATAATAAATTTTCTTGTGGGGTGTCCCGCCCGAACAGGTTTTCCGGGCTGTTCGACATTAGATGCACCACAGTTTACTCACTTTCTTCTTCAACTTTTTCTACATCAATCGCCGTTTTCTTGAAAGGACAATCATTACAACAATAGAGTTTTGATACTTCCTCGCTGTTTAAAGTTTGTTCGAGAGGGCAACGCGACACTTCCTTTTGATTTTTGTCAAAGCAGAGGTGGAAACCTACTAATCCAAAAGTAAAAACTATCCCCGCCGAAGAATTGATGGCACCGACTACAGTACCGAGAATCGCCTCTCCAATCATCCATTGATGCTGTTTTGATAACTTCATAAACCATTTCCAACTCAACTAATTTGAGTGTGGAATTTCGGGATACCCGAAGGCAAAGAATGGCTGGAACTGTGCTAGAATCGGCATTATACCAATTTAATATGAAGCTGCATAGAATAGGGCTTCAAGAATAAAATTGTAAGATGACAACGAACAGATTTGC
>NZ_JAUBQX010000062.1:0-36890 GCF_036701505.1 Microcoleus sp. Pol11C2
GCTTAACTGCTTATCAAGCTATTCAACAAGCCCTCTCTATTCATGGCTCCCTTTTTTCCCCTAGTTGAGCAATTACCTATAATCTTAGATAAGATGAATAGAAAACTAACATCAAGTAACACAACATAGGTGAATCAACATATGAAAACCATGCAAAGTGTTAAGTACAACCTAGCTCTCTACATCGTCGGTGGCATCGTCTTCATTATCGCAGCCTTGATTTTAAGACCTTTTACCATTGTCGGCCCAGGGGAACGCGGCGTTATGATGCGCTTCGGGAAAGTTCAAGACGCGATTTTAGATGAAGGCATTCACCCGATTTTACCGATCGTCACCTCTGTAAAAACTCTCAGCGTGCGGGTACAAAAAACAGATTTGAAAGCAGATGCAGCATCCAAAGATTTGCAAAGCATTACTACAGATTTGGCAGTCAACTGGAATGTAGATCCCGCGAAAGTAAATCAAATTTACCAACAAATAGGAGACGAAGAAAAAATTGTTACCAGCATTCTGAGTCCGGCAATTTCTGAAGTTCTCAAGGCAGCAACTTCTAAAAAAACCGCAGAAGAAATTATCACTAAGCGCACCGAACTAAAAACAGAAATCGACAACAGTCTCAAAAAGCGTTTGGAACCTTACGGCGTCATTGTCAGAGATGTTTCTTTAATCAATTTTGGCTTTTCTCCAGAATTTAGCAAAGCCATCGAATCCAAACAAATAGCAGAACAAGAGGCCAAACAAGCAGAATTTACAGTTCAAAAAGCAACCCAAGACGCTCAAGCTGAAATCAACCGTGCTAAAGGTCATGCAGAAGCTCAACGCTTGCAGCGACAAACTTTAACGGCCGAAATTTTGCAGCAGCAAGCAATTGAAAAATGGAACGGTCAGTTTCCGACAGTAATGGGAGGAGGCGGAACTTTGCCATTAATTAATATTGCGCCGCCGACTTCTCAAGCTGCAACTCCTGCTAAATAAGCTGCTGCAGATCATGATTGCCATGGCGCGGGGAGAAGGGGAGAAGGGGAGAGGGGGAGAGAGTCTGAGGGGGAGAAGAATAGAGGGTTTTTCACTGCGGAAGTGAAGAGGTGCTTTTTTAAATGCCGAACAGCAAGCGTATAAAATACAACTAACAACTAAGGTGAAATCCCGCTTACTTAAATGCGCAGATACAATTTAGGTTGCGCGAGTCCTGAAAAACGTTAGAGTAAGAAACAACTCGGAAATTGTAAAGGTTTGCTTGAAAGTTCGGCTGATGGGAGATCGGGAGAACCAGTCAATTTCTAATTTAGGTGATGTGGGGGGTGTCGGCGATCGCCATACTGCATCAGAAGCACTGTGGCTGCGCGATCGAGCCTTGGCAGCTACTAGCAGTGGCATTGTCATTGCTGACGCCAATGCACCAGATTGTCCCATAATTTATTGCAATCCGGCCTTTGAACGGATGACGGGTTACTGCGCCCGTGAAATCTTGGGGCGTAATTGCCGATTTTTGCAAGGTCCCGATACAGATCGAACTACTGTAGCTAATATCCGCGAGGCCTTGCGCCAAGGTCGAGAAATCCAGACACCAATCAAAAATTACCGCAAAGACGGCACTCCGTTTTGGAGCAAATTATCGCTATCTCCCGTGCGAGACGACAACGCTAATTTGACTCATTTTGTAGGAGTTCAGTCTGACTTGTCGGAACCAATATGTGAAGTGCAGCAAGCATTGCAGCAAGCTAACGACCAACTGCAAACGATTTTGGAAGCAGTTCCGGGAACAGTATCTTGGATTAGCTCGGATTTGCGCTATTTGGGGGTTAACCAGCACTTAGCCAAACTGTACGATTTGCCCCCGTCGGCTTTTGTCGGTCAAGATATTGGTTTTCTGGGCGGTAGGCCGGATTTTTACTCTTTTGTGGTGGAGTTTTTTGGCAGCGACGCTACGGAAGCGGTTAAAGAACTCAGCATTAAGGTAAAAACCGACGGCGGAGAGTCGGCGGGATATTATTTGATTGTGGCTCAAAAGTACGATCAGGGCAAAGCAGCTTGTCTGGTAGGGATAGACATTACCGAGCGCAAGCGGGCAGAAGAAGCTCTGGTGTTGACTCGCAAGGCGGTGGAAAGTTCGAGTGACGCGATCGGGCTCAGCGATGCGAACGGCACTCACATTTATCAAAATCAAGCGTTTTCTCAGCTATTTGAATGGGACACCGCAGAGGAATTTAAACTAGCCGGAGGTATATCGGCAGTTTTTGCTGACCCCGCAGTCGCCAAGGAGGTACTCGACACGATCGCCCAAGGTTATTCTTGGTTTGGTGAAACTACCAAGCGCACTAAAAGCGGTGAAACTTTGCAAGTGTTGCTGCGGGCCGATGCTATTAAAGACCCTACAGGGAAAATTGTCGGTCTGATTTACATGAATACCGATATTACTGACCAGAAGCGCACGGAACAAGAGCTGCGGCAAAGCGAAAAGCGCTTTCGATCTTTGATTGAAAATGCTAGAGACATTATTGTGATTCTCGACGAGAAAGGCTTTTGCCGCTATGTCTCTCCTTCCCTAGAGCGGATTTTGGGCTACCCGACGGCGGAAGTCCTCGGCCGGTCTATATTTGACTTGATTCACCCTGACGAATTGCTGATAGTGGATCAGGTGTTCAAAGGTGTCATGCAAATGCCGAGAGTTAGCCAGGGAATGGCGGAATACCGAGTGCAACACAAGGACGGTTCCTGGTGCGTGTTGGAAGCGGTGGCGACTAATTTGCTCGACGAACCTTCGGTGCGGGGAATTGTGGTCAACTGTCACGACGTGACTGAGCGCAAGCTGGCTGAAGAACAATTGTTGCATGATGCTTTGCACGATGCGCTGACGGAGTTGCCGAACCGTGCTTTGTTGACTGACAGGTTGGGGCAAGCTTTTGCCCGCGCCCAACGGCATCCGAGCGAGCAGTTTGCGGTGCTGTTTCTGGATTTGGACAGGTTTAAGGTGATTAATGACAGTCAGGGACACCGCACGGGCGATCGGCTGTTGGTGGCTGTGGCTCGCCGTCTCTTGACTTGTTTGCGGCCAGGGGATACGGTGGCGCGTCTGGGGGGAGATGAGTTTGTGATTTTGCTGGAAGAAATTCACGGTGTTGATGAGGCTATCGCCCAAGCAAAGGCAATTCTCAAAACGATCGAACGACCGCTGAATTTGGAAGGTAATAAAGTTTTAATTACTGCTAGCATTGGCATTGCTTTGAGTACCGACAAATATCAGTGGCCGGGAGATATTTTGCGCGATGCTGATATTGCAATGTACCGGGCAAAAGCTCTCGGTAAAGCTCGCTACGAAGTTTTCACCCGTGCGATGCACACTCAGGCTGTGGCTTTGATGCACTTGGAACACGATTTGCGGCAGTCGGTTGAAGAACTAAATTTGAAATATTCGATAGTGGATTTCGCCTGTGGGACGGCGGCGGAAAACTCGCCTATGAGTGAAATTGATCGGAGATTGGAGCGTCCGAAGTCGCAAGTGACTGCTTTAAAATTGGAATGTCCTTTTACTGTTTATTATCAGCCGATCGTTAGTTTAAAAAGTGGTTATGTTATCGGATTTGAGGCGCTGGTGCGCTGGCTGCACCCGGAACGGGGTTTAGTTTCGCCGATGGAATTTATTGCGATGGCAGAGGAAACTGGGTTAATTATGCCTTTGGGTTTGTGGGTTCTGAACGAAAGCTGCCGCCAAATTATTAAGTGGCAGAGTTTGAATTTACCTGTGGGAAATTCGCGGCTGACTGTAGCAGTAAATCTTTCGGGGAGGCAGTTTGCGGAACCGGAATCCATCGAGCAAATTAAGCAAGTTTTCCAGGAAACGGGTGTTGACGCTCGCTGTTTGAAGTTGGAGATTACTGAGAGTGTGGTGATGGAAGATGGGGAAGCGGCGGCGGCGATGCTTTCGCAGTTGAGAGACTTGGGGATTGATTTGTGCATTGATGATTTCGGCACTGGTTATTCGTCTCTGAGTTATTTGCACAAGTTCCCGATTAATATTTTGAAGGTCGATCGCTCTTTTGTCAGTCGCGTCGGAGAAACGGGTGAAAACTTGGAAATCGTGCGGGCGATCGTCATGCTAGCCCGCAGTTTGGGGATGGAGGTAGTGGCCGAAGGTGTCGAAACCGCCGTCCAATTGGCTCAAATGCGGGCGATCGGCTGCGAGTACGGTCAGGGGTACTTTTTCTCTAAACCTCTCGACAGTGAGGCAGCTACAGCCTTGTTGAGGCGATCGCCCAAATGGTGAACTGAACCAAATATTTAATTTGTATTTTGAAAAATATTAAAACTCTTGCGGCCTGTGCTTATTGGAGATTCAATAAGGGCGATCGATCTTTTGGTAATCGATGTCTTGAGTGTTAAAATTACAATTGAGTATAATAGCAAACTATAGAGATAAGTAAAAATATATGTCTCAATCTATTGTGCCAACAGTAGAAGAAAAACAGATCGATACTTCGCCGACATTAACTTTTGAAGAATACCGATTTTATCAAGAAGAATTGGATGTAAAATATGAACTGTACAAAGGCAAATTAATTGCGATCCCAACAGCCACAATTTTACATATCAAAATTTGCGAATATTTAGTTTACCAATTGCAGCGTTACCTAGCTGAACACAATCTTAACTTAGTAGTAAAAACTGGCTTGGGAGTGAGAACCGATGAAGATAAATCTCGGATTCCCGATGTAGTTGTCTGCACTCAAAGTCTTTTGGAACAAGCTGCTGCTAGACCCGGTGCAGGTATCCTCGAATTTGATGAAAAGCCGCTTTTAGTGGTAGAAGTAGTCAGCGAAAATCGCCGCGAAGATTACGTGATTAAACGCGGAGAGTACGAATTAGCGAATGTGCCAGAATATTGCATTGTTGACCCTAAAACGGGCAAGCAAAAAATCCGGCTTTTTGCATTGATTGAAGGTGAAGATGGTTACACGTATACAGATTTCTTGCCTGGTGAGGAAATGGAATCTGTAGTATTTCCCAATCTGAGATTATCAGTCAATGAAATTTTAGATCCGCCATTGGTGGAAGGGTTAATTAAGGCAGAACAAGCTCAATTGCAGAAAGCTGAAAGGTTGGCGGCGAGGTTACGGGAATTGGGCGTAGATCCTGATGCTGTGTAGGAAATTGGATAAAGTGCGCGCGGCGAAGCTATCCGGTAGGGAATCGCCCTTGATGTATCTCAATCATCTAGCGGCAAATCGCGCAGGAAATAAAAGCGATCGCGCCCTAAACTCTCGCCTTTAATTCGCCCTGCATAACCTGTCAGCGGAGAAGAAAGTTCTACTAACATTTCGTGCAACTCTTCGCGGGACAACTTCTTGGGTGGGCTAGACATTGAATACGCACCGCTAAGAGCATCCACACTTGCTTGTTCAGAACCAGAATTTTCGTGATACTTTTTCAGAATAGAAAGAACGTGCGATCGCACTTTAATTTCTTGTTCGACTTGCTCAATGTATTTAGCCACTTCATCATCAGCTTGTCCCGGTTTTAAGTATTCTCTCAGTTTAAATAAGTCCACCGAGTTAGGATAGGTGCTTTGAAGTTTAACCAGTTTTTCAAGCGTCTCAGGGTTCATAATTGCCATACCGTGTACTTTTGCTGCATCCATAAGTTGAGGAGTTGGAACGCCAGGGCCAATAATCAACTTAGTTGCTTTTGCGAGTATTTCTTTATCTTTGAGCCGTAACGTTCCTAAATTCAGCAATTGAACTGCTGTATCGTTAGGGATTTTTTTACCGGCTTTGCACTCGCCAACTAAGGGGTAAGGTTTGGAGCATAATAAATCTAAGCCACCAGCACCACCTTTGTGAGCATAATCTATGGTAAATCCCAAAAACTCAAGGCTATCGCGCACTACAATTTCAAAGTCTGTTCCTGCTTGATAGTTGCTTTTGTCTGTATCTAGTTCTTTGGTGCGATTTCCCAAAGCTGCTATAGTCTTTATCCAAGCTAAATCCGGTTTGATTGGTTTTACACGCTTATCGCTACTCCAACCTAGAAACATTTTGATTTCTGCGTCTAGTTGTTTGGCTTTTGGGTTGGTGGTGGATAAATGCACTAATCCACTTTGCAACTCTTCCAATTCTGGATGTTCTGGCGGCTCTAGGTTTTCCAGAGTTTGACGGCGTTTGGCAAAGATAGACTCGCTCAACACAGGCGTTGAATCAGTAACAGTTAGGGATTTTGGCAAAGAAACAAAATTGCCACTGAGATGCACAGGCATTTCCAGCGGCTGAGACAGCAAATAGACGCGAAGATGAGCTATAAAAAGATAAGGTTTCTCTAGAAGAGTTTGCTGTAATGCCTCTGTTGTCCAGACTGTTAACTGCGACACAGCCTCTAATGATTCTGGATCGTTTAGTATTTGGCAGAATTCGCATTTAGCCCAAGCTTTTATCAAAATCGTCTCAGAAGTTAACTGAGAAAATGAGGTTTTAGCAATTGGTAAAAAACTCGATCGGTAGTATTGCTCATGGGGGATCAAATTAATCGAGATATTGGCTGGATATAGGGCAAATGACCTACCAGGCTCGATGAAAATTCGAGGCATGGCTGCAATCACTCGCCCTTGGATTAAGGCTTCCACGTCTGGGGCAGGTAACTGCAAAGCCGTATCAACAAAAACAGAATAACTCATCCACTTATTGACCTAATAATTTATCAAGTGCTTCGTCGAGGTTGTTAATTTCCGTTGTATCAGTTATCAAGGTACTTTCAGCTCTCTCATTTTCATCAACTAACCCATCAGGAATCTGACCCGACGGATCGCTAAGAATTTCACAAATTATATAATTTTCAGTCGCAAGTTTTTTTTGAACAATAAACTCCAGTATTTGCTCTTCGGTTACATCGTACTCTGTGCGAGCTTTGTTGACCAAATAAATGGCTAATAGAGGCTTGATATCTTCACTTGCAAGCTTGACAAATTCTCCACCTAGTTCTTGAGAAAGAAGTTGATCCAAACACTGTTTTCCTACAGTCTTCGGTTTAACATCTTTAGAACGAACTAAACAACCGCGAGTCATATCAAACTTTTGATACTCAATTAATCGCTTTAATGCGGCACTGACAAACTTTGCTCCAGATTCTTGGACAACTGCTACTACTATCTTGACAGACTTTCCATTTTCTTTGCCTCGAATTCTAAAGTGGAGATAACCTTTGTCTACAGCTTTAGTTTGTACCTTTTCAATCTCCTCAACTTGCATTCGTTCCACAGTCTCCCCTTTGACTGCAAGGAAGGCCAAATATAGAGCCTCGGCTAAAATATTGCTATCGTCAAAATAGTTGTCGATTGTTCCCTCAAGTGCATTCAGTTCATTGTTGAAAGCAAGTTCAACTTGATGGAGTGGATCTGCTGCTGTTGGCGGTGGAGTAGGAGCGTCAGGTACTTTCCAATTCTTAGCACACTCCTCTAAAACCTTTCTGACAATTAATTTTTCTTTTCCCAGTTCTCTTAATTCACCTTCATGAAAAGGATAAACGGGATAAGGTGGAGTTAAACCTTTACTGTCATAAAATTCTTTGAGCCATTGAGAAACTAGAGTCACTACATCATCAGCATTCAGATACTGTAAATCAAAAATCTTTTCACCCATTCTAGCTGTGACTGACTCTGCCTGCGGTAATGCTCTGATCTGCAATGTCCAAGTGTCATCAAACATAGCTGTCATTAAGACACCTCGTTTAATTTTACCGTACAGGTCTTTTACTAAGAGCGCGACGACCTGTGCTCTAGTGAAACCAGCTTCATTCCGATCTACACTCTCTAACTCATCAAAGCCAATTACTAGAGTTCTGTAATCACCGATTAAGTCTAAAATTTGGCAGACAGTCTGAAATGCTTCACCTTCTTTATCCTCTTCTGTAGAATTTGGTAAACCCATTGCATCCGCTTGTGCTTGTGCCAAGGCTTTTCCAGACAGCCAGTTGGTCGCAAAGCTCACTTTATCTGAAGCAAGTGTCCACAGAATAGCCTGGATTAAATAAGGATTTTCGATGTTTGGCTTAATTTGAAGCACTTTGGCAGTTAAGGCATCAACTAATTTAGGATTTTTAGCTAATGCCCCCGAAAATTGCTTGACTAAATTTTGAGGTATGTGAGTTTTTCGTAAGGCCTCATTGATCAAAGCAGTTGCTAATTCTTGCCACTGCATTACGCCTTCGTTACCAATCTGTTTCAGGCTTAAAGACAAAGTGTTGAGAAAGTTAGCGTGGACTCGGTTTAAGTTTCCATAGTCTACGTCGCTCATATAAACAAAGAAAGAACCACCTTCATCGAGAAGGCGGCTGCGAATCCGACTGATTAGGTGGCTTTTTCCTAGACCTTTTTCAGCTTTGATCGTGATGCCACTAACTGTACGATACCCGGCGCGGATTTGCTCGATCGCCTGAAAGATAGCATCAGAGGCATGAGCATTGATAGAAGGAACGTCAGGAAAACTTGGGTTCCAAATATCATTGCTCCTGACTATTAACGATCTGTCAAAAGGGTTTTGACTTGCAATAGCTTTATTAAGGTCGGGGATTGAGGAGTGAAAGTCATTCATCGTTTTGTGTGAGTGTGAAGATAAAGGAGCGAATGCACTACTAACTCAAATTAATTAGGTTAAACGCTTGACATAGCAGCGCAAACCGTTCACTTTTGTTGTGATAGAATCTTCGATTTTGTCGGGGGCGCTGTCTTCTACACTGCCACCTATTAGCTGAAAAATGTCATTAGCCTGCATTTCCAACAGCCACTCATTGAAATCCGATCGCCCTACCCTTTCCCCGATCGCCCGACGCATCCGATAAATCGGCACTAAATCGTCTAAGTTATAATCCCGGTTCAAGCTGTCATACACATCAAGCGCCACAGCCTTAAAATCCTCATAGGATGCGATCGTCCCTACATCCGCCTTCCCCTTATCAACAGCAACACTCGCCGCACTATCCTGATGCCGAATCCACTTCAACAAAGAATTTCCCAGCCGAGTACCAATTTGAGAACCATCAAACTCAAACAAAGAATCCTTACTTTTGAGCCCCTGCGCTAAAACTTCTTTCCCTTTCGCGCTCAATTCCACCAGCGTCACCCGATTTACCAGCGAATACTCGATCGCCCCAGTCGCCTGCAACTCGCCGAGCACTTCCACATATCTCTGACTCGTCTCATTAGTCCGCACAATTCGCTTAGTCAAATCCCCCTTTTTCACCTTCATCCTCCCGCCACCCAAATCCCACAAATTCAGCAGTACCCGAACTTTCGCCTTAGCATCCCAAAGCGCTTGCTCTTCAGGTGTCAAAGTGTTAGACACCGCAATTTCATCTTTCTCAGACATATTCCTACCTTTAAATACTTGTTCTTAGTATCAAATATTATCATAAATCTTGCTGACAAACATTTCAAGTTTTCGGTAAAATTCCGTGTGAGGCTGTACACAACTTCGACCAATTTAGTTTTAAAATAATTGTGATTGACTAAAAGGAAATCGTTTGATAAAATACCTAATCTAACGAGCGATCGCACTTCAAATTCTCCACAGAAAATGCGATGAAACAATCTGAAGCACAGCCCGCTTTCCTCTAGCAACCTCAACAAATGTAGCGATCCCAACCTTAGTTAACAACCAGGAAACCAGCTTAACTGCGACTTTAGTTCAATGCCAGATTCAGCCTTTAGAAAGACGAATTCAACCTAAACCTCTTGTTACATTGCAATGGCAATCAAAACATTGAACAACATTTTACCCATGAAAACTATTCCCGACCAAATTTCCGACATCAAAGAAAAACTTCCCGACATTACTCCGACTCCTCCCGGTTTAAAAGCTCAAGCATCTAGCCACGACCTCAAAGCCCGTTTAGATTGGGGCGAACCCGGACTCACAATCATCGACGCCCGTGACTTTGAAAGCTTCACCAAAAGCCACATTACCGGCGCCGTAATGATGCCAATGGACGAATTAGTCGCTAGAGCCCAATCGAGTTTAGAACCCATCCGCGACATCTACATCTACGGCGAAAACGACCAACAAACCGCCGAAGCTGCCAATCTCCTCCGCGCAGCAGGCTTTAGAAAAGTAGCCGAACTAAAAGGCGGAATTCCTGCTTGGAAAGCCATCGACGGCCCCATCGACGGCGCTGCCGAACACGATACTCCCGGCCCCGATGCCTACAACGTTTTCTCTCGCTTGCAACACCACGCCGAAGCTCAGAAAATCAACAAATAATCTCACAGAATACCTAGATACCCGACTTCTTTAAGAGGTCGGGTATTTAACAAAACAATTTGTTTGTAGTAAGGACTGGAGCCCTCTCTTAAAGCTTGTATTCACGAAGCACTAAAGTCCTTAGTACAAACTTAAAGGCGATCGTATAACCGGACTATATCTTAACAATCGTGGACGCAAAAAGTGCTTTGACACACTACTTATAGCGTAAGGTGTGGCGCCCTCTACATAAACAAGTGTGTGCGTCCAAGACTGATTAACACTAATTTCTCGCGTCCAAAAATGCTTTGACTTCCCTTAAAACTTGCCGATTCCCATCAAAAGTAATCAGCTTAACTGCATCCTCAAAGGAAGTCCAGGCCGAATTTTGAACTTCCTCTAGTTGCAACTGAACTTCCATTGAATTTACAAAAGCCAAAAAGTAAGTAACAGTCTTTTCAATTGATTCTCCTTCCTTCGCCGAGGAATAATGTTGCACCGAACTAGGCTTTCCCTCCTTAACAAAGGAATAACGTTCCACAAAACTAGGCCCCTCAAGCACTTCACAATCGCGGATGCCAGTTTCCTCCTCAAACTCCCGCTTCGCCGTTTCTAGCGCCGATTCCCCCGGATTCGCGTGACCTTTTGGAAACGCCCAATGTCCCGCTTGATGTTGAATCAACAAAAATAAACTATCAGTTTCAGTCGCAAAAACTGGCACCATCCCAAAAGCTTCATCTTTCATCTTTCTTCTCTTTCCTATTAACTATCGTGTTGTTAGAGTCCGCAAAGGCGCAGTTGGTTTCTGTAGAAGCCAATTCCATTCCCGCGTAACTACAATTCCCACCCTAACCGAGTCTGCTGTTCATAAACTCGCTTCAAAGTATTAACATCCCTCGCTGAAATAGGCGGAGGATTTCTCACCTGAGAAAAATAAAGCACATCAGTTTCCATCAAACTGTGACCCCAAATTCCCAAAGCGTGACCCAACTCGTGCCGCGCCGTCGCCGGAATATACTTACCCACTTGATTCGGATTCAAATAAACCGAAAACCGATGAGATAAAACAGTTTTATCCCCATCCCGACGGGCGTACAATTCATAGGTAGCCTCTCCAGAGCGCGATCGCAAAACCCCTTGACGCAAAGCCGGAGCGCGACGTAAAATCCTAATATCAGCCACCTCCGAACTATCCACCACTTCCAAAGGCAAATAAACCCCCCATTCCCGGACAACATCCAACACAGCCGCCACCCATTCTTCAGACTTATTAGCATCAACTGGACGCTCAACATAAACCTGAATCGGAAACTTAGACCATAGCAAATGACCGAAATTCGGTGGCTTAACCTGGTCAAAATACTCACCACTATTTGTGGAATCTTGCCACTTCGCTAGCGTTGGCGGCAAAGGGTGAACCTGTGGATATGGCAAACTATTAGGGAGAGAAGAAAGATTCGCCGCCGGAGTATTAACCTGAGTAAAAATTATCAGGCTAAAACAACATAAAGCCAATCCCAAACCAGCCAGCAATCGAGATTTTACTGTAACTTTCCACAACCGCATTGTTGCAACCGCAGATAGACGAAAATAAACGCAGATGAACTTGATATTATCTGCGTCTATCTGCGTTCATCTGCGGTTAAAAATCCAAATCTTATAACTTAGGCGCCAACCAACCAGCACTCAAAATCACAGTCAAACCCATAAAAACAATAGACAAACCCCAAGTAATCCGGTTCAGACTCGTTTCTGCACTTTTGGCGCTGGTAAACAATTGAGCTTGTCCGCCAATCCCTCCAATGCCATCGCCTTTAGGACTGTGCAGCAACACAAAAACCACAAGTCCTAAAGCAGACAAAGACCAGATAACTTGTAACACAGAAACAATATTCATAATCTGGAGTAATTGGTAATTAGTAATCGGTAATTTATTATCATATCAAATTCGGTCGATCGCACACAATTTATGCAGAGACACTCCAAGAGCCCATTGGCGTCAACTTAAGCCTGAAAGCCTTGATAAACCTCGTTTTTACCTGAGTCCAGATCCCCCTAAATCCCCCTTAAAAAGGGGGACTTTGAGCCATTTCCGGTTCCCCCCTTCTTAAGGGGGGCTAGGGGGGATCTAGGCTTAATAGTCAAACAGCATTCTGTGACTGGGTTTGACGTTAAATTGACACGAAGAAGGGCGAAAGCCTTTGTCCCTACTGCTGCGTCCCTACTACAATCGGACTCGCACAGGAGTGCGATTGGCGCGAACTTCAAACTCAGCCGATCGAATCATAGAGCGTCCCGTCATCTCCGGGGGCTGAGGCAACCTCAACAGCTCCAGAATCGTCGGCGCAATATCCGCCAAACAACCATCCGTCCTCAGAGGAACATCCGTTCCGTGACCCGGAATCTTCCGACCTTCACCCTCTACCAGAATAAACGGCACTGGGTTAGTAGTGTGAGCCGTCCAGGGATTTCCGTCCTCGTCAAACATCTGTTCAGCATTTCCGTGGTCAGCAATAATAATTGCCGTTCCCCCAGCTTTACTAATGGCGCTCAACAGCCGCCCCAAACATTTATCCACAGTTTCGATCGCAATTATCGTCGCATCCATCATCCCCGTATGACCAACCATATCGGGGTTAGCGTAGTTAATCACCATAAACGAATAGATGCCTTTTTCCAAAGCCGTCACCACCCCATCCGTCACCAAGTCTGCCGACATCTGGGGCGCCTCATCGTAAGTCGCCACCATCGGGCTCTGCACCAACTCCCGGTGTTCTCCGAGAAAAGGCTCTTCCAGACCCCCATTAAAAAAATAAGTCACATGAGCGTACTTTTCAGTTTCCGCCGTCCGCAACTGCTGCAAACCGTGCTTAGAAATCACCTCGCCCAGAATATTGTTCAAATTCTGCGGTTCAAAAGCCACCATTACCGAGAGTTTCGGGTCGTACTGAGTAAAAGTCGCAAACGCCAAGGACTCAATTAACGGCCGTTCAAACCCCTTAAAATCCGGTGCCACAAAAGCCTGAGTCAATTCTCTCGCCCTGTCCGGGCGAAAATTAAAGAAAATTACCCCATCCCCGGATGCCACCGCCCCCGGAGAAATCCGAGTCGGAACAGCAAACTCGTCGGTCACTCCTTCAGCATAGGAGGCCTGCAACACATCCACAGCCGATCGACCGTCTGGAGCACCCTCAGTCGTCATCACCTCGTAAGCGCGCTGCACCCGATCCCAGCGCTTGTCCCTGTCCATCGCGTAGTAGCGGCCGCTAATGGTCGCAATCCGACCGACCCCTACCTCTGCGATATAACTTTCTATCTTGCCTAGAGCTTCGACACCCTCTTTCGGAGTAGTATCACGACCGTCAGTAATCGCGTGAATACAAACCTCCGAAATTCCCTGTGCTTTTGCTAATTGCAGCAAACCCTTAATATGACTGAGATGGGAATGAACCCCGCCTTCAGAACAAAGACCAGTCAGGTGCAACTTGCCGCCCGTGGCGCGGACTTTCTCGCAAAGCCCAACCAGCGCTTTATTGTTGAGCAAAGAACCATCTTCCACTGCATCCGAGATCCGCACCAACTCTTGAGGAACGACGCGGCCCGCGCCCAGATTCAAGTGACCAACCTCTGAGTTACCCATTTGCCCGTCTGGCAGCCCTACCGCCCGACCCGATGTGTGAATCAGAGTTCTGGGATAAGCGGCCCAGAGACTGTCCATCACGGGTGTTTTTGCCGCGGCTATCGCATTTCCGTCTTTTTCTTCACGATAACCCCAGCCGTCTAGAATAATCAGCACTACAGGAGATACAGACGCTTGTGCCATGCGAATACCTTATTTACAATAATTAATTTCTCGATGGTCATGTATTTCCGATTTTGCGGAACATCTGCCGCTAATCAGTTTACATATTTTGTAGGCTCCGGCTGAACAATGCCAACCAAAATTCCCTCAGCCACAGCATTTTGGGAACTAACTTCGACCTGCTTGGCGAATTGTTTAATTGATTGCCTTGGCTTGTACTGTGAATGGTTGTCGGAGACTGTTACCGATCTCACCAACAGCAGCCGTGCTTTTGTGGCCGGATTTCACGGATAGTTTAACCGTCGGTGGCTCTTGAAACACAAAGAACAATACCACACTTGGTTGCATTTTGCTACCGCCTCAACCAATAAATTTAAAAGCCTTGACCCGGTTGCTAATAACTGTAAAGGACACGAGTTGAGCAAAAATCGGTTTCCGATTCCGCTCACTCTCAGCGGACATAAAATTCTACAACATCTTTTTTAATTTTGACATCGTAATTGCCAAAGAAATCGTGACCGAGCAGACCTATTGGCATTTGTTTGGCGATCGCCACTTCGACATTTTGGATCACAGCACCCCCAACCCGAATCGATCGCACTCGACCGATCGGGAACTCGACAACGCTACCATCAGCGATCCCCGCTCTCACGGTACGCACCGGCCTCACTCCCAGTGCAGTAGCCATCTGCTGAGAAATCAAAGTGCCGCTTGCCCCGGTATCGAGAATCATCTCAAAAGTCTTGTTGCCGTTAAATACCACATCAATCACCGGCGTCCCGCCAGCACGGCGCTTGATTTTAGCTTGAAATACCTGTGGATTCCCCGGTGGCTTAGCCGGTTGATTTGCTCGCGGTTTGGCAGAACCATTTGACGGGTTCCAAAACTGAGAGTACAATTTGCCAGTTGTGAATTCCGATCCCGTTATAGTGCGATCGAGCTGCTGGGAACTAACATCGGGCACCAATGTCATCACCTGAGTTTCTGGCTGATGTGAATGAGAATGCACCTCGCCGCCCGCCGATCCCACACCCACCAAAACGGTCGCAAAAACAAAGCCCGATCGCCAAATTCGCTTGAGAATCACTTTTGCCATTATCTAAATACCTTAATTGATTCAATATGTCGAACAACAACCGCCACTGATATCCTAACCCGCTCCCAAAAACCGATCGCTTGATCCCCAGATCAGATCATCAGGAAAACTTGGCAATTTTCAAGCGATCGCATAACATCGAACACAGATAAACTGATAAACGGCAACAGGCTGTAATTGCAGAGCCTTGTTGGATATCTTGAAATTAAGCAGTTAGGGGCGATCGGCAATGTACAAACTTTTATATTTTGCGACTATAGGACTACTAGCTTTCTCGATCGGAGGATGCGGTGGTGGCGACGGCAGCAACACAGCCAGCCCCAGCCCCAGCCCTAGTGCAGCCTCTCCGTCTCCGGCCGCCTCTGCCAGCCCCACCCCAGCAACTCCGACTTTCCAGTCTCCAATAGTAGCCGCCCAGCCTCCAGGGTTAATTCGATCGACAAACCCAGAGGAACGAGCGAGACAGGCTCAAACAAATATCGGCAACAAAAAGGACAGGAATCCAACACTTCCGCTTCAGCCAGTACCCCAAGGCCCTGTGACAGCGAATCCTTCTCAGTTAGACCCCTTTGGGCCGCTGCCGCCGATCGTATTACAAATCCCTCCAGGAGCCAACGGAGCGGGTGGGACTACCTCAGAACTCCCCAAACTGCCACAGCGACAAGTTGCCGTGCTACCCGAACTTCCCGAGTTATTGGCTCCCCCCCCACTTAACAGGCCTAATCAGACGGTTACTATCTCCAGAGGACCCACGGGCGGTCGAGCAGGCACTCAGCAACTAAGAGGTCGATCGGGAGGCCCTTTACTTCCCGGAGGTGATGGGGGGCAAATTGGCTCGCCTCCCCTAGTTCCAGGGCTAACTGCTCCTCGGTTAGGTGGCGGTGGCAGAAATGGTTCCTTACCCGGAGGCACCGGGGGACAAATTGGCTTGCCGCCCCAAGTTCCGGGGCTCACTCCTCCTCAGTTAGGTCGTACTCGTACATCCCCGCCTGGACTCGAACCGATTGCAGCTAGACCCATAGGAGTGCCGGATCTGCCGGAACTGCCAGTAGACAAGCGCCCGCCCCAATGGAGAGACCCCAATGCCAGGGTAGCAAGAGGTCCTGGCACCGGTCGTCCTGGAACTGGGCCAACAGGAGGTAGATCCCAAGATGCGCGGAATCCGCAGCCTCGCCGTGCGGGTCCCCCGCGCCCGCCCCAGCCAATAGCAGCTAGACCTATAGGAGTGCCGGATCTGCCGGAACTGCCAGTAGACAAGCGCCCGCCCCAGTGGGTAGACCCAAATCCCCCGCCTCCTCCCGTAATCCCAGTAGTTCCGCCACCGCCTTCTACTGACATCGCTACAGGCACTGAAGTCAGCGGGGTGGTAAAAGTCGGGAACGAGACGCAAGTGATTGTCAAAGTACCCAATGAACCAACCAGCCGATATGTCAAAGTCGGGCAGCGGCTGTCTAACGGGCAAGTGTTGGTGAAGCGGGTCGATCTCAAGCAAGGAGCAGATCCGATCGTAATTCTGGAGGAAAACGGCGTTGAGGTAGCCAAAGGTGTTGGCGAAAAACCCGCAAGTCGCCAATTACAACCAGCCAATGCAGTTATTAGCCGTCTTCCAAATCCGAATAGCTCAGGGCGACGCTAAAAATTGACAGTAAAGCAGGAAAAATGCTAAAGGCAAAAATTATAGTTTTTGCCTTTTTGCATTTAGGGCAGATCTCGAACCTGAAGGTAAAATTAGTACAGGGATTAAAAAATAGAGGACTTTTCATTGAGTATTAGCTTCTAGAAAATCCCTATTAGTAATTGAAGTTAAAGGAGATTGATCATGCTCGGTTCAATTCAAAAATTAGGGATGGTGATATTAGTTGCTTCTTCTATCGGCAGCGCCACTAATCTCTTGAATCCCCAGCCATCAATGGCTCAACCAAAACCAGAAGAAGGAAAACGCTCTCCCTTCTGCCAAGGAAACCCTCCTACGGGAAGAGTAAAATGCAATTACGAGGGAGGCGATAACTACGAGGGAAATTTCGTCAACGGTCTGCCCGACGGCAGTGGAGTCTACGTGTACGCTAATGGCGATCGCTACGAAGGACAATTTCGCAATGGAGTGCCCAATGGTAGAGGGACATTCATTTTTAAAGATGATGCCCGCTACACAGGCGTGTTCCAAGACGGCACAATGAGATCTGGGACAGTCGTTTTTGCCAACGGCGAGCGCTATGTCGGAAACTTCGCAGTCGTCAGGAACGTTCAGACTGATGCCATTAGCAGCCAACCCTCAGGGCGGGGTCAATTTTTTTATACCAATGGCGATCGCTACGAAGGACAATTCTTTGCAGGCTCACCCTTTGGGCCTGGGGTATTGGTGCGGGTAGATGGCACTCGCTGTTCCGGCAGATTTTTTAATCAAGAACTTGACGCTAGTGTCTCCTGCACTTTTCCCAACGGTACGCGCTATGAAGGAGAATTGCGAAAGGGAGTGCCTCACGGTGTCGGGACGATGATCGATGCTAGCGGTAGGCGCTTTCCGGGGGTATTTCGCAACGGCAAGCCCGGAGTTTCGTAAAGGATAAATGATTGAGGTTTTCAGCCAACTTTTGACAACAAATGGGACAAAAGACAAAGGACAGAAGAAGATAATATCTAACAGCGCATAGGAGAAAGTTGATTGATGATTTCCCGTTCTTGGCTCAGTGGAATCGCTTTATTAGTTGCATCAGTGTTGGGAATTGGTAGTTACGCGATTGATCCCTTGCCCTCAATGGCGCAAGGAACAGAAGCTAAAACCGGTCGCTGCGTGCCAGCTATCGCTACAGGTAGAGTTAGGTGCGATTATGATAGCGGTGATAGCTACATCGGACAGTTCGTTAACGGTTTGCCCAGTGGCACTGGGGTATACGTATATTCCAACGGCGATCGCTATGAGGGGCAGTTCCGTCTGGGCAAACCAAATGGTCGAGGACAATTTATATTTAAGGACGACGCCCGCGTGGAGGGCATATTCCGAGATGGCAAAGTTAGTTCCGGGACAGCTATTTTTACTAATGGCGATCGCTATATAGGGTCGTTTTCTCTCGATCAAAAAGTAGGCGTGCCCACGGGACAAGGGCAATTCATTTTTGCTAATGGCGATCGCTTTGTGGGTCAATTTTTAGGGGGCAAGCCTTTAGGTACGGGAGCGTTCACCCGGGCTGACGGCAGTCGGTGTTCGGGACAGTTCTATACTCAAGAACTTGATGGCAGGGGTAACTGTTCGTTCTCCAACGGTATCCGCTATCAGGGAGAGTTACGCAAGGGATTGCCTCACGGCAAAGGCACAATTATCGATACCAGAGGCCGGCGAATTCCGGGAGTATTCCGCGACGGCCAGCGGCAAGAGCAATAAACTGGGAATAAGTGCGATCTAATCTATTAGTAAGGGCAGGTTTAGGGCTAATAAATTTTGCACAAAACCTGCCATTGCTAGGTTTTAAAGTCAAAACTATTGATAATTTATCATCTGCTTTTTCTCAACCGAATTGCTAATGTTAAATATCCACTTAATGGAGTTAATGGAGGCGTTTTGATATGACAACTACTGCTTCTGCTTCCGGCCGCACCGGCCAGTTTCCCTTCGACTTTGCCCCGCAGCGGACTCAAGATGCTGATTTGTTGCGACAACTCAATTTTGTGCCCGGTTTGAAGGAAGTCTTGACTTTGCGCCAAGTTCATGCTTTGGAACACGCTACGGTTTGGGTACTAAGTCAATCGTTTGGTGCGACCACAGCAAGAACCGATAATGAGTTATTGGGCGGGATGTCCACAGATCAAGGGTTTTATCTTTATGGCCACGTTAACATTGCACAGTTGCGTCACGCTGTGCGCGAGGCTTTGCAGCGGATTGCCAGCGGAGAGTGGGATTTAGCTGTACATCCCCGCTGTGGCACGAATGTGTCGGTGGCAATGCTGCTAACGGCTGGACTTGCTGTTGGCATCAATTTAGCCCTGCCTCGGGGGCCAATTCTGCAACTTTTAGGTTTGGGTGCAGCGGCGGCGGCTGCGGCTCAGTTAGCTCCTGATGTGGGATCTCTGGCTCAGCGTTACGTCACAACTGCTATTCCGTTTAATTTGAGTGTTGTTGATATTACGGTAAGTCACGACTTCTGGGGACGCGAAGCTCATTTTGTTCGGGTGCGTTGGGTTGAATAGCTGCTGCGGGAGGAGAAGAGTAGGAGAGGGGGAAAGTTGACAAAATCTTTTTTCTTCCCTCAACTTCGAGCCGTTAAATTTCCTACAAGGCTTTGTTGCCGAACTTCCTTCTTCCTTCTTCATCATTTTGAGAGAATCGGTACTATTCAAAAGTTAAGTGGGGCGATTTATCAACTGGCTTTTATTCTATAACTGGACCCTACATACTAATATCTATATTTTCCATATTTTTATAACGTCATATTATATTCAAATTCCATCTTTACCGCTAATGTGTCAGCTATAAAAAGCTCGAATTTACTTTTTATGCGACTTGTCAGGAAATAGCAGGATAAGGTAAAATCTCTTATTAGAATTTTTAGCTCCAAAGTCAATAAAAAAATGTGCAAATTACCCATCGATAAAACCTGGCTGCCAAGTCTACTGGCTGTCAGCTTAGCCGTAGCAGGCAACAGCTTTTTGCCTTTAACCCACTATGCGAGTTTTGCTGGCGAAATATCCCAAGCTAACGAACCAGAAAGAGTTCCTGACGGCAAGATAGTTCCAGTTAATGGAAAAGTCAATGTTAAATTAACGAATAAAACCAACGATAGACTATTTTTTTACGTGGTTGGACAGACTAACCGCCAGAGTTTAGCGGAAAATTCAACAGTCGCGCTGCCAGCATTGACACTACCGGCTTCAATTGTATTTAGGCGACTAGATGGCGCATTATTGAAACCCAGTTTGAAACCTGGTGGCGAAGGAACTCTAGAGGTAAGATTAGACGAGACAAAGGATTTAGGTTTGGATAAAACATCTTTAAGGATTCGGAATGACGGCGCACTTTTTCTCAGATAGACAACAGTCAGTCTCGTTCAAATTTTAGATTTTAGATTAACTCCACAGCCGTTCGCGGGGGGCTAAAACTTTTGTCTAAACCATGATTGCTCTCCACAACTTAAGTCCGGGGCTTGTATCCGTATTTGGGTGAGTCAGAGGATAGTTGAATCATGTAAAATCAACTTGACGAGCGCCGCGACAGCTAAACCTCACTCTTCAATACACCATCCAAGTTCCTATGTCAATCAAAAAGATTCTTTCCATAGCGCTGTTAATTTTTATCCCCATTTCCATCGCCGCTGAGTATTTGCACTGGGGTTCCCTTGCCGTTTTCATCACATCCGCTTTAGGCATTATACCTCTGGCGATTTGGTTGAGTACAGCAACAGAAGAAGTGGCGATCGTTACAGGTCCCTCCATAGGCGGCTTATTAAATGCCGTCTTCGGCAATGCTACGGAATTAATTATTGCAATAGTTGCCCTGAAAGCAGGCTTAATTGACATTGTAAAAGCCAGTATAACCGGTACAATTATCAGCAACTTGCTCTTAGTCATGGGATTTTCCATGCTGTTAGGAGGAGTCCGCTACAAAGAACAGGAATTTAAGCCAATAATCGCGCGGGTGAACGGTTCCACAATGACTCTAGCAGTGATTGCCATCCTGCTGCCGACAATGGTAATTTATA
Source organism: Microcoleus sp. Pol11C2 (assembly GCF_036701505.1). Classification (NCBI taxonomy): domain Bacteria; kingdom Bacillati; phylum Cyanobacteriota; class Cyanophyceae; order Oscillatoriales; family Microcoleaceae; genus Microcoleus; species Microcoleus sp. Pol11C2. The sequence goes on from NZ_JAUBQX010000062.1 coordinate 20,809, forward strand.
CCTCCAATGGAGTCGAACCCGCAGCCATTCAGAATCTTTCTTTAATAACTGCGATCGTCCTAATTGCAGTTTACGCTCTAACTCTCCTATTTTCGTTAAAAACTCACAGCTATCTTTACGATGTTGGGTTACTAGAACTAGAGTCAGAAAATCCTCAAAATACAAAAGAGGAATCTACTACGCACAAACCGAATTTGTGGCTGTGGATAGGGGTGCTAATTGCCTCAACTGTTGCCGTTGCTTTTGAATCAGAAATTTTTGTGGGTGTTGTCGAAGAAACTACCAAAGGATTGGGATTGACGCCGCTGTTTACAGGGGTAATTCTGTTGCCGATTGTTGGCGGCGCGGCTGAATATGTAACTGCGGTAGGAGTTGCGATGAAAAACAATATGGATTTGTCAGTTTCTGTCGCAATGGGTTCGAGTTTGCTAGTTGCTTTGCTGGTAGCGCCGGTGTTGGTAATTATCGGATTAGTGATTCACCAGCCAATGGATTTAAACTTCAATCCGTTTGAAGTAGTTGCAGTTGCCATCGCAGTGACAATTGCCAATCTAATCAGTATCGACGGGCGCTCTAATTGGCTTGAAGGAGTGCTACTTTTAGCAACATATATCGTGTTAGGAGCAGCATTTTACTTTCACCCCATTACTTGAACTAACAATTTTTTTGGGAGGGGCAATCCCCGGTGGTTGCCGCTCTTCCCTGGAAAATAACTTATTTTCTTTCTAGTTTGTTATTCCTCTTTGTCTTCTGCCATTAATTAAAAAAATACTTTTAGGGCAGAAAGTGATTACGGACAGCGACACTGTTGAACAGGAAAACACTCTCGTCTGCAACTTCTTTTTCTGCCTTTACGGTCGCGACAATCAGAAGTATTTCGGCATTCTACCTTATTTTCACAAATTTGCTGACGGGGAAAAGTACCTAAGTTTTGTATAGAAACTTGAGCCGTAAGCGAACCTTGTTCTATAACTTGGTCATTTTCTTTGATTTCATAGAGAAAGTTATTTTCTCCCTCTAAGACCGAAAAAGTTCTTGTTTTGTGACTGTTACCCAACTTAAATCCAAAATCCTCGGAGAACTCACCTTTATTGTAACCTCTGTCTGTGTAGGGATAGGGGTTACTTTCCATGCCATCAGTCACATTTTTTATGATCACCCTCCTGTTAGGGCCCGGAGGAGTTTTGCTTGAGACAAATCGAGCGCTTTGAGAATCGGGGGTGATCGCAGTACCGGCACAAGCACCTACATATTCAACGCGCTTAAATTGAATCAAATTAATATTAAAAGTGTTTTCGTTGTTGACCCTAAATTGTGCTTCGCTAGTCTGCTGGGCGCTGACTGTGAAAGCTGCTAGTGTCAAAAAAATTGCCCCCAGGAAAATAGCTAGAAATTTGATATTTTGTCTCCCCGTAACAAATATGGCGTGTTTCATCTCTCTACCTCTAATGTAAATAGATAGCCTTTTGTTAACAACTTATTATTTTAACTTGAGAGCAGATATGTTGTCAAAGTCGCTCGGATAGTTTTCTAGTGAAGATTTGAGTCGTTGATGCTGAGTTGCGAAAGGAAAAACAGAAGTCCTGACTGCGAACTTTGTAGAGCCAGGAATGAAGTCCTGAGTATGAACTTAACTACCAAGTTACTCGATCGCGCCATCTATCTAAAATCTTGTCCCCAACTCCCTGTACCCGTGCCACATCCTCCAAAGAAGTGAAAGGTTGCTGTTGCCGCGCTGCAATAATTCTCTCGGCTAACTTCGGGCCTACCCCGGGCAAGGTTTCTAATTCTTCCTGAGTCGCGGCATTCAAATTAACTAACTTTTTACCCGCCGCAATTTGAGGTTTAGCACTTGCAGATTTTGATGCTGCTTCTAGTGAATCGCACTCTTTTTTCTTAGCGTCAATTCTCTGTTTGATTCGGGCGGGAATTCCCAAGATTGCACCTTTGTAAAGCCGATCGAACTCCCGCTCAAAATGGGCCGCAACTGTGGGACTCTCGATCGCCAGCAGCGTCTCGTCATTCCCGTGATTTGCAGCCTCACTCCAGTTGTGAGAACCTGTAAGCACCGTTTTGCCGTCCACAACGCCGAATTTGTGGTGCAGGCGATCGCCCATTGGTAACAGCGGCACTCCCACCGTAGTCAGCGGCTTTCTCCAAGGGCGATTGTCAGTTTCTAACCCGCAATCTTGCATCAAAGTCGCCCCCATCATATCCAACCCTTCACTATAAGAGCGATAAATAAAATTAGAGTCTATTAAAGCTCGCACCGCAACTCCCCGGCTAGCTTCAATTTCCAAAGTATTTGACAACCGCTGAGCCGAAAATACAAACAGGGCCAAATCAACCGACTTTTTCGCACTACCCAAAGTTCGATTTATCCAACCGTTGGCGCTTTTTTCCCAAGGCAAAGTCGCAGCCGTCGGCGAAAATTGTACCCCAACTGTCGAATTCCCTACTATTACTTTTTGCACTTGACGAAACGGCTTTTTGATGCCAAACTTGCTGTCCGGTTTGCCTTTGGGCCCGTCGCCCCACATGATGTTAAATTCTTGAGTAAATAGTTGCGCTACTTGACCATTTTCAATTTTCAGCAAATTGTTCGCATTGCCGCGACTTGCTGGGGTCTTGAAATCGCCATGTATATCGCTTGTGGTAAAATTAGCCGAAGTAACGATTACGGTTTTGCCGTCAATCACCACAAATTTGTGGTGCATCAAACCGCTGCCTTTACTGCCGTCAGCAGTATCATCAATTACAGGAATCCCCGCATCCTTGACAATTACCAAAGCATCATTTTGCTTGATTTCCTCGGCACTCAATTTACCGTCTTTATTGCGATCGGCAAGTTGCACAAATTCGGCATAACGATCGCGCTCTCTTTCCGGTAATTTCGCTAACTCCTGAGCTGTAAAATTGCTCCAAGGGCGACTATAGATATGTTCGACAATTAATCTCACTTTAATTCCCGATCGCTGTCGATCGGCCAAAACCCTCGCAATACTAGGCAAGCGAAACTCCTGAACCGCTACATCTATCGTCGATCCAGCATTAGCGATCGCAACAGCGATCAAGTTTTCTAAATCATCCCCAGGTCTAGTTTGCTGGCGGTAAGGCTCTGTATAACTCGAAGCGATGGACTGATTGAAGTATACTTGCAACAAGGGGTCTTGAGGCAATGGAGCCAGACTGAGAGGTAAATTCTGCAAGTCTTGCTTTGTTTGTCCGCAGCCCGCCAGATTGAGCGCCACCAGCCCAGCACAACAGAAACCGAGTAAATGATAATACAATACAGCCACAAAATTTTAAAAAATATAGAGGTTATTAGCCGAACCACAGTTCAAAGCTATTGGATAAAGTAAAGTTACAACCTATTAAATTTATGCAAGGGAATAGATTTTGCGTCTTGTAGAACTGCCTCGATGCCGGAAGCATCACTGGTAGGGTAGCAGCATTCAGGGGCGTGGGTCAAACCCTATACCGCTGCTTTATGGCTAAAAGAAAAACAATTTTTCCGTGCGGTCACAAAGGATATGGTAAAGCGTGCCATCGCTGCACGCAAGAGTTGGTGGCGCAGCAGCATTACGTTGAAGTGCTGACACAAAAACAAACCAAAAAACAAGAGAGGGAAGCATCATTTGCTAGAGATATCATCGATCTCAGAGGTCTGCCCGACCACGTAGTTACCAAAGCCCGGGCAATTATAGCAGCTTTGGGCGAAAATAAGAATTACAGAGATTTCGGCGGCAAACGCCTGCGTCACAACCGTTTGATAATCAGTATTCCTGTAACTCGCAACTACAGAATGCTTTGTGAAGATTGCGGCACTTTCTTAATTCCCCAAAAAGTTTTGTCGCACGAAGACTACAACGTCTGCAAACCAGGAAGTCATTAGTCAGTTGACAGTTGACAGTTGACAGCTTGCAAGAGAGAAGGGTTGGGAGTTGACTGTTGACTGTTGGGAGTTGGGATTTGACAGTTGTGAGTTGGCTGGGCCGTTATTAGTTGGCCATTGGCGGTTGCGATCAGTCATAATTTAACAATCATGAGTCATGAGTCAATAATCATTTATGCCTTTAGGATAAGTGCCTTATTCATTAGGTAGTCATTCATTATTAGTTCGTCATTTAATTAAAGCCATGCAAATTTACCTCGACTATAGTGCTACAACGCCGACACGCCCAGAAGCTATTGATGCCATGCAAAAAGCCCTGACTCAGCATTGGGGAAATCCTTCAAGCTTGCACGAGTGGGGACAAAGGGCGGCGACAGCTTTAGAATTAGCAAGAATGCAGGTTGCTAGCTTGATTAACGCGCTACCGGAATCGCTGATTTTTACCAGTGGCGGCACTGAAGCCGATAATTTGGCAATTATGGGAATTGCGCGTCTTTATACCAAGCCGCAGCATATCATTATCTCCAGCGTAGAGCACTCTGCAGTAGCAGAACCGGCGCGACAACTCGAACAGTTGGGATGGGAAGTGACGCGGCTACCGGTGGATAAATTTGGGCGAATTCACCCTTTGGATTTGCAAGAGTCGCTGCGATCAAATACAGTGTTAATTTCAATCATTTACGGACAAAGCGAAGTTGGGACGCTGCAACCAATTGAGGCATTAGGACAAATTGCTCGCGATCGCAATATCATGTTTCATACCGATGCAGTTCAAGTTGCCGGCAAGCTGCAAGTTGACGTGCAGAAACTGCCCGTAGACTTGCTTTCGGTTTCCAGTCACAAACTTTACGGGCCACAAGGTGCAGGCGCGCTTTACGTACGTCCGGGAGTAGAATTAGTGCCAATGTTAGGCGGTGGTGGCCAAGAATTGAAACTGCGTTCCGGGACACAAGCGCTGCCGGCAATTGTTGGTTTTGGGGTCGCGGCGGAGTTAGCATTGCAGGAAATAGATGTGGAAACGCCGAGGTTAATTGCATTGCGCGATCGACTTTTTGACGGATTATCCCACGTACCCAGTTTAGTGCCAACTGGCGATCGATATTACCGACTGCCGCACCACGTCAGTTTTTGCATCGTCTCCCCATCCTGTCGCCCTTACCAAAAGAGAGACACAGAGCAAATCACAGGCAAAACTATGGTGAGACAGTTAAATTTAGCCGGAATTGGCATTAGTTCCGGTTCTGCTTGTAGTAGCGGCAAACTAACTCCCAGTCCGATATTATTAGCAATGGGATATGACGAAATCGGGGCAGTTGGTGGAATTCGCTTAACTCTGGGACGAGAAACCACAGAAGCTGATATTGATTGGACAGTAATTGCGATCGAGCAAATTTTGAATAGACTAATGCCAAAGGTAGCATTGTGTAGGAATTAGAAAACTGGGCGGTTGAAGATTGGGCGGTTGGAAACCGCCGTTTTGTCTTCAGTCCGCTTGGCACGGACATCGTTTGTGTAGACGCGGTTTCAACCGCCGTCTGCATCTCGTACAACAAGCCCCAAAACACACAACCATGCTACAATAAACCCGATATTATTCACAACTCCCCATAATGGAAGAAAGCCGCGCCCAAGCCTACCTAGAACTAATTCACACCCTGCTGAATTGCCCCAACGGCGAAGAACCGCAGATATTACAAGATAACTCAGAATTGTTGGATGTCCACTTTCTGGAAACTTGCGAGTTGGTAGCAGAAAAAATGGCACAGCAAGGAGGACAAAACGGCGCTAATTTCCTGCGGAATCTGATCGCTCAGCTAGCACAATTAATCGATATCAACGATGGCGATAACTCCGAAGGTGAAAATCCCCAAGAGTATGCAAACTTTATTCTAGAATTATTGCAAGCAGAAGATGGAAGTAATAGCAATACAGCAGTAATTCACTCCATGCTAGCTGAACGAAAACATCTCCTCAATGCTCGGTTTTCTGACATTTTAGAGCAAGTAGTCGAGAGGTTACTTGGTGGGGAAAATGCAAAAACTATTGATTCAATTGTCAGCCTCGTTGAAGACTTGAGCATTAATATTAGTAATTTTTCCGGTGGGAATAGAGCCGATAATATTGAAATTGCCCTTACTGGTTATCAAATAGTTTTAAATAATCGGCAACCCGGAAGCGAAAAGTTTGCTCAAACTCAAAACAACTTAGCTGCTGCCTACATTACCAGAATAAAGGGTTCGCGCGCAGAAAATGTGGAAATGGCGATCGCCCTTTATGGCGCTGCTTTAACAGTCTATACCCTTGAGGCTTTCCCGGAAGATTGGGCAATGGCTCAAAATAACCTAGCTGCTGCTTACGCCAACAGAATCAACGGTTCGCGGGCGGAAAATATTGATCGCGCGATCGCATTTTTTGACGCTGCTTTAACTGTTCGTACCCCCGAACAGTTTCCTGAAGATTGGGCAATGATTCAATATAACCTAGGTAATGCCTATAATGACAGAATCAACGGTTCGCGGGATGAAAATCTCGAAAAAGCGAGATCCTTTTATGAAGCAGCATTAACAGTATATACCCGTGAGGATTTCCCTGAATATTGGGCAATGATTCAAAAGAAGCTGGCTAATGCCTAAAGTGAGGCAGCTTTAGCAATCTCAGAAACCGGATTTTTTCCGATATCTTCGCCTCCAATTAAATATCTTCGCAAAAACCCGGTTTCTCGCCACCAACGCACCATCTCAGAAACCGGGTTTTTTCCGATATCTTCGCCTCCGATTAAATATCTTCGCAAAAACCCAGTTTCTCGCCATTTGGAGAATTGCAAAACGGTCGATGGCTCCCTAGCAGCTTTTGCCCTAATTATGCTAAAATAAATTCACTCCAATTATTAGAACGATGTCCGCCGGACGCCGACTAAGAGATAAGAGAGAATTTAGAAGTGTTGAAATCCTCGATCGAGCTTTAATCCAGCATCAGGATAAATACCGCTGCTATCAGTTAACCAGATATCGGTGCTATCCGTAGTGATTCCCACAATCGCGGCTCCATTTCCTATTTTTTCCACTAATAACTCAGCATTCGCCATCGGCAAAAACAGCACTAACTCGAAATCTTCGCCGCCGTATAATGCCCAATCTAAAGCTTTTTCGGTTGATACAATTTCGCTGAAAATATCGGGAATTGGTATTTTGGTGCGATCGACTTTTGCGCCAACACCGCTAGCCAGACAAATTTGAATAATCGCATCAGCTAAACCGTCGCTGCTGTCCATTCCGGCGATGGAAAACTCACCCGCAGAATCTAAAATCTCCCAAACAACCGGCAAAACATCGAGTCTCGGTTTAGGGCGCTGGTGAGCGAGAATTAAAGAAGCCCGATCGACTTCTGTAAGATTTTGCCCGAATTCTGGATTTAACAGCAATTCTAATCCCGCGCGGGAGGCTCCGTGAACCCCAGTAGCCACAATCGCCCAGCCCGATCGCGCATTTGACCGACGAATGGTACGATCGCACTCAACCTCCCCAAAAGCAGTAATCGCCACAGTCACCACGGGCGATCGCACAACATCGCCACCGACGATCGGCGTATGATATTCTTGCAAGCAAGCCGTCATCCCCCGATAAAACTCTTCAACCCACTCCACAGCCGTATCCGCCGCCACAGCGAGGGCTACAGTCACCGCCAGAGGCTTTGCTCCCATAGCCGCGAGATCCGACAAATTCGCTGCTGCGGCGCGCCATCCTGCGTAATAAGGCCCCGTAGTGCGATCGCTAAAATGCACTCCATCCACCAACATATCTGTAGTGATAGCGAGAGATTGGTTGGGAGTTGTAGCCATGACAGCGCAATCATCACCCACTATTTCTGCGGGGCAGAATTTTTGCAATATTCTTAAAAGGCCTTGTTCACCGATATCTTTAACTTTCATAATTGGGAATTAGTCGATCGCACTTTCTCACTTCACCATTCTTTGCCGGAACTCGGCGGCAAGCGCAACCTAGGAAACCTATAAAAAGTGTCCCCTTCATCATCTACCTCTAAAATCGCCGAAAAAATCTTAACTTGCCGAGTTAAATACTGTTGAGCAACTTCAGCCTCAACCCTAGCATTAGCTGCCAGTTGAATCAGCGAAATTTGACTGTTTTGAGTTTCCAACAACTGATAAAAAGCCTCATCTAACCGCTGCTTTTGCTTGTTTTCATTCACATTTTTTACAATCAACAAGCCTGCGAATCCGCCCAAACCCATTACCAATAAAAATTGTAAAATAGCCATATTCTCGATTGAATTCCTAATTTCAATAACGAAACTATAAAAATTATCTCTTCTTCCAGCCTGATTTCGGCGGGCTTTGTCTGTGTAAAACTGATTTCAATCGCCGTTACCTTTATTTAGAAAAGATTTCAATGCCTGTCACTATTTATTTTTTGAGCCCGCGCAGGCGGGCTTTGTTTGTGTTAAAGCGATTTCAATCGCCGTCACTTGGGTGTTAAAGCGATTTCAATCGCCGTCATTAATTAAACTTGAGGTCGCACCAAATTTTCGATTCCTTTCACTACCTTAGCAGATACAATCTTGTCTCCCTGCTTCAGTTGCTCCAAAACTTCTTTTCCTTCAATCATGTAACCAAAAACAGCATAGCGGCCGTCCAACAGATTCAAGCCAGCGGGCGTGAGTTCAGGTTCAAACAAGAAAAAGAAAAACTGAGAAGAAGCGCTATCAGGGTCAGTTTCTGTACGGGCCATGGCCACTGTACCGAAAGCAGAAAAAGGCAAAACAGGTTCGTCGCGATAACGCCCCGCATCTTCTAGAGTAATCCCGTAAATAGGTTCTTTTTCCTCCCTGACGAGCACTTCCAGCGGAACATTCCGGTATTTGCCAGTAGCTGGGTCAATAAAACCCTCTTCCTTGCCTTCGGGGTCTCCGGTTTGCAAAACGTAGGATTCTTCGGATCGAATAAACGGCAAACCGTCATAAAAACCTTGATCCACTAAATCCACAAAATTACCAGCCGTAACCGGGGCGCTGTAGCCGTCAACCACAACAGTAATTTCCCCTTTTTCAGTTTGTACAGCCACTGTAGCGCGCCCTTTCAGTTGAGGCAGATTAGCATACTTGGCAGGCACTTCAAAGGGAAACTTTGTCACCATCAACTCTTCGATTTCGCCTACCGAACCTAGGATGGTGGCTTTCAAGTCAATCACTTTGTCCCTGTCTTTAGCCTCAACAGCCTTTTCCAGTTGAGCAATTTTCTCCTTGACTCCTGCAACTAGCACCTCAGCTTCCGGCTTTTTGGCGTCGGGAATACTTTCTAAAAGGTCAGATTCCCGAAGGTTGAGAATCCTGGAAGCTTTACTGACATCGCTGCTAATAGGCCCCCAACGTTTAGATCGTATGTGGTTGCCAATGTCTTCGAGACTAATTTGCAACTCTCGTACGGTCTGATTGTCAATAGGTAAAGCGAAGCGCAGCAGCGCCCGCCCGTCCGTAATCGCATTCCCTGCAGGCATACTGCTGCTGGGGCGTTTGGCATGGGAGACTGCACTGAAACTCAGGGAGAGAGTGAACAGCAAGAGCGCTAAAGCGACGGTTTTGACCCAGCGCTTGCACGTATCGATCGAGAAATTAGGCCAATGCAACATAACTTTAACTTTTATTGCCTCTCTTATCTTCCCACAGCGCTGCCCGCCCTCTAAGCTGCCACCCATCTAAAGTGTCTGTTGGTTTGGCTGGGGAGGAGTTACCCACTAACAACAGTCAACAGTCAACACTCAACTGACAACAGCCCACTGCCCACTGCCATTAACATTTCAGTAAAGCACTTGCTCCCTTTGAACGGTAAAATAAAATGCCAATTGCTTTTTGATGCCGTCAGCTAGACTGCGGCTTTAACCTGACCCGCTCAAAAACGGATACAATCCCCAGACTCCTGTCGTGGAGAGATCAAAATTTTAGACCAAGGTTCAATCTCCCCCATTCATCTGTGGAGTAAATCTAAAATCTAAAATCTAAAATCTAAAATCGACTGACTGTAGTTCCCCCGTGCCCAAAGGCGACGGGATTGCCCACAAAAATTTATATGATCTCCAGTAACGACTTTCGACCAGGTGTTTCAATTGAATGGAATAACGGCGTGTGGCGGGTTATCGAATTCCTCCACGTCAAGCCAGGAAAAGGCTCGGCTTTCGTGCGGACAAAATTAAAAAACGTCCAAACCGGAAACGTAGTAGAACAAACCTTCCGGGCGGGCGAGACTATGCCTCAAGCCAACCTGGAAAAGAGTGTGATGCAGCATACCTATAAAGAGGGCGACGATTTCGTCTTTATGGATATGGAAACTTACGAGGAAAGTCGCCTCAATGCGAAGCAAATAGGCGATCGTGTCAAGTACCTCAATGAAGGGATGGAAGTCAGCATCCTGCGCTGGAACGACCAAATCATGGAAGTGGAACTGCCCAACTCTGTCGTCTTGGAAGTGATACAAACCGATCCCGGAGTCAAAGGAGATACTGCCACCGGTGGCAGTAAACCCGCCGTCCTCTCCACCGGGGCTCAGATTATGGTGCCTCTATTTATTTCCATTGGAGAACGGATTCGGATTGATACTCGTGAAGACAAGTACCTCGGTAGAGAGTAGAAACGAGGGAGGGAAAGGGAGTTTTTAGTTTTTAGTTCTGAGTTATGAGTTAAAGAAGTCCAAATTCAATACTCATCGCTCACAGCTTAAAAACTATCCCTTTTGCCTCCAAAGTCGTTGATGCTCCTAGCTTCGCCTGGTTCTTAATTTTCAATTTTCAATTTTCAATTCTCAATTACCCTTGAATCTGCTGTGCAACTAGACTTAAACCAGCTTTGTGACCTGCTAACTGTATTAGACAAAACTGGCATTTCGGAACTGACCTTAAAAAGTGGGGATATTGAACTGACAGTACGCAAAGGCATTCTGGCAAGTTCACCAGGCACCTCTGCTGCGCTCCCTGCTGCCGTGGCGACTGTCGCTCCGAGCGCGTTGGGCGCGGTTCCTAGCCCCACCTTAGCGTCACCTCCTGCTGTTGACCAAAATTTAGCAGCGGATCAGGCTGCCCCTGTAGCCGTCGCCCCTGTCGCTGTACCGGCTGCCGTACCTGCTTCTGTCGATACGAAATGGGTGCCAATTATTTCGCCGATGGTAGGAACGTTTTATCGCGCTGCTGCTCCTGATGAGCCACCTTTTGTCAACGTGGGCGATCGCATCAAGGTCAGCCAGACAGTTTGTATTATCGAAGCGATGAAGCTGATGAACGAGATCGATGCTGATGAAGTCTCCGGTCAAGTGATGGAAATTTTAGTTCAAAATGGCGAACCTGTCGAATACGGTCAAGTGTTGATGCGAATTAATCCGGATTGAAGCATTACTTTATTGTTATGGACAGAATAAATGCTAATATTTCCCGATCACTTCTCTCCGGTGAGTTTGATGAAGTCATCCCAGCCTGTCCCGCAAGAGGTCGTGCAACAAGTTGCTGAGTATTTCAGTATTTTGAGCGAACCCATGCGTTTACGAATTTTGAACTTGCTTCGCGACGGCGAAAAATGCGTGCAAGAATTGGTGGAAGCTACTCAAACCAGTCAAGCCAATGTTTCTAAGCACTTAAAACTCATGCTCCAAGCTGGTATCCTCACTCGCCGGAGTGAAGGGACTTCAGCCTATTATAAGGTGCAAGACGAGTTAATTTTTGAGCTGTGTAATATGGTGTGCGATCGGCTTGCCAGCCGGATCGAACAGCAAGCCCTACACTTTCGAGCATTTAGCCTAACGACGAAGCACTGAAAATTAGTTGCCAGTCCTCAATCCTCAATCCTCAGTCATGAGTCATCAGTTATCAATTCCTATTCTCGGCCTTCAGACCGATTACTAATCACTTGTAACTAATGACTCATAACTACTAAAGGGGAAAATTTTTGTCAAAGCTTTGGCGGGTACTCGGCTGAGCCACCTCCAAACCTTCGCCGCCTAAAAGTTCTAAAGGCTTCCCTTCCACCGAAATCCAAACCTTGGTATTCGGTTGTAAACTCGTAGCCGTATAGATAACTTGCCCTAACCGGCCAGTCATCGAATTGCTCCCTCCCCCCGAAGTAAATTCTGCCGACAAATCGACATAAACTCCGTCATTCTTAACACTCAAACCCCTGAGTTTTGTCCCATTAGGAATTTCGCTCGAAACAGTTCCATCCTTGGGCCCCGCCAACAAACTGTTAAAAGCAGCTTGTAAAGCTGCATCAGGCTTGTCAGCTTGTTTGACAGCTACTTTCGTAGGAACTCCCTCAAATTTGCCGCTCGCATCTTTAACCCAGTAGACTTGCACTGTCTGGACATCAGTCTGCGGCAAAGGCTTTGGCTGCGGCGACTTTGGCACCAAAGCGTTAGGCGTCTGAACCTGCGGCGTCTGAACCTGCGGCGTCTGAACCTGCGGCGTCTGAACCTGTGGCACTTGTACAGGATTTGGAGGGGGTACGGGGATAACTACAGCAGGAGATTCCACAGAACTTGGGGAAAGGGGGGAAGCGGTAGTTTGAGCAGAAGACTGCGTATCTGCAGGGGTTGGCGAACGGTTCGCGGTCCACCAGGCAATGCCCCCTCCCGTCAGTAAAGCCAACCCGCAAACACCGGCAATGACGGCTGTGGAGACGCGGCGTACTTCTTGTCCATCTTTCATAATACAAATTCTCCGCACACTTTGAAACTTTGATTTAGTAAAAAGCGACCTGGGAGCGATCGCCTGTCATCTCGTTACCTTATCCCATTGTAAAGTTCCCGGAAAACCAAGTCGGCAAGTTTCCGGCAACTAGCATTTCGAGCATCGGCCAGCCTGCCGCCGCGCTTTTTAGTTCCGTCATTTTCAAATGCGCGGCCGACAAAGTATTCGCGTAACTCCAATTGCACCGGGGTATAGCTTTGCCCTTTGAGCCGCTGAGGTTCAATGCGGCAATTGATGTAAGTCCACAGAGTCGATCGCGTATTCGCGCACCCCGTCCACTTGCCGCCACCGCCGCCGGCTCTGACTTGGCCGCTAGATTTCTCAATTTTGCCAAGGCCGCAAGCTTGCCGGAACCGACGCAAGGCTCGCTTCTTTGGCAGGCAGAGGAAGTCGTCGAACGGATAGATCCGCGACAGTATCCAGCCGCGCTCGCGGTTGCCGAAGGCAAACCGATCGAATACCCGGTGATAAGGATCGAAGTCGGTATCAGTCAATAAATCAGTCAGTCTCAGCTCGATCGCCGCTTCGGTGTCGTGCAGGTCGCAGACCGCCGCTGCAAATTGTCGAGTCATTTCGGAAATGTTTGCCCGATCGCACTTTTGCTCTTTCTGGTAGTGGTTGTCAAACCGGGAAAGGATATTTTTCGAGAGGAAGTCGCCGCGTCCGGCGAGCCAAGCCCAAAATGCCGGCGGCTTTCCCGGTTCGAGCGAACCGTTCGCCCGCTGCGACTTGACCGTCGATCGCGCCGGATATTCCCACGCGAGGCGACCTTTGATGGAGTTTATAAACCCGGTTTGCTTGCGCGTCGTGGTTTTGAGGTCTAGCAGCGCGCGCCGCATCCGCTCTATTTTCGGATCGAGTTCTTTCACCCAGAAGCGACGATCGTAAATTTCGAGGTAGTGGCGGCGGTAAAGTTCGCACAGGACGAGCGCGTCGAACGGGTCATCTTTGTTGTCGGTTCCCCCCAAACTGCGGCGAGTTGCCTTGACCATACCCTGATCGGCCATCAACACAAAAACTCCATTTTTCTTGAGATGCTTGCGCCAGTAGTAAGAGTAAGTGCCGGTTCCTTCAAGTATCGCTACAGCCGGCGAATCTTTCACTTTTTCAATTAGCAAATCGAGTTCCGTCACTTTATAAACCGAGTGAAATTGCTCGAATTCGGGCAACAAATAAAAGTCTCTGAGCGCAATTGTTGGAAAATTTTCAAGCAAAACAACGTCCACGCGGTGCGCGGACACGTCAATTCCTATTACCTTTAACATTGTTTCCTACCTAAAAACCTCTTACATAACCCACGAATCACCCAAGGGCATTACACCCATATCCGCACAGGGGCTTAGGAGATTTATCGCGCGGTGGGGTTGGAATCCACCGCGCGTTTGCGCTTAAATCATCGTTCCCACGAGAATTTTGGGACAGTCAAAAACTGTCCACCTCCTTACTGAAGAACTAGAATTAATGCGAGGGCGCAACCCTTGCCCGCTATCCCCCTTTTAAAGGGGAATTTCGACTGTTAGGGAGACAGCCATCATCAGGCGGGAATTAAGCCGATCGCGACTAGCGACACATAGACATAAATTGCTTTCGATTGCTTGGTAATTGCGCTCGGTTCCACATCCTCGAATTTTTTGGCTCGGAGAATGTCGTTGGCAATATTTACCGCGTCCACAAAACAGCAGTCCGATGATTTGTGCGAACCTAAAAAGCCCCGCGATTTGGCTGACTTGATAACGGTAAATGTTTGCCTAAATTCTTCCTCGCTGTAACTGTCTTGCAGTAAATTTTTAGCATCGGCGAGCAGTCGCAAAACTAGCCGACTGTTCTTATTAGTAGACTCCATAGCGGCATTATTGGAGATTGTTGAGTTAGAAATTGTTGGCGTTTTATCGGGCTGTTGAGGTATCATTGGTTTAAGTCGATTTGATTTTTGGCAAGGCGACCCGTAAAAGCGATCGAATATCGAACCTCGATCGCTTTTGGATTTTAGACTTTAGACTTTAGACTTCAACCAAAAAAGAGTGGCCGTTGTAATTTTCTCGCAGTGCTTCGACCATTCTTCTGATAGAGGCTTCTCTACTCTCTGGGGTCATCGAAGCAAACGCAGCTTGACCTACAACTGCAACGTGCTCTAGGGCTTCTTCAATTTCACAGTTAAGTGCACTTGCCAGCATCTTGATCGCAACTGTAGAAGTAATCCCAGTAGAGATGATTAAATGCTTTTCTTCTGTTGATAGGTCGGTTAAGTTGATCGCCCGCGGCACGTCCTCTTCACTATTGCCATCGGGAATGATACGAATTGACTGCAAATTGAGATCGCAACTGTCCAGCAGGTCGCTGAGAGTTTCCCGCAGTTCTGAGAGCGCGCGGTAATGCCCTTGAAATTTCAGCAGCAAGTTCGTCACATTGAAATCAATCTCGGCAATTTCCCCTTTGATAGCATCGTCAATCGCTGGCAATGCTGAATGTTTGAATGTGTAGATGTTTGGATGTTCCATTTTTTTCATAGGTGGTAGGAAGCGATCGCCTAGCTCAAAGGCGATCGCGCAAAGAAGCGAATAATGCAGCAAGTACAAAATGGTGGAAGCTTACAGCATGGCATCACCTCCACTTGGGGGCGAACGGCCACTCGACCCCGCACCGGCAAAGCCGAGCGCGTAACTGTCGATGAGTTCATCATCACAAAACGGGATAGCACCAAATCTGGAGAAAATCGGGGGGAATAGCGGCTTGGGCGCTGCGGGTGGTGGCGGCTCCGGGAAGATGTCGGATAGCAGCCAATCGCCTGACACAAGCAATTCCCAGATTTCTCGCAGCTTCTTAAAGCCGCGCTTCAGGGGCCCCAAACTCAGCAGCCAACCGCCGCCAATTTTTTTTGAGATGTCGAGCAAGGCCTCCCCGGCAAGCGCGCTAACTCGCTTAAAACTCGGTTTGTCAACGGGCGAGATGTCTTTGGCTCGCCGGATAGTGTCGGACTGCGATCGGGCGAGTTCCAGAAGTTTGTCGTTTTGGTCGCGCAGCCGTGCAATTTCTGTCAGCGCCGCTTCCAGGTCGGGGAATTCGACTGGCGATGCAGCTGCATTGCGATCGACACCGGGGGAATTTTCGATTGGGTTTTGGGTTTGGATTTCAGTTTGCGCGATCGGCTCCAGGGCTTGAGGGCGATCTACACCGGGGGAATTTTCGATCGGCTGATTGTCGCAATGTGCGATCGGCTCGATTGTCTGAAAGATGGGGAACGGCTGACCGATTAGCGCGGTGACCCAAGTCTCACGGCGGGTTTTGTTGCCGTCTGGGATGATTCCGAGGTTGCTCGCTATCTCCTTGAGTTCCGGTAGCAAATGCTTATCTAATAATTCGCGGGTGTAGATGTGTATAGCAATCCTAAATCATTATCATGAGTACGGTACAATTATATGCAATACTTGATTATGACAAAAAAAATGAAT
>NZ_JAUBQX010000063.1:0-36769 GCF_036701505.1 Microcoleus sp. Pol11C2
ACGTCAATATACTTACACACAGAAAATTATTTAGGATTGTTTATAAATATAGAAAATCATTTAGGATTGCTATAGTGGGTTGACTTTCCCTATCTCTATCATTGCTTCGGGCCCCTGCCTCTGTAAAGTCGGAAAAGTCGGATCTTTGGCATGAGGACAAAATTACTTGGGAATTTTAACCGCAGAGGGTGGCGGATGTACGTGCTATGGACGCAGATGAATGTTGAGTTTGGTCAAGTAGGATCGATAAAACCCGCAAGGCGAGGGAATTACGATCGCGCTATATTGTGGATACATAAAGATATGCCTCTAGATTCTATGAATAACGAACAAGCTACTTTCAATACAGTCTCCGAACACGAGATTTTTGGCGATCGCGATTTTCCATCTTGGTTAACCCAACAACAAATTAGCCTCGCTTGCACTACCTATCAAACCAGCAGGTTAATGTTAATCGGTGCTGTCCCAGAAACGAACAGAATCTCGGCTTTTTGGCGAATATTTGATCGCGCAATGGGGCTTTACTGCACTCCGGAACGCCTTTATTTAAGTTCAAAATATCAACTCTGGCAATTAGATAATGTCTTAGAAACCGGGAAATTATACCAAGGATACGATAAATTATATATACCAAGAATCGGCTATACTACAGGTGATATCGACATTCACGATATCGCAGTCGATAAAAATAATCAAATCATTTTTATTAGCACTTTGTTTAATTGTATCGCTACTTTGAGCGATCGCCACAGT
The DNA here is from genome assembly GCF_036701505.1 of Microcoleus sp. Pol11C2. Taxonomy (NCBI): domain Bacteria; kingdom Bacillati; phylum Cyanobacteriota; class Cyanophyceae; order Oscillatoriales; family Microcoleaceae; genus Microcoleus; species Microcoleus sp. Pol11C2. The sequence continues at coordinate 754 of NZ_JAUBQX010000063.1, forward strand.
TGCAAACCTCTCTGGAAACCCGGTTTTATCTCACAATATATAAATGAAGACCGCTGTCACCTCAACGGTTTGGCGATGGTGGCTGGGGAGGCGAAATATGTCACGGCGTCGAGTCAGTCGGATGTGGTAGATGGCTGGCGCGATCGCAGACAAAACGGCGGTATAGTTATTGATATTGAATCTAATGATATTATCGTCACCGGATTGTCAATGCCGCACTCACCCCGGTGGTATCAAGACAAATTGTGGCTGCTGAATTCGGGGCGGGGAGAATTGGGTTATGTGGATTTAGACACAGGGAAATTTGAGGCAATTACGTTTTGTCCGGGATATGTCCGAGGACTAGCATTTTGGCAAAACTGGGCAATAGTTGGACTCTCGAAACCCAGAGGTGGTGACAACACTTTTAGCGGTTTAGAATTGGATGAGTTGTTGGTAGCAAAGGATGCTGAGCCTCGCTGTGGTATGATGGTGATTGATTTGACTACTGGGGCGATCGTTCACTGGTTGCGGTTTGAAGGAATTGTCACAGAACTCTATGACGTGCAAGTGATTCCGGCAGTGCAAAAGCCTATGGCTTTGGGTTTTCAAACGGATGAAATTGCTCAGTTAATTACTTTGGAACTTTAATATCAATTCCGGTGGCACTCAGACATGATTATGAAAAAGATCGATCGTTGTAGCAAGACATTGTAAAATTGCTAGAAGTGCGATCGCTTTGGCAACGACCAACCCAAGCCCTGAAAACATCCTCGCTCAGTTAAGCTTCATCAGCCTGGGAATCAATAACGTATTGATGTCATTGCTCGCGGGGATTGTTAGCTGGCGCGCCCTCTTAGAAAAACAATCGCAGCATCTGTTTTTCATGGGTTCTGCGTTCAGGATTCGGAGATTGAGTTGACAAGCTGTACGGCATTTAAATTGGATATTTCAATGCCGTATCAAAATTCGTCCAATCCCCGCATCCACTCAACGTGCCACCTGCCGCATATATTCCCCCCACAACTGAGCGGCATTTGAACTACCTCCCCCAGTCGGAGAATTATCATCATTTCCCAACCAAACTCCTGTCACCAGTTGCTGACTCGGAATATAACCGACAAACCACAAATCTCGATTATCATTAGTCGTGCCTGTTTTTCCAGCTTCTCCCAACCCCAAAGCAGCACTGCTGCCCGTACCTCCGCGCACAACACCTTGCAGCATATCAGTCATCGTATCCGCTACGGCTTCCGAAACTAACTGCCGATTGGCAATGCCATCTTTTTGATAGTCATAAATCACCCGGCAACTGTTAAAATTATTTCTATCTTTGCAATCGCTGCTGTCAATAATTCGCTTAATTACGTGGGGGCGATTTCCCAAGCCCCGATTGGCCAAAACACCGAAAGCCCCCGTTAATTGCAACACATTAACTTCACTTTCTCCTAATACTAAACCCGGGTTAGAACGCAGTTCAGAAGTAATCCCCAAACGCCTAGCCATTTGCACTACATTTTCTAAGCCGACATCTTGTTGTGCTATTCTCAAAGCAATTGCATTTTCCGACAACGCCAAGCCGCGATACATATCCGCACTGCCGCTGGTTCTTTCGCAGGCGCTGTAACTTTGTCCGCCCCAGGAAAGGGGGGCGCAAGAATAAGTTTTATCGGGTGAGATTCCCTGTTCCAGGGCGGCTGCATAGGTGAAAATCTTAAATGTAGAACCGGGCTGTCTCAAAGCTTGGGTAGCCCGATTAAACTGACTTTTCAAATAATCTACGCCCCCAACTAAAGCTAAGACTTCCCCGGTTGTACTATTGAGAGTCACCACGGCTCCTTGAGAAAAACCTGCACTGGCTCCCGCGTTTTCAACAGCATTTCTGAGGGAACTTTCCGCCAACTTTTGCAGGCCGGGGTTCAAACCTGTTTCTACAATAAAATTGCCTTCTCTTGCTAACTGCTCCCCGAGCAAAAACTCCAATTCGTCAAATACATAATTGTAGAAATAAGGAGCGATCGTACTTTGCAGATATTGGCGAGCTTTGGGATTGATCTCAATTCGCGATCGCCTCGCGCGATCTGCTTCTTCCTGAGAAACCGTCCCCAGTGCCCGCATCCGTTCGATTACTCGATCGCGGTACTGCACCGCCAATTGATAATTTTGAATCGGATTAAAACTGTTTGGCGCAGGCAAAATGCCCGCCAAAGTTGCCGCCTCTGACAAAGTTAAATCCTTCGCCGACTTCCCAAAATAAAACCGAGACGCATCCTCAAAACCGTAAAGGTCTATTCCTAAAAACACCCGATTTAAATAAGTCAGCAACAGCTCATCTTTGCTGTAATAAGTCTCCAGTTTAAAAGCAACTACGGCTTCCCGCAACTTGCGTCCTGCCGAATCTTGAGTTCCCACATAATCTCGAAACAAACTCCTCGCTAACTGCTGCGTCACAGTGCTGCCACCTTCGCGAATTCCTCCCCCGCGAACATTGGTCAAAAGCGCCCGCAAAACCCCCAGCGGATCGACTCCCAAATGCCAATTGTAGCGGCTATCTTCCGAAGCAAGTACCGCCTTGGATAAATAAGGCGAAAAATCCTGCAATTTTTTTAATTCTAAGTGAGCGTTATTCTGAGGAGGACGCAGGGGAGTTTGCCCGTCGCGCGCGTAAACAATCACGGGGCCATTGATACTTCTCGGCAGAGGCCGCACTTGAAACTTTGTGGATTCCATCCCTACCAACGCGGCAATCAAAGCAGTGATTCCGCTAACGCCATAAAAGCTATAACGCACCAGTTCCAAATACCAAGGCGGCGGATATACGTACTGAATTCTGACAGCGGCGGCTAGTTCCGGCGGTCCTAAAGTGAATACGTCTCCGTGACGCAGGGACATACTTTTAATTCGCCTTTTCCCGCTGTAAATGCCGTTGGTGGAGTCTTCATCTTTGATGACAAAAGGAGTCCGCCGCCGAGTATCGCGTGACAGGGATAAGTGCACGTGACTGACAACGGGGTTGCGAACCACGATATCTGAAGATTTGGACGATCGACCTAACAAATATCGATCGCCCAACAGCGGATAAACCTCAGCTTTAGCTGCACCCGCATCCTGTACCCACAATTCGGGTACTTTGGCGTTTGGTTTCAGCGCTAGCTGGTTAAAATTAACCTTGGCAATAGTCTGGACTGCTTGGGTAATTGCACCCAAGACGGTTTGAGGTTTGCGGGGCGGCGGCGGTGGGGTCATATTTCGCTGTGCACTACGATCGAGCGATCGGCTCTTGCACCATTCTACTCGCAACTTTTGGCTAATTTCAGGATCTGCCCCACAGAAGGAGGCGAGCGTCGGCTAGTGGCGATCGATTTTAGGGTGATTGGTGAACTCGCCCGGAATCCGTTTATTGAGCAAATCTCTACCCAACCACAAACAATCCTGCTATCACGAGAGAATTAAAGAATCATAAACTTGCCAAAAAATCAACACTTTAAATCAAATTTATCCCTAATTTACCCACACACTTTCCATAATTAAAACCCCCCTTGTTCAAGGGGGGTTAAAAGCCGAAAATCAGCTTGATTCTCCTTACATCGAAGAACCCAAACCGGCATAAGCACCGTAGAAGAAAAGGCTCACAATGCTCAGAACACCGAGACCTGCGACAGTAGCTACCAGCCACAAAGGAATTCTGCCACTTTCACTAAACATAGCTATCACCTCACTAATTCACAGCTAAACACATTCGATCGAACTATTGAAAGCTAACTCAAACACCAGTTAATTAAAGAAATAACTGGAAAACAAAATACCCAAAACAAAAATCAGCAACAAACCCAAATACAAAGAAGTCCGGTTTAACTCAACAGGCTGCTCGTTGGGATTAGGAACGCGCTCAGGCATTGTAAACTCCTATCGTTGAATAAATTGCATTGCTGCGATCGCGCCCAAAAAGAAAATTGTTGGGACACCTAAAGTATGAACTGCCAACCAGCGCACCGTAAAAATCGGATACGAAATTGGCTCATTATTTGGGGTTCTGCTCGTCATTTTTCCAAATCCTTGTTAAATTACTTGGCAATGAACTGATCTACTTGTTTCTTAGCTTCAAAGCGATCCGAGATAATCGGCACTTCTTCCCGCTGCGGTGTGAAATACTGGTTAGGGCGAGGAGTTCCGAAAGCATCGTAAGCCAAACCCGTTTGCACAAACAGCCATCCAGCAATAAACAAAGCTGGAATGGTGATGCTGTGAATTACCCAATAACGGATACTTGTAATAATGTCCCCAAACGGACGTTCTCCAGTTGTACCAGCCATTTAGAATCCTCCTTTCAACAACAAATTGACAGACAATCTCTATTACTATTCTACTATCAAGCAGCTTGCGCTGAACCTTGATATTTAAGTAGAGTACCGCTCGCGCCGATCACAAATCCGCGATCGGGCCCCATAAAGACAATCCTGTAAAAATTAGCCGGAACATCTTCAACTTCGCGGTCTTTTAGCCAAGTTTTCCCGCCGTCCAAACTGCACAGCAAATTGCCGCCGCCGCCGGCTACCCAAACTTCATTATCAGTCCGGTAAGCCATGTCCAGCAAACCCCAACTCGCCTTGCGATCTGGAAAAAACGGTTTTCCCCAACCTTCAGGATTGGACGGGTCGCTAAACTGAATCTGACCGCCGCGGGCGAGCATCCACAAACGCCCGTCCTTGGTAAAACCCATATTTTGCAGGCGGCGAGAACTATTGCGGTTGTGAGGTTCCCAAGCTTCTTGTCCTGGTTTCCACACCGAGTAGAAGTTGCCCTTTGAGGAAACTGCAACATACTGCCCGTCTTCAGAACGGTTGATATTGCGAACTACGCCAAAAGAATCCTGCACGACAGCTTTCCAATTTTTGCCGCCGTCGGAAGTCCGGTAAATCGCCCCGACATCCGTCGTCATCTCGGCGGAATTCGGGCCCAAAGCCGCGATCGTACTCGGAGAACCAGGCAACTGACTGCTCAAAGCAATCCGCGTCCAAGACTTGCCCTCATCGTTCGTGTGGAGCAAAACAGAAGGCTGGCCGACAATCCAGCCTTCGGAACCCGAAAAACTCACCGACGCAAAACGCGACCTAGGATCATCGATATCCAGTGCTATAGGCTTCCAGCTAGTGCCACCGTCAAGGGTTTCGAGCAGAGTCGCCTCAGAACCCACAACCCAGCCGTGCTGAGGATTGCCCGTAAAGGCAATATCCTGCAAATTAGCTTCCGTCGGCAAAGAAATCACTTGCCAGGGGTTGTAACTCACAGAACCGATGGTGCTGCAACTCGTACAGATGAGCGCAGCGGCCAATAACATTACAATTCGTTGCCAAAATCTCACAAACGTTTTACTGCAAACCATACATACTAAGTAACAACAAGAAACCAACGACCAAGCCGCCAAAAATCAGCAAACTTTTCTGACCTTCGGTCATGCCGTTGACACCGACACCGTAGCGCTGATTTGCCTTAAATCCCGATACCCCTTCCTGCTGACCGAGATTTTGAAACGCCGACTTGCGCGCCCCGCAAACGGGACAGACCCAAGTTTGGGGCAAATCTTCAAAAGCCGTGCCAGGGGCAATGTCATTTTTAGGATTCCCTTTTTTCGGATCGTAGACGTAGCCGCAGGCGCGGCACTCGTGCCGATCGAGGGTCTTAGTCTCAGTGGCTCGATCGCTCATAGCTCCAAAAGAGTAGGTAAGCTAATCTTAAAATATACATTAAAAATTATTGCAGAAGATGGAGGATTAATCTCAACCAACTCGTAATTTTAGCTACCCACAATCTATATAATGTAAAGACAAGTTACAGAACCCTTTCACCTAGGCAGTAATTATTCACCGTGTTTGCACTCAGCGGCTACGAGTATTTCTTAGGCTTCCTGTTAATTTCCAGCCTAGTCCCTATCCTCGCCCTCACGGCGTCTAAGGTACTGCGGCCCAAAAGTCGTCCCTACGACCGACGCACTACCTACGAATCCGGCGTCGAGCCGATCGGCGGAGCCTGGATTCAGTTCAACATCCGATATTATATGTTCGCCCTGGTCTTCGTCATCTTCGACGTAGAGACCGTCTTCCTCTATCCTTGGGCGGTTGCTTTCAACCAGCTAGGACTGTTGGCTTTCATCGAAGCCTTGTTTTTTATCACGATCCTCGTTATTGCTCTTGTCTATGCATGGCGCAAAGGAGCCTTGGAATGGTCTTAAGTTCTGACAAATCACAAAAACCTCTAATTGTCAACCCCGCAGAGCGCCCGCAAGTCACATCCGAATTATCAGAGAACGTCATCCTGACAACAGTGGATGACCTCTACAATTGGGCGAGACTTTCGAGCCTGTGGCCGCTGCTTTACGGTACCGCTTGCTGCTTCATCGAATTTGCAGCTTTGATCGGATCGCGCTTTGACTTCGACAGATTCGGCTTAGTACCGCGATCGAGTCCGCGACAAGCCGACCTGATCATCACCGCCGGCACAATTACCATGAAGTACGCCCCCATCTTGGTGCGGCTGTACGAACAAATGCCCGAACCAAAATACGTGATCGCGATGGGTGCTTGCACCATCACCGGGGGAATGTTCAGCGTAGACTCCACCACAGCAGTCAGAGGCGTTGACAAACTGATTCCCGTAGACGTGTACATCCCCGGCTGTCCCCCCCGCCCAGAAGCGATTATTGACGCAATTATCAAACTGCGGAAAAAAATCGCCAATGATTCTATGCAAGAACGGGCCAATTTGCTGCCAACCCACCGCTACTACACCAGACCCCACAAAATGAAAGTAGTAGACGACATTTTGGACGGCAAATATTTGTCAGTTCCGGGCAGGATGGCGCCACCGAAGGAATTGACCGAAGCAATGGGAATGCCAGTACCGCCGGCTTTGCTTGCAGGACAAAAACAGGAGGTAAACCGTGGCTGAGACAGAATCTGCAATTGTTGAAGCCGGGAAGGTTTCTCAGTGGTTGACTCAGAATGGGTTTGAACACGAAGCTTTAGCGGCCGATAATTTGGGCGTGGAGATATTAAAGGTCGATCGAGACTTCTTAATTCCGATGTCAACAGCACTGTATGCCTACGGGTTTAATTATATGCAGTGCCAGTGCGCCTACGACCAAGGGCCGGGAGAAGATTTAGTCAGCGTCTACCACTTGGCTAAACTGACAGATAATGCTTCCAAGCCTGAAGAAGTGCGCGTCAAAGTATTTATTCCTCGCGAAGATCCGAGAGTACCATCAGTCTACTGGATTTGGAAAGCGGCCGACTTTCAAGAGCGGGAATCCTACGATATGTACGGCATCGTCTACGAAGGACATCCGAATCTGAAACGGATTTTGATGAACGAAGATTGGGTAGGCTGGCCGCTGCGGAAAGATTACATTTCCCCTGATTTTTACGAATTGCAAGACGCTTATTAAGTGAGTTTTGCGAGGGCGGGTTTAGATCGTAAAATTGGACTTTTAAAGTTGAGTTTTATGCAAAACCCGCCCTCTGTTTTTTGGCTAATTTGGATTTTTTAACCGCAGATACACGCAAACTCCCTATGACGACTCTGACCGTATAAATTCTTTGTTCTGAGGCTGAGGCGGCAGTATTTTGAGTAGCCGAGTCTCAAGACCCAGAACCTCTGCTTTACGGCATCACAGAGGGAAAGGCTGTTGGGACCTATTTGGAGCAAAAATTTAGACTCTATCTCAAGCAAAAGTATGAATTTTATAGATGGCTATTCAGCAAGCGGTATCGATTTCCGGCGTTGCATAATTGTGATATGAATAGACGTTAAATCTAATGAAATGCCCTGAATATGGCTCCAGCCATATCCGTAAAAATGGCAAGATGAGAGGGAAGCGCTCATCATATTTGTGTCGATTGTCATCGTCAGTTTATTGATGTTTACACAATCTCCAAAGGATACTCAGATGAAATTAAAGCGCAATGTTTGAAAATGTATGTCAACGGCATGGGATTTCGAGGTATTGAGCGCGTCACAGGAGTCCATCACACCACCGTCATTAATTGGGTCAGACAATTAGGAGAACGCCTACCGTCCGCCTATGACGAGCGAGACCACTCCAGAAGTGGGGGAGTTGGATGAACTAGAAACTTTTGTAGGGTAAAAAAACCTGGTTGTGGACAGCAGTAGACCACTTTTAGCCAGGAATCTTAGGGTGGGTTTTGGGCGACCGAGCGTGGGAAGACCTTTGTCTCCTTGTGGGAGCTTGTAGCAACATGGAATTGTTGGCGTTGCTGAATCAAGGTATGAATGCCCCAGGAATGGGAATATCGTAAAATTTCAAGTAATGTATTAATAACTTAATAGAATGCTTGAGCATTTTCTCACACTTAGAATAACAAAGAGTCTTCCGATGTAATCTGGCTAAATAATGTCTTAGTCTTGTATTTTCTCCTTCTACTCGTGTCATATAAGTCTTACTTATAATCTGAGCCTCATCAGGAATAAACATGGGATATACAGACCATCCATCAGTTACATAAAAGTAGCAGTTCCATGCACTTACTTGGTTCCATAATGGTTCAAATGTCTTAGCACTATGATCGCCTAATACCCATCCTAAAATTCCTGGTCGAAAGTGGTCAACCGCTGTCCACAAGCAGATTTTGTCTGTTTTTTTTTACATAAGTTTGTAATTCATCGAGCTCACCAACTTCTGGAATGACTTCCGGGTCATAAACCTCTGGTAACAGTTTTCCGACTTGTTTTACCCAATTTATTACCGTGGTATGATGAACTCCCTTAACTCGTTCTATCGCCCGTAAACCCATACCATTGACGTACATTTTTAGGCAATCACGTTTAATGCTCTCGCTATAACCTCGATGGGATTCATACTGATTAATGAATTGACGACCACATTGGACACAAATGTGATTCTGTTTTCCTTTCTTCTTGCCGTTTTTACGGATATGGGTTGATTTACATTCTGGGCATTGCATAAATTATTCCTCCTATTCATACTCTAACTCAGCAACGCCTGAATTCCGAGGTGTTGTCGCCAATTAAGCGCAATGTCCCTGATGGATCGGGTTTTAAAGCCATAGGTAAAACATCTGTGTGTTGGTAGATTACTAACCCTACTAATTGAGCCAATACTGGCTCACAAGTGGGTCCCAATTCAATTAGAACCGTATTCAATATAACTCGAAACGGTATTTTCCAAAAGCATAGCAACAGTCATGGGCCCCATTCCTCCCGGCACCCACGTGATAAATCCGGCTACTGTTTTAACAGCATCAAAGTCCATATGTATCGGGGGTCCAAGGACTCGTACCGTCTGGATTGACAACGCCGAATTCACGTTGTTGCTATCTTGAATTCCTCACGGTAAATCTTAGTGATTAGTGATTTCGATCCGATCATGAAATCGCTACTACACCAACTTTCGTCCGCCAAGGCTCACTCAAAGAGTAAATAATTTTACAAGACTTACGCTGCATAGTCAATTTTTACACTACCCATAGTAGTAAGGTGCGAAATACGCATCCTACTACTAGCGTTTCTGCCTAAGTTCTGTAAATATCAGGAGTTAATTTGTGGCTAACAATATGATAAGTTTTTCCGCTCACCACTGATTGTCCTGAACTTAGAAATCCTGAACGGAAACAATCCTGCTTTCTAGTTCATTAGGCGTTACATTGTCTACAAAACCTAAAATCGCGTTAGAATTCCTGACTCTGATTAGAGTTCCTGAATAAACTCCGGTAATTCCGCCTCTGGGTTGAGTTGCTGAAGCAGATCCACTTGCGTCTGCCGGACCTGGAGGGAGTAATGGTTGTAAAGCTTGCGGCAGATCGAAAGTATATGTTAATGCCACATTCTGTATCGGCTCCAACACTATATCATTGACCGTTAAGTCACTCGCTAATCCCATGCGATCAATATCAGGATCAAAACTTTCGATTATATCACTAGAATTGATATCTCTATTGGCAGGATCTATTTCCAGAACGCATAAATTATTGCCAAACCCACAACTTAAGAAGTCTCTGCCCAAGCCGCCAACCAGAGTGTTATTCCCCTCTCCGCCGTCTAAAGCATCGTTGCCTCTACCCCCAAATAAAATATCATCGCCAGCCTCTCCAAGAATAAAATCAGCATCTAGACCACCACTGAGGGAGTTATTCCCCTCCTGTCCATACAGTGCATCTTTTCCTTTTCCCCCAAATACTGAATCATTGCCTGCAAAACCTATGAGAATATCTTCCCCTTCATTTCCCAGGATTAACTCGCTAGCCCCTGAGCCATTTACTGTATCATCCCCATCGAGCGCCCAAGCTCCTAAAGGGAAGTTGGCTAAATCTCCAGGAAAAAGTTGAATCAATTCCGAGGTGTTGTCGCCAATTAAGCGCAATGTCCCTGATGGATCGGGTTTTAAAGCCATAGCTAAAATCTTTGTGTTTTGGTAGATTACTAACCCTACTTGAGCCAATACTGGCTCACAAGTTGGTCATAATTCAATTAGAACCGTATTCAATATAACTCGAAACGGTATTTTCCAAAAGCATATCAACAGTCACCTGCCCGATTCGTCCCGGCACCGGCGTGATAAATTCGGCTACTCTTTTAACAGCATTAAAATCAACATCTGGGGCCAAACGACTCGTACCGTCTGGATTGACAACGCCGAAGTCGCGTTGTTGCTATCTTGAATTCCTCACGCTAAATCTTAGTGATTAGTGATTTCGATCCGAGCATGAAATCGCTACTACACCAACTTTCGTCCGCCAAGGCAGACTCAAAGAGTAAATAATTTTACAAGACTTACGCTGCACAGTCAATTTTTACACGACTCATAGTAGTAAAGTGCGAAATACGCACCATACTACTAGCATTTCTGCATAAGTCCTGTAAATATCAGCAGTTAATTTGTGGCTAACAATATGATAAGTTTGTCAGGCCACCACTGATTGTCCTGAATTTAGAAACTCTGAACGGAAACAATCCTGCTTTGTAGTTCATTAGGCGTTACATTGTCTACCAAACCTAAAATCGCGTTAGAATTCCTGACTCTGATTAGAGTTCCTGAAACAACTCCGCTAATTTCGCTGAGAAAAACTGGAGGAAGCAATAATTGTAACGCTTGCGAGACATCGAGCCTATATGTAAATGTCACATTCTCTACCGGCTCCAACACTATATCATTCACCGTTAAGCCACTCGCTAATCCAAGGCGATCAACATCAGGATCAAAATTTGTTATCGCATCACTAGAATTGATATCTGTCGTGGCAGTATCTATTCCCAGAACGCATAAATTATTGCCCCTGCCACAAATTAAGTAGTCTCTGCCCAAGCCGCCAACCAGAGTGTTATTCCCCTCTTGACCGTCTAAAAGATCATTGCCTCTACCCCCAAATAAAATATCATCGCCTGCTCTTCCATAAATCAAATCAGCATCTAGACCACCACTGAGGCAGTCATTCCCCTCATGTCCATACAGGCCATCTTTTCCTTTTCCCCCAAATACAGAATCGTTGCCTACAAAACCTCTGAGAACATCTTCCCCTTCATTTCCCAGGATTAACTCGCTAGCCTCTGAGCCATCTACGGTATCGTCGCCATCGAGCGCCCAAGCTCCTAAAGAGAAGTTGGTTAGAGCTTCAGGAGAAAGTTGAATGAATTCCGAGGTGTTGTCGCCAATTAAGCGCAATGTCCCTGATGGATCGGGTTTTAAAGCCATAGCTAAAATCTTTGTGTGTTGGTAGATTACTAACCCTACTTGAGCCAATACTGGCTTACAAGTTGCCCCCAATTCAATTAGAACCGTATTCCATATAACTCGAAACGGTATTTTCCAAAAGCATAGCAACAGTCATCGGCCCGATTCCTCCCGGCACCGGCGTGATAAATTCGGCTACTGTTTTAACACCATTAAAATCAACATCTCCGGCCAAACGACTCGTACCGTCTGAATTGACAACGCGGTTAATACCGACATCAATTACTACTGATCCAGGTTTGACCATATTAGCTGTAATCATTTCTGTGCGACCGACTGCAGCTATTAAAATATCGGCTTGATTGGTAATCGATTCTAGGTTTTGCGATCGCGAATGAGCTACAGTAACAGTGCAGTCGGCTTCTAATAGCATCAGTGCCATCGGTTTACCCACCAAAATACTCCGTCCCAAAACTACAGCATTTTTTCCTTTCAAATCAATCTGGTATTCTTGCAATAACCGCATCACTCCCGCGGGAGTACAACTCCGCAAACCTTCCTCCCCACGCACGAGACGGCCTAAATTTACAGGGTGAAGTCCGTCAGCATCTTTGTCGGGGGCAATTTGGTACAGCAGCGAAATTGCGTCTAAGTGCTCTGGTAGCGGTAATTGAACTAAAATGCCATCTACTCGATCGTCGTCGTTGAGTGCACGAATTGCAAGTTCTAGTTCGGCTTGAGTTGTGTTTGCGGGGTAATGCTGGCCGAAGGAAGCTATGCCAACCTTAGCGCAGGCTCGCTCTTTATTGCGAACATAGGCTGCGCTAGCGGGGTTGTCGCCCACCATCAGCACCGCAAGTCCAGGAGGACGGCCCTTTTGGGGTTGTAGGGCGCGGACTCGATCGCTCAGCTCGCTTTGAATCTTTGTCGCTAAAGCTTTGCCATCTAGTATTTGAGCAGTTTTGGCATCCATTGTAGACTCTGGGTTAGGGGCTGACGATTTTAGATTTTAGCTTAATCCCCGTCAAGGACTACACTAGAGAAATTTCTTACTTGCGATCGATTCTTGGGATTCTGTTAAAGTAAGTCGTATCTCAAATCTCAAATCAGTTGACCAATGACTACTGCAATTAAGCAAGTTTGGGTTCAAAGATTCTGTACCAGCTCTTTATCGCTAATCCTCGCCAGCGGTTTTTTCAGTTGCGGCAATTTACCCATGTCTCAACTTAATCTTGGCTTTAATGTGGCTAGCATTGGCGACGTTCAACAAAAGCGGCAAGTCGATGCTGAAGTTTATCTTCGGGGGAAGGTAGAAAATCGCGCTCCGTTTGTGGGGAATGCGGCTTATCAACTTCAAGACGGTACGGGTACGATTTGGGTTTTAACTAACCAAGTTTTGCCCCAGCTTGGCGATGAAGTCTTGCTGAAAGGAGAAGTCCGCTACAAGAGTATTACTCTGAAGGAATTGGCCGGAAAGGATTTAGGTGAAGTTTATGTTGAGGAAATGGAACAATTAAAGCGCACTCCAGCGGCAAATAAATAAAAATACCAATATGCTAATTTGTTTCAAGGATTAAGTACGTCCATTTCATAAAAATCAAAATTTTGTACTTGCGCCCAAGCGAGGTTGCTATGTTTATTTCTGCTGAAAGTTTATAGACGATAATATCGCAGTAGGGACGGGTTTATCGGCTCTTTTGTTTATATTACAGATTAGGGTAAACCTGCCCCTACTACACCACATTCTCCTCTTTTTCCTCGATAACTTCTTTCCTTTTCCTTCTATACTCAATATCCAGCGGTTAAATCCGTAAAATCCCATACATTGCTTGTGACCGAACTTTTTTATGACTAAACTTCACGTTGCGATCGCGATTTTGTACCAAGACGGCAAGTTTCTCTGTCAGTTGCGAGACGATATTCCTCACATCAGGTATCCCGGACAGTGGGCTTTGTTTGGCGGACACTTGGAACCGGGAGAAACGCCGGAAGTTGCTCTAGTGCGGGAATTATCAGAGGAAATTGGCTATGCTCCTCCAAGTATTTCTTTTTTCTGTTCCGATGTCGAAAAAGATGTGGTTCGCCACGTTTTTCACGGACAACTTAGTGCGGATGTCAAGGATTTAGTTTTGCTTGAAGGTTGGGATATGAAGTTGTTGACACCCGATCAGATTCGGGCCGGCAAATGCTTTTCTGAGCAGTCAGGAGATGTGCGACCTTTTGGGATTGCTCACCAACGTATTTTGTTAAATTTTATTGACTCGATTTGATAAAATTGGCACGCACCCTACATTGCATGGGTTTGAGCAGGGAGATACTCGTAAGGTGCGCCCGGGCGTGCACCCTACATTGCAGGGGGTTTAACTGTTAAGAGCGAGCAGCAATCATCCCCGTTTGGCGCGCGTAGTCAAACAACCCTCCGGCATCTATTACCGGGCCTACTTCTCCTAAAGGTTTGAGCGAGAAAGTTTGATCGAGAGTGTGGTTGACAATTACCTCTGCTGTAAAATCGATCGTCACTTCTTGCCCCGTTACAAACAAGTCGCAGAGCCGCTCGACTGATTCGATCGGGTACAATTCGCCAGTAGCCGAGCAATTGCGAAAGAAAATGCGTGCGTAAGACAAAGCCACCACTGCTGTGACGCCGGCGGCCCCCAGAGCGATCGGAGCGTGCTCCCGCGAAGAACCGCAGCCAAAATTTTCGCCCGCTATTATAATCGGATACCGGGTTTTCTGTTCACCGGATTCGATAAACTTACCGTAGCGATCGGGCAACCCAATCATAGCGTAACTGCCTAGTTTCTCGTACTCATCCGGCTTCGAGGGAACCAGGGTCAGGTATTCGGCAGGGATAATTTGATCTGTATCGATGTTGTCGTCTACAACAAAAATTTGACCGCTAATTACTTTACCCATAGTTTATTTCCTGTTAGCCTCGCTCGATGCTGTGGTGATAATTTTAAGTGGATCGGTATGCAAGATTTGCATCTGTTCATTTTAACCTGGCAGTGTCAGTGATAACCTGTATGAGTAAAAATTAGATCCGAGACTTTGGGTTAACAATTAACAGATTGCTAAGCGTCAAGATAGTTTTATGGCAAATCCAATAGATGACATTGCTCGACAAGCTCGCGAGGGCTCGGTTGCATCGATTATTCAAATCCTTAATGACGAACTGGCACAGGTAGGGGTCAGGGCCCGAGCCGTGTTTGCAGACGGGGTGCTGCAACTGCTGTGCGAAGCTGCAACGCCCCAACTGCTCGAAGAGTCTAGTTTGGTCGATCGAGTCCGAGAAATTTTGGAACGCATTTCGCCCCACAATATTCGCCGAGTCAACATCAACAGCCGGCTTGTCCGAGAACACCAACTGCTGTGGCTAGAAGAAATTAGCCGCGATGCCGAAAATCAACTGTTGTGGTCTCAAGAAATTAAACTCCGAAAGCCGAATTTGTTCAAGCGTTTAACCACCGCCCATCACGAACGACAAGCGGTGGCAGGCAAGCGGGCTTTGCCGAGAATGGCTATACCTCGATCGATGCAGCAACCGCGGCAATTTCAGCGCGGTATCGTCGGCGGCATCAGCTTGACCGTGCTGTTGCTTGCAGCAGCGGCCGCCATCCACAAAGGACTTAATTCCCAAGTGCCAAACAGCACACAAGTCAGCACCCAAGCAGTTGCCAGTGCCCCTCCCTCGGAGGTAAAACCTGCTTTGAAAATTTCTAAGGAGACTGTTAATTCTGCTGTTGACTCTTTTGCCCAAGCAGTGCGAGTAGCCGAACAAGCAGCCACCGAGGGCAAAACTGCTCAATCTCGCGAGGATTGGTTAGTCGTAGCTGCTAAGTGGCAGCAAGCTTCCGATTTGATGGCCGCCGTGCCTTCCAAGCATCCCCGCTATACAATGGCTCTGAACCGTACTGCACTTTACCGCCAAAATAGCGATAAAGCCCAACAGGAAGCACAAAATAAGTAAGCAGGTAAGTCGGATAAATTTAAACTAAGAGTTCGCCGCGCTGCTCTAGGTGTTGTGAAAAATGAGTTTTTGAGTCAAAACTCGGAAACTCTCAGTTATGTTATGAGTGATAATTTGGGGAATTTCAATTTTTGCGATCGGCGTTACTCGATCGGCCGATTGGTATCAAAATAAAAATTTGTTAAGATCACAAACTTAAATAGGAAATATCACAGGGTGAGAAGAGGGGTGTCACTAAGCCGTCTCTAGAAAAGCTTCATACTACTAATAACCGTCAAAATTAGCGGGAATGGGATTGATAATCATTCGGTAAAGGAGGGTAAAGTTCATCCCTTACAGATCCAAGGCTAAAAAACAGGAAAATAGAACTCGGTCAGATCTGGGTATATTTTTACATATCGAGCGACCCGCCGACCGGCTGCACAAACACAGAAAGCAGACTCATAACGGTCAAGCCGACGGTTATGGAGAGGTTCTAGATTGGCAGCGGGAGCCGGCTCAAACATCTTAGAATAAAGGCTTGGTTGCCATGATCGATCGCCAGGGAAATCAAGACTTTACTTTGATCGACCGATCGGCCTCAGAGTTTTGCACTTTGCATTTACCCCAAATCGCAGAACCATTCTCAGTCCCAAAATTTCTGGATCGTCTTATGCAGTTCCAGGTCGATCCTGCCCTTCTCGGGCGACAAATTTCCCAAATTCTCGCGACCAGCTTTGATCGAGAAATCCTGCTGATGCAAATAGCCAATACTTTGGGGGTTGCATGGGGGGCAGATTTCTGTGTGGTTACTGCTGTGGTTGACCAGAAAGTAGTACATCCGAATGCTTACTGGCAAAATAGGAGCAATCTCCCGTCTGTTGCGGGTGTTGCGGATTCCACTGAAACACCAGAACACCCCCAAACTACAGGATTAAAACCGCCTAGCAGATCACTCGAACACCCCGCTTGGGCAAACGTGCTAGTAGACGGCGAGATAGTGGCGATATCGGACTCTCTTGATATTCCGGCAGCTTCCTCGCCCAATTCCCCTGTGACACCGCTGCCTTTTCGGGCAATTTTGGCAGGGCCTGCGCGATTTGGAGGGGCTGTAAATGGCATGATGATTATTGGTAAGTCGCAACCTCACGAGTGGTCGGTAGCCGATCGGCAGCGCCTTGAAGCAGCATCAGACACGATCGGCAGCGCGATTTCTCACCTTCAAAAAACTCAAGAAATTGCCAGCTTAAACGAACAGTTACAGCGACAAGCTAAATACAAAAATCTACTGAGGTCAGTTGCTGCCTCGATCCACACAAATTCAGAAGTTGATCGAATATTGCAGCAAGTTATTGAAAATACCGTCGATACCCTGGAAGTAGATATAGGCCAAATCCTGCTATTGAAATATACAGATCCTCTATTTACAACTCGCTCCCCCAATACAACTCCCAAAGCGAAAGTCGAATTAGTTTGTGAATCAGTTGTAAAAAAAGAGCCAAACAAACAGCCAATACCACAAAGCGCGATCGGCA
The DNA here is from genome assembly GCF_036701505.1 of Microcoleus sp. Pol11C2. Taxonomy (NCBI): domain Bacteria; kingdom Bacillati; phylum Cyanobacteriota; class Cyanophyceae; order Oscillatoriales; family Microcoleaceae; genus Microcoleus; species Microcoleus sp. Pol11C2. Next base: position 17,918 of record NZ_JAUBQX010000063.1, read on the forward strand.
AAAAAAGCTCAACATCCAAAACAAAAAACAAGGATAAAACTGCTAATTCTAAATCCAAAATTCCCAACTCAAAACCACATAACTCTCCCGCTTTTTGGCTGTCAGAATCTAATTTGTGCCACCAAGCATTCCACAGCGCACCCAAACCCCTCGCCCTCGCTGACGCAGGCGCATTAATCGGCAAAGAACAAGAGGCAGCCACAGAAATTTTGAAACTCCAAGGCATCCGCGGCTTGCTGCTGGTTCCCCTCACGGGCGGTAGCTGCCAGGAAACAGTTTTGGGTTTCTTGGTTTTGCAGCACTCGAAGCCGCGCACTTGGAGCCCGGAAGAATTAGAAGTTCTGGAATCAGTCAGCGCTCAAGCGAGCAAGATGATTGTCCAAACTCAAACGCTTAAGGAATTGCAAACCGCAGTCTTAGACAGAACCTCTCAGTTGCAGCAAAGTCTAGACGTGCAGGGAAAACTGTACGAACAATCTGCCAATCAGCTAGAGCAAATGCGGAAATTGAAGCTGGTTAAAGACGAATTTCTCAGCACTCTGAGTCACGAGTTGCGTACCCCTTTAACAATCATGAAACTGGCGATTCTGATGCTCAAACAAGCTGAACTGCCGTCAGCGAATCGGACTAAGTATCTCGATATTCTAGAACAGCAGTGTTCTAAGGAAACTGATTTGGTTAACGATTTGCTGGCCCTCAAGCAGTTTGAGCCTCAGCAAGTCCCGATTTCTCTAATCAAAATCGATCTCAACCGTTTATTTAAAGATTTAGTTAGGGATTTTGAAAAACAGTGGGCGGATAAGCAATTGACTCTTAAGGTGGATTTGCCTAAGTTGACCCCTTGCTGGGAAACTGACCCGGACATTCTCAATCGGGTACTGCTGGAGCTGCTGACGAATGCTGGAAAATACTCTGCTTCTGGAACTGCGGTAGTTTTGGAGGCGTCTGAGGCAACCGGCTATATTGTCCTGAGCATTTCTAATGTCGGGCGCGGCATTTCTGCGGCTGATTTGCCCCACATCTTTGACAAGTTCCGCCGTGGCACGGGCATTACTGACCAAGCTATCGCCGGTACGGGTTTGGGTCTGGCTCTGGTAAAGTGTTTAGTGCAGCACTTGAATGGTACTATTGATGTATCTAGCTGTCCGACAGAAAGTTCAGAATCTGACAATTTGTGGCGCACATCTTTTACTTTGACTCTGCCGCAATTTGCAGCGGAACTCTGTAATGTAGAAGAATAGTTCGGTTGAGAACCTGCTGGGAATTGGCCGCGAACAGGCGAAACTAGAAGACTTGCCAGAAAAGGGAGATTGGGAAATGTCGTAAACACTACCAAGTCCTCTGTTTTGAATTGTTTGTCTGGTTGCCGTCTAAATTGCCGGTTCTCAATTGCTGATTTTCCCCAGAACTTATATTATGTCTGGTTATTAGCCCGTACTTAGCGGGTGTTTGTAGTGAGTGCGACTGTCCTTTATTTATGAATTAATCAGGACTTGTATTACTTACTAGGAACTTAATTATAATTGTATAGTCGGAGATGATATTACGCAGTATAGACCAAAGAAACTGAGTTTTTTAACTGTTTCAAAGGCCTGCAATCCGTCTTTTTGTACAAGCCGGTTTCTGCGTCCTGGATTGTCCCTAAAAATTGTCACGGTGCATGGAATTAGATCGCCAATATTATGCTCACAAAAGCTGCACCTAAAACCCTGCGTTGGCAACGTTCTAAATATTCGCCACTGGCACGGCAAATAGACATTTTTGCAGCGGCGGGAAAGTTTATGTTTTTTTTGTGGTGGGACGCACTGCTGCAAAATAATTCGCCTCATACTAGAAGAATTCGCGCTCATTGGTTGGTCAATACTTTGCTGAATTTAGGCCCGACTTTTATTAAAATCGGGCAGTCTCTCTCGACTCGGGCGGATTTGCTGCCACTTGAATATGTCAAGGAACTCGAACAGTTGCAGGATCGGGTTCCTCAGTTTAGTTCCGAAGAGGCGATCGCTCTTGTAGAATCAGAGTTAGGCAAGGATATTTATGCTTTGTACCGCGATTTTGACCCGTCGCCTCTGGCTGCTGCGAGTCTGGGACAGGTGCACAAAGCAAGGCTGCACACCGGGGAAGATGTGATTGTAAAGGTGCAGCGTCCGGGTTTGGAAAGTTTATTTGATTTGGATGTGAAGGCGGTGCGCCAAGTGATGCGTTTTTGCGATCGCTATTTGCCTGGGACGCGCAAATATGACCTGGAATCTATTTATCACGAGTTTTTTAAGATTTTATATCAAGAAATTGACTACGTGCAAGAAGGTAAAAATTCCGATCGCTTTAGCCATAATTTTCGAGAATATCCTCAAGTTATTGTCCCGAAAGTCTACTGGCAATATACGACTAAAAAAGTGCTGACTCTAGAATACGCACCAGGCATTAAGGTGGACGACCGCATTAGTTTAGAGGCGATAGGAGTGGATATTGTGAAGCTCAATCAACTCGGAATTTGCTGTTATTTAAAACAGTTGTTAATTGACGGCTTTTTTCAAGCTGACCCGCATCCGGGAAATTTGGCGGTGACAGAAGATGGTAGCTTAATTTTTTACGATTTTGGGATGATGGCTGAGGTGAAGTCTCTGGCTAAAGACCAAATGGTCAAGACTTTTTTTGCTGTGATGAGAAAGGATGCTGACGAGGTACTCAATACTTTAATTTCGATCGGCTTGGTTGAGCCGATGCCGGATATGATGCCGGTACGCCGGCTGATTGCTTTTCTTTTGGATAAGTTTATTGATAAGCCGATCGACTTTCAAGCTTTTAATGAAATTAAAAACGAACTTTACATCATGTTCGAGCAGCAACCGTTTCGCTTGCCTGCAGAAATGATGTTTATTGTCAAGTCGGTAACGACTCTCGACGGCATTGCCCGAACTCTCGACCCTGATTACAATTTCCTAGCATCCGCTCAGCCTTTTGTCAAAAGTATTGCGGTGAGCAAGGGGCGGGGAAATGCCATCGGAGAATTGGCAAGGCAAGCGCGGAGTTTTATTACATATAAGTTACGGCAGCCGAGCAAATCGCAAGTTTTTCTCAACCGTTTGGAGCAGCGAATTGAAGAGGGCGAAATGCAAATTAGAGTGCGCAATCTAGAGAGCGAAAGAGCCTTGAAACGCATTAACTTAGCCCTGAAAACTCTAATTTTCGCTTGTTTGACTGGTTTTGTGTTTTTGTCGGGTGCAGTGCTGCTAGTGGGCGGATATCAAACGGGGGCGATCGCAGCTTTTGCGGTTTCGGGATTCGGTGGCTTGTTTGTGTTGCGCTCGTTGTTAGACTTGTTGGTTAAGGAAAAGCTCGATCGAATGGTCGATCAATAAATATACGGGGTAATTGGGAATTGCGATCGTAAGCTGCTACGCATTTAAATTGAATCCAGATCCTGGCTCTGGGGCCCGTTCCACAATAGCAGACGGTAGGCTGACATTGGTACTGCAAACTAAACTTGTCAACATAATTTGCGACTTTAGGTAGGGGCGGATTCTCAAAGCACGAAGTTATACTCCTAACATATATTAAACGCGATCGCCCGCCCCTACAAAAAATGTACGCCCAAAAATTGCTAAAACCAGACGGCCGCCCACTCACACTGTACAGCCGCTATCCAATCCCAGAAGGTATCGCGGCCGTAAGTCCCAGCAATGAACCCGTAGAGGCAAACCCTCACTTTCGCTGGCATCCTTTGCGGGGGGAATGGGTAGCATACGCCAGCCACCGTCAGGGAAGAACTTTCATGCCGCCGCCGGAATACAACCCCCTGGCAGCTACAATTAACCCTAAGTTTCCGACAGAATTGCCGCCGGGAGATTACGATGTAGCAGTGTTTGACAACCGCTTTCCCTCGATGACTTTGCAAGCAAAAAATGCACCTGCAAATATTGTCGAAACTTTGCCCGCCAAAGGCATTTGCGAAGTCGTTGTTTTCACTCAAGATCCCCTGGCTTCATTGGGCGCTTTGGAGTTATCTCACTTGGAATTGCTGTTAGAAGTATGGGCAGATCGCACTTCAGTTATTGGCAGCAATCCCGAAATTGAATACGTCTTGCCCTTTGAAAATCGCGGCGTCGAAGTCGGAGTAACCTTGCACCATCCCCACGGGCAAATTTACGCTTATCCTTTCGTGCCTCCGGTGCCGGCACGGATGCTAGAATGTCAATCGGTTTACTATCAAAAAAACAGTAGCGGTTTGCTGCAAGATTTGATTCAAAAAGAGATTGCCGACAAACAGCGAATTATTTATTTAGACGAAGAGGCGATCGCCTTTGTCCCCGCTTGTGCCCGCTACCCTTACGAAGTGTGGATTGCCCCGATCGCCCCCGCTGCTACATTTATCGATTTGACGGAAAAACAGCGTCAATCACTCGCTAAAGCATTAAAAACAGTCACCCTCAAATATGACGGTTTGTGGCATCGCCCATTCCCTTATTTGATGGCTTGGTTTCAAGGGCCCACAGACGGCAAACCCCATCCAGAAGCGCATTTGCACGCCCAATTTTATCCGCCCTATCGATCGAGCGATCGGCTAAAATACCTCGCAGGAACCGAACTCGCCGCCGGAATGTTTGCCAACGACGCTTTACCAGAAGAAAAAGCTAAAGAATTGCAAGCGGTATCGGTCAATCTATTTTAGATGTTAGATTTTGGGTCAATATATGACAAACTCATTCAACAAAGAAGTCGATATAAAACTCGAATTCATCCGCAAAGCCTTAACCGAAACAAAAGCGATCGCCCTTCGCTTGCGAGGCACTGACTGGTTTGCTTGGGCCACAGCCGGCGGTTCCCATACAGTATTGCTAACTGCAGAAACCGGAGTTGCAGAAATATTAATTACTGCCGAAAACGCTTGGGTTCTCACCGATGAAATCGAAGCTCAACGCTTGCAAGACGAGGAATTGCCAGCCAACTTTCAAATGCACATCTATCCTTGGGCAGATGTTGCACAGCGCGAAGCTTTCGTCAAAGAAATTACAGGTGACGGTAACGTCATGAGCGATCGGCCAATTTATCCCAAAGAAACGCCAATAATCGCATCTTTACAGTCTCGCAAACAGACAATGATGTTAAGCGAATTAGAGCGATACCGGCGAGTCGGGCGTTTAGCCAGCGAAGCGATGACAGAGGTACTTTCCGCAGCCAAACCAACATGGACAGAATATCAGCTAGCGGGAGCCGGTGCAGAGGCTTTGTGGGCGAGAGGTTTGCATCCAGCCCTGACATTAGTTGCTGGAGAAAGGCGTTTACCAATGTACCGCCACGCCACAGCTACCGCCGAACAAATTGGACGACAAGCAATGTTAGTATTTTGCGCGAGAGGATGGGGTTTGTATGCAAATTTAACCAGATTTGTCTGTTTCGATTTTCTTGGGGAAAAGCATTCAGAGTTGCACCGACAAGTCAGGGAAATTGAAGCAGCGGCGCTAAATTTGTGTCGGCCGGGAGTAACGCTGAATGCGGTTTATGAAACGCTTAAAACTGCTTACGAAGAGCACGGATATCCTCAAGCACTTGCGGAACACCATCAAGGCGGGACTACCGGATATTTGGCGCGGGAAATTGTGGCGAATCCGGCTACTTCAGATATTTTGGCAGAAAATATGGCTGTGGCTTGGAATCCGAGTTTGTCGGGAGCAAAGATTGAGGATACGTTTTTAATTCACAGCGATGGAACGTTGGAAAATTTGACTTTTGATCCGAATTGGCCCAGTGTAGAAGTAGCGGGAAGGTTGCGCCCTGTGCCGTTGGAAATATGGGACGATCGACCTTAGTCAATTTAACTTATCGCTTGAGTATAGAAAAAAAGTACACTACCCTACAAAACGCATTAAATTGAGTTCAGATCGCCGTACTTAATGTTTTGTTACATACTTAGGATTTTTCCCACCGACTTACTTAAGCAAAAACGCTGCCACATAAGGGTTTCCAGCACTTCTAGTTATGTAAAAGATTTTTCAAAACCGGGAAAGTCTCACTCCGTATTGGTTGGGATCGGAACGATAGCAGCAGGCGGCGGAAGTTCCCCTGACTCTACCCCACAGCCCTGTCTTTTAGTCTGCAGTTTCTAATTCCTCTAATTCTTGCGTAGACTGCCATCCAGCTTGCCAGAGTGATCTGTCTTTGAGCTGTGCGGCGTTCAGCCAAAAACGTACATTTGGATCGCAAGCCGCCACCATTTCTGCAAATACCCATTTACCTTCGTTTTTTCGGTTAACGACTTGAAAGTGTCGCCACCCCCAAGTTTTTTGGTGTGAAGTCCATCGGGAACCAACTAAATAAGGAAATTTTTGTTTTTTGCTCACAGTATTTTTGTGGAAAAATATATTAGAAAGCAAGTGAATTGTAATATAGCCATCCTAAATCCTTTGTGTAATTCTTGTAGGGGCAAACCCCCCGTGGTTGCCCCCATGAGGCAGGGGTAGGCAAAGAAAGGTACTATCCCTATATATTTTTACGACTCCTGCAAGGGTTGCTATAACTCGTTCTGTTGGATGATATTAATTCCCTATTAAAGCTCGTCAAATCCTCTCTCCCTCTCCCCTTCTCTCGAACATACCAGATAATATAGAGATCCTGCTGCTTACATGAGAGTTCACCTAAACTCTATCTGCAAGTAGATGCGTTTATTGTAACTTGCAGCAGTTTCTCATCGGGGTTCAAAAGTAAGGGCAGTTCAATGACTGCCCCTGTAATTAGTTATACCTATTGAATAGGATAATTTTTCAGGCGATCCACAAATAGCAAATTTATCCAGTACCAGCTAAATGGTGAATCTCAAATCTAAAAGCAAATAACCCAGGTTATAGTTGTGCAGAATAATCCCTTCTGTGAAACTTACTCAAATCTACTTTTAGAGCAGGTTTGACGTTCACTTCCTGCTTCTACCAAAGCGGTCGGCCGCTTCTTGTCCACAGGCGTGTTTTCGAGCCCAACTTTCCCTACAAACATTTTTTCAATCTTAATCGTGTTTCATTGATCCTGTACAGCTCAAGAAAAACGCACTTTTAGGTAAGATTGACTAATTTCTTTGATTTTGTCGCTACGTCTTGATTACTTCCCTGTTAAGGCTTTTGGCCCGATAAGTCCAGAGGAAGTTGGGGAAGCCGGAGGCGAACCGCATTTGTTTGCAGCCAGAGAGTGATGGCGTGCTTCCGTTGCGGAGTCACGTACTCTCCCGGTCGGATCACGCCAGCACAGACGCCGATGTTTTTCATAAGGGTTTCTCGCTCCGATGAACTTGCACCCTGTAGCAACCTGACTTGGGCTTTGATAAAATCCACGTTCATAGCTGAAAGTAAAAGTAAGTAAAGAACTCAGTTAAATAGCGATGCTTTGCTTCCGATTGTAACTCTAAAACCACTTGGTATGAATCAAATTGATTCAACATCCCCAGGATGGGGATCGGCGCGTCTAGAGCTAGCCAACTTTATTTACTTTATCTGTTTTTGCTAGCAAAAGTGTCACCATGCTAGCAGTTTTGGCAGAATTATTTATAGTTAAGAACTGTTACAAATTTGGCTCGATTTCCACAATACGGTAGAGTTTAGTGCTAACGCTACTTTCCTGAACTCAAAAAGTTCAGGATTGTCTCCAACGCCTTGCCTTCCTAGGTTTTACACTCCCCGATTGGGAAGCGATCGCTCCGGGAACATTCCTCTTCGATCGCCCCTCTTAACACCCGGACAGCGCCACCTCACCCTATTGATTTAGATCGTCTCGTAGACTTGGCTGTGAACTATAACTTCAGGCATACGTGTTGTTACCGGGGCTACAATAAGCGACCAAGTTTTTATTCTTGTTTCTCAAGGAAATATTTTTTGGATTTTCTTGCAAAGCCCTTATTTGTGTTAATTAAGGCAGCTTTGTGATCTCCGGGCAAACGAAGACTCGCAGCTTGAAAATCCAGATATTTTGTGCTGTGTGGCGGTGCACCTGTTTTCTGAATTCGTGGGGTGTGATCGCTCCTCCGCGAGAATTGCCAGTAACGGCTCATTTTGTATAATTCATAACAGATGGATACCTGCTAATTTGTTTAAAACAGCACAAGTTTAAACAGTCCTCCAGCCGTTGATCGCTCCTAATAGCCCACAAAGAGAGATAAAAAAAATCAACTCTGCATACCCAACTTTTAAGGCGATTTTGCCTTGGTCATTTGCCTTATATAGGAATTCACTATAGCCAAATTCGCTTGTCACTTAAGTTAAAATGAACTATAGATTAAGCTGATAAGCCTACAAAATAAAATACGAAAATCAACTTGTTTAATTAGTTTTTAAATTAAATAATTTAGGGGTATTTATATTTTCCTAAACTAAGTTGCACCAATATTTATTGTTGAGAAACCACTCATTTTTGACGGTGCGAGTGGTGATTTATGGAACTTTAGAGGGGAATTTAAAATATTAATTAACAGGGGTTGCACAATTTGAGGCATTGTGGGGAGTAGGGTTAGGCGTCCCGCCTGCTTTGAAAATACACGCCTTCGGACTCATGGGCTCATCACAAAAAAAATTAAAATCCTCCCGCTATTATGCAACCCCCATTAACCAGCTCATACGATATCTTTCACTATACAAAACAAACCGACCAGGCAGCATATAAAATCCCCTCCCGCAGAAGCTGGGAGGGGAAATGGTGAATAAAATTATTGGTTTGAAATTATCGATATGTAGGTCTCTTTTTGCAGTATCAAGAGGTATCGCTCAAGCTCACGACCGATGTTGGTCAGTCGCTAAGATAATTTCCCGGTGGGAAACCGAGAAATTATCAACTAAATCAACCTTTTTTCGGGCGTTGCAGCTTAGTTTTCCAATTGGCGATCTCCTTCTGAGCAGGCTGATAACTCTTAGTACCCGACGGCACCAGCGAAGCAGCTTCAACTGCCTCTTTCAGCTTTCCTTGAGAGCCGCGCAACTGAGCAATTTTGAGAATACTTTCGCTCCACTGTCCAATTAACTGTTGAGCTTCTTCATACTTCGGCTGACCGGGTTCAATTTTATTAGCTTGCTGGATGCCTTTACTGTAAGAAGAGGCAACCCCCCGCTTAATTTGACCCTTAGCAGCCGATAGCAAAGCAGCATTTACATCCTGGTCTTTGGATAGCTCCTCCCACTGAGCGATCGCCTGTTTCGACTGATTGTAAACAGGCTGATTGACATCCGGCATCAATTTAGCCGCGCCGATCGCCCCCTGGAAATCCCCCCGAGCAGCCCGCCCGTTAGCTATATCCAAAATTGTCAAACTCCAGCGCTCAATATCCTGCTGAGCCTGCGGGTAAAGCGGATCGCTAGCGGGAATCGTTCTCGCCTTAACCACTGCTTTATTAAAACTAGAAGCCGAACCATCCTTGAGGAAAGTTTTTGCCTCAGCCCACACCTGCTGGCTCGATGGTGGCTGCTTGGTTCCAGTCCCTGCTTGCACCGCCCGCGGTTGGTTCTGCGCCCCCCCAGTACCAGTAAATTTTTGAGATCCAGAGTTTTGGGCATTTTCAGCAGGCGATCGAGGATCTCCTTCCTGCTGACCAATAAAAATTGATTTGTTCGTCACAAAAACACCCAACAGCAGCACCAAAGCCGTAGCTGAACTCCACAAAATTAGCTGCTGCAAAAATGACTTATCCGACCCCCCGTTATGCTCATCCTCCGGCTTTTGCAAGTTCGGTCGATCGCCTCCCCCATCAGCAGCGGCCACAGAATTTGGCTGCGACACAGGTGGCTTCTCAACAGGCGAATCCTGAGCGTTGCGAACTGCCGGAGGCAGATCCATTCGAGCCGTAGCCGTCGCTATTTGCGGGCGATCGAACCCATCAGCCGTACCAACAGTCATATTGCCGTTGCGTCCGGCCAACGCAGCAGTTGGTACCCCTGAAGCATCCGGCAAAATCACCAAATTAGCCTTTCCCGGAGGATTCACCACCATCAAAGGTTCTTGTTTCGGACGCAAATGGTGGTCACACAGCTCCGGCAGTCGATCGCTCAAAAAACGGTCTAAACCCTTAATGGTCATGCACTGTCCCGATCGCAGCCCCTCCAAAAGCGCCGTCGTAAAAAACCCCTGACGCAAAGCCGAAGTTTCCCGCGAAACTTGATTCGGGCGGCAAGAAAGCACCGTTGGGATTTCCAGTTCCCGCGCCAGATCGACCGTTTGAGAGCCGATCATTTCCCCAGCTTTCACAATCTGGCTGCGGTTCATATCAACCAGCACCAACACCGTTTCCGTAGGAGCGTTTTTGAGAGTATTCAACAGCAACTCTACCGGAATCCCCGTACCCTGAATGTCAGCCGGATTGCCGTCAACCGGCATCAAATAATCCTTACCTTCATAGCTGACACCGTAGCCGCTAAAAAAACACCAGAGTAAATCTCCCTGTTGCACGTGTTCCGCGCACAGGGTTTGGGTCAATCTCAGAATATTTTCCCGATTTGGATATGTAGATTGACCCCACAGCGACGGCGAGCTATCGGTCATCAGCAGACATCCATCCGGCGCAAAACCCGCCTCCTCAGTCAAAAAACCGTACAGGGCCTCTGCATCCTCTTGGGCATAACTCAAAGGCTGGAGTAACTGATATTGATTGATGCCTATTGCAATACAAGCGTGATTTTTCATCCCCATATGCCCTATATATATAGTGGACAGCTTGCACAAAACGATAACACATACCCGTTTAAGGTTATACCCACTTTCACCAGCACCCAGAGAGCAGTTGTCCGAAGGCAGAACTCCCAACAAGCCCCTAAATTTAGCATCCTAGAATTTTTAATTTTTATATTGCAGTAAAAAATTCTAGGCTGTGCCTGCCTTTAGAAAAATAAAGTTAAATTGGATACACAGGCCCGTTTATTTGACTTTAATTTTCACCAAACTACACCAACAAGGAATAACCCGCCAATGGTCTCTACCGCCAAAAAAGAAATCTCCCCCCACAGCGAATCGCTACTGAAGAAAAATCATCCTAAAACTCACAGCCACTATAGGTTTCAGGATTTTTTTGCCTTCGATCGCCAGATGGGTACAATTGACGACTGGAATCAGTCGCGCAACATTTTTACCAGCGAAGACTTCATTATCGGTTTGGTGGAGGGGCTCGAAGAAGAAGTCGGCCCCGCGTCCTCTGTCATCATGTATACTATTGGTTGCCAGTGGGGACTCCAAGATTCCGAATTTTTTCAAAAATGGTTTAGTGCCGAATACAGCCAGAACATTCGCCAGTCAAATCTCATGTTTCTGCTAGAAACTTGGTGGTGGCCTTTCACGGCTCAAGGTTGGGGTCGCTGGGAAGTGGACATGAGCGATCGCAAACACGGCTGCATTTTCATCAACCTCTTTGACTCAGCAGTTGCTCGCACATTGGGAGACGTAGGCAAACCGGTTTGTCACCTATACGCTGGTTTGTTCGCCGGTTTTTTCGGATCTCTAGTCAAAAAGCCTCTGAGCTGCATAGAACTCCAATGTTACTCAATGGGAGAAACCTATTGCAAGTTCCTGCTTGGTAACCCAGATAAAATTGATGCAGCAGCATTCTGGCTCAACGAAGGTGCCAACGCCCGCGATATTCAAAATCGACTGCAACACGGTGAAATATTGCGGTAAACAACCTGGAAAGGCACATCCCCTGCCCTGCCTTTCCTCCCACCAATTTCGCGATCGAAAGTGCGATGGTGGATTTCTCCAGGCAGGAAGAAAGATGAAAAGTCAAACTTCATGGTTGGACCAATCTGTCCAAGAATTCTTTGGTCACTATAATTGGCTGGGAAAATCTTTAGAAACCCCAAATGGCTCGACCCCCGGTCAACTTCTGAGTTTAACCCAGCCAGTAGCAGACTTTTTTCAAGCTATTTCTTGGGAAGGAATTCCGGAAGTAGGTGCCCTACCCCTACCGCCACCCTTGCCAGTAATTTCTATTTCTGAACAAGCCGAAGTCACCATTGATGACCTATTCGACCTGTTTTAATCTGTGTAGGCAATAAAAAATGAAAAATAGGGCCATCCCTCATCCCTTTTCCCTGACCCCTCTTTCCTCATCCTTCAAAATCCATTAGTTAAACCCGTTAAATCCCGTACATTGCTTGTTGCCGAACTTCCTTCCTTTTATCAATTACCGATTACCACTTAATTAAAATCATGCACCCTGAGATTGAGGCGCTGCTGGATCAGGCAGAAAACCGCTTTTTAAAAGGCGAAGAACTCATAGCTTTTAAGCGTCAAGCTGTAACCCTTGTCCAGCGCTTAAAAATTTACGAATTTTTGCGAGAGAAGGAAGCAAGCATCTTCCAACCAGTAGCCAACAAGCTACAAGAAACGTTCCCCGACGAAAAACAAGAAACCTTAGAACGATCGCTCAAACACTGGGTGTTAGTCTTGCGGTACTGCGCTATGGCTATGCTGCTGAACGATCAAAATTTTCTAGAACAGCGCCTTGTAGACTGGCTTTCCGGCATAGTCGCAGCCCACCAAACTCAAAAAATCGAAGCAACTGTTTGCAATCTGCTGCAAACTCGTTTAAAAGAATTGCTTTCCGAGCAAGCCCGGGCTATATTGCAACCATTTTTTGACCAAGCACAGTCAATTATTATTGACCAAGGTAATAAATAATCAGCTTTCTTCCCAATTTCTAATTCCCGATTCCCAAATACAAATTTCCGATGATTAATATTGCCGACTTACTCAAACAGCCCCGACTCCCTGGAAACTACTTTGCCAGCGATGCCTACGTCCGAGGCGACCTCGAACTCGGCCTCCTCGAAAACCGCCGGGGCGATCGGCTCTTAGCACTCCCCGAAACACTGATTCAAGCCATTTATATCGGCTTAGAACAAGAAACAGGTCAAGCCTCCCGCCTCGTGCTTTTCAACTGCGGTCGCTGGTGGGGTAAAAACTTCTACGTGCGTTTTTGCGAAGAAGTCAGCGAATACTACGGTCAGCCAGTTTCTGAAATGGAAATGGTAGAATTTCTTCAGTCCTTACAGCAGTGTTGGAAAACTCATGGATGGGGAACATTTGAGTTTGACCCCAGCTATTCCGAACATGGATTTTTAATAGTAAAAATTGCTAACTCTCTTTTTGCTCAAACAGCTCCCAAGTCTAAGCGACCAGCCTGTTTTTTAGAAGCAGGTATTTTAAGTTCGTTCTTTAGTCAGCTTACGGGTCGAGAACTTCACTGCCTGCAAACATCCTGCGAATCATTGGGTTCGGACTGCAACCGCTTTATTTTAGGGCTGCGCGATCGCCTCCAACCTGCAGATTCTATGGTCGAAGAAGGAAAAGACCATGAAGCTATTCTCAGTCAACTTTTCCAGAAAAATTGACTTAGTTGACAGCTATTACTTTGTTAATAGCTGTCCAATCATTTTTTTTGTAGCCATGTTATCCCCCGTCTCATCAAAACTGTGAGTTAAATTATAAAAAAGCTCCTAAGTCAAAAAATCAGGTTTTAGCAATTTAAAAAAAACCTGATTATAACTAGCAGCTATAAAATTCATAACTTACTCTAGAAATTCATAAAATTTAAAAGCAATCAAAACCTCAAACATTTTGCTAGAACTTAATGGACGCCAATGAACTTCTAACTCGATATGCAGCCGGCGAAAGAGATTTTAGACTGGCAAATCTGCGCGGCATTGTGTTGAGTCCGATCGATTTATACCGTTCCAGCGATGCCCCAACTCTAATTTTGGCAAACCTCAACCAACACCAGCAACGACCCTACTTAATCGGTGCTAACCTCAGCGGGGCAGACCTCACCAAAGCCCATCTGAGCCGAGCCAATCTCAGCAAAGCTGACCTCAGCGGAGCCAATCTCACCGGCGCCAACCTCATGGCAGCCAGTCTGAGTGGAGCCAATCTCCTCGAAGCCAATCTCACCGGCGCCAACCTAGCCGGATCTCATCTGAATTGGGCAAACCTGACCGGAGCAATTCTTCCCAATGCTAATCTCATAGGTGCAGATATGAGCGCCGCTAACCTCACCAAAGCCGTTCTCACTGAGGCAAATCTCAGTAAAGCTTATTTGATTAAAGCCAATCTCAACGGGGCCAACTTCAAAGATGCTTACTTAAGTCTAGCGAGTTTGAAAGAGGCAGACTTGACCGAAGCACAGCTCACCGGAGCCGAATTATCCAAAGCCAACCTAGCCGGAGCCAACTTAACCCGTGCTAACCTCAGCAAAGCCAACCTGTTGAAAGCTAATCTCAGACGAGCTAACCTCACTCAAGCCTATTTAAACGGCGCGTGCTTGATCGGATCAGACCTTAGCGAAGCTTGCTTGGATAGAGCCAATTTGTGCAAAGCAGACCTCAGCAAAACCTATCTGAGAAACATTACTTTGAATGGCAGCCACTTAAGCGGTATTAACCTCAGCGGGGCAGACCTCAGCGGTGTAGACTTGAGCCGCAAACTTTTAACTGGAATTAATATGGCAGAGGCATTGTTGAACGAAGCCAACTTGAGCGGTGCTTATCTGATGGAAGCTAACTTGAGCCGGGCCAACCTCAGCAAAGCCAACTTGAGTCTAGCCTACCTGCTCAATGCCGACCTTTCTAATTCTTGCCTGCATGAAATTAACTTGAGCAAAGCTAACCTGAGTAAAGCCAACTTGCAGAAAGCTGACTTGACAGGAGCAAACCTCCGGGGAGCCATTCTCACTGAGGCGGATTTAACAGGAGCGAAGTTGATTGGAGCCACTCTTCCTAACGGCACAGTTTATCGGCGTTAACTTCTCAATCCCCTTGATTATTTGCCTAGTAAAGTGCGGTTGATGTCCAGAATCGGAAAAAATAGGTTCCTTTCTTCCACCGTGAGATATTGTTTTAGAACCTTTTTCATAACATCGTAGGTTACGGTCGCACTATTTCTAACTTGAACAGCGCCTAAAATAGTTTGCAACCAAAGTAGTAGCCGATCGCGCAACCGTTCAGTATCATTAATCAACAGTGCTGCCGCTGAATGCCTCAACACCCGCACAATATCTCCACGGCACTTTTCAGTCATATCGTTAGCCCCGCGCCGAAATAAACTAGGGTCTAGAGACAGCATTTGTGCTTCCACTTGCCGCATAATGTCTGTTTCAGAGGCTTGAATTTTTTTATAAGCACTCATCCGGTGATTCAAAGACTGAAAGTAGTCTTTCAAAAATTGGAGTTCTTCTGCACTGGCGTAGCGTCCGTCTGTTTCCGTGCTCAAACGCGCAAGTTGGCTCAACATACATTTTTCTCTACTACTAAAATACAAAGATATCAGTTTTAAGCTTCTTTAGTCCGAACTAAATACTGTCCTACTTGAAAGCGCGTTTCATTAAGCTGTGTAACGATAGAACGAGTAATTAACTTTCCCGATTCTACAACTACTTGACCCGTAATTGGGTGTAATAAATCTTGCTGGGCCCGGCGGCCTATCAGAGCTTCGACATTTTCAATAGCATTAATGTACATCCCCGCAGGCAACTGTACAACCACACCCTCGCCCATAATTTGAGCCTGACAAGCAAGTCGCGAATTGGCTCTAGCCGTAGTAATGACTTCCAACGTCCTTCTCTCGCGGCGGTTCATGTCCGACAAGCCTTCCATGCCTTCTTTAATGTAAACATGGCAGGTAGCGCACATTCCCCGCCCCCCGCATTCCTTGAGAACGTCTAAGTCTTTGGAAAGTAAGGCAGATAGGATATTTGATCGGGTTTCGACTGCTATTTCCTCCGCAATTGGATCTAGTTTAATAATTTTAACCATATTGATGTTTGCTCCTGTCAAGTTCAGTATTTAGCAAGTTACGATCAACTTATTTAAAGCGCAAAAAAATTTGGCTAACACTCAAAAAGGTTAAGATGCCTTGACGACAGCATCGGCTTCTGGCTCTCTAACCCCTAGGGGATAACCGCACTTCTGTTTTCGTCATATCACTGTACCCTCGCCCCGATTCCCCAGCTTAGCCTTGAAAAGCTAAAACCTTAGATACTTTCTGCATGGCATTGAAAAAACTGTAATAGTCGCGATCGACTAAAATAGCAGCCACAGGTAGTTCCAGATCTGGCACCCGCATCCGGCAAGATTTATAGTCCCGAAACTCAAGGATTTTAATAGGTGCGACTGTGCGATCGCTCTCAAGGAGGCTGAGAATGAACCTGAGATAACATAGGCTGTACCTGGCGAGCGATTCAAAAATTTGAATTTTTGTCAGAATTATTTACATATTTTAATACTAGCTCAAGCTTTTTCTATAATTAGACCGATGCAACATTCTAAGTACCGCATTTTAGGGCTAGTCGGACAAGGACAATTTGGTCGAGTCTTTTGTGCCAGCGTTCGAGAAGCTCCCGCCCAGGACTCCCGCCTCACCAGCCAACTGGTTGCTCTCAAAGAACTTAGTCATCAGAAAGCCCCAACTAGCGAATTCTTGCGAGAGCTGTGGTTTCTGATCACCTTGCAGCACCCCAATATTGTTACCTGCCGAGCTCTAGAACACACAGCTACAGGCAGGTACTTGGTGATGGACTACTGCGAGGGAGGAACCCTCCGCAACCTGCTCAAACAAGAGCGCCCCTTGCGTCTGCTCGAAGGTTTACAGCTAGTCATGGAAGTTTTAGCCGGCTTAGACTACGCCCACCGCCGAGGCGTAGTTCACTGCGACATCAAACCCGAAAATATCCTCCTAACTTTAGGAGCAAAAGGTTGGTCGCCCCGGCTTTCTGACTTTGGCATCGCGCGTCGGCTGCCAGAAATTGGTACCACTCGCCTCCACCAAGAACTTTCTCCCGACGCTACCGTAGGTTCCCCCGCTTACATGGCCCCTGAGCGGTTTTACGGTCTTTTTTCCCCGATGTCAGATATATATGCAGTAGGCATTCTGCTGTTTGAATTGCTAATGGGCTACCGCCCTTTCGGGGGAACCCCCGGAGACTTGAGGTGGGCGCACCTGAATCAACGCTTGCAATTTCCCGACGCCATCCCCGAACCTTTGCAAGCAATAGTCAAAAAATCTTTAGAAAAGCTGCCAGCCCGCCGCTTTGCCAGTGCTTCGCAAATGGCTCAAGCTCTGCGACTGATCATGTACGACCCCGCTGTCAGACAATTGGGCGACTGCATTATTCCCTGGGAAAATCCCACAACCAGTGGTGATAAAAGTCTGAAGTCGGAAAGTGACTCTTTGCTGGAAGTTGAAGAGGAAAAAGCATCACAGTCGGCTATTAATTTACTTGGGACTGTGCGCTATTCGCTTTCGCAGCCAAAGCCACTGATACTTCCTGCACAGTTGACCGCTTTAATTGCCACTGAAACGTATCTCTATGCTGCTGTAGGTACAGAGGTGAAGGTTTTGTCTCAGCCGGGAAAACAGCTATTTACAGGAGAAATGTCTATTTCTATTTCATTAATGCCGGAAATCGTGCGCGGCATTTTACCTGTTTCCAACGGCTGTTTCGTTCTCACTCCGCAAAAACTTTACTGGCTTAATGATCGCTCTTGGGAACCTCAGTGCCTGCTGGATATGGGTTTAAGGCAAGGCCCAGATGCTTTAAAAGCTGCTATTGACTCTCACGGTAACTGGTTGACAGTAGCGGTTCCCGGCGAACTGCGTTTTTATTCTTTAGCGGGAAACAGCACTGCGGCTGATCGGGAAAAAGCCCTGAAGCTGATCGCGACTGTGCCGTTACCAGAACACTATTTACCAGAATTAATTTTTTTGGATCGGCGACACGTCTTAGCAGTTTGGCCGGACAACGAACCAAAAAATCCCCAAACTATTTTTAGAGTTTATACTCGCCGCGGCACGCCGGTGGGTTCTGTGCGGTTGTCTGCCAGCGTCGGACAGATCCTATTGACACCTGAGCCTTATACTTTGCTCGGAATTCCCCAAGGTGGTAAAGCGGCGGTGCTGTTGATGAAATTGTGGCCGCTCAAGGTAGCGCGAATTCCTCTTGAAACTTTGCCCGTGTCTGCTTGTGTAGCTAATTGGGGATGGGTGTTGGCAGATGTTGGGGGGCAGATAGAAGTGGTAAACAGTCAAGGGATTCAAGTAGGAAGTTTTAGCAGCCCTGCCTCACCCCGGGCGATAGCTCCTTGGGGGAATAGAGGTTTGGTGATTGCTGTCAATACTGAGGAAGAGAGTCACTTGCACTTTTTAGATGTAGATGTTGAGGATACCAACTCGCGCTCGCTTATCAAAGGCTGATAACTGCGGTAAATGAATGAGTTTGGGGGTGTAATTCAGGAGAGTGTATTTGCGGGCGATCGATTCCTGGGAGTTTGATCAGGGTTAAAGTACCGTGTCGTGTCAACTTCTGGATTTGGAATCAGAGGAATTGTTAAGGGCGATCTGCTCAATTTGAGACCCAAACGTCCCTCAGTAAAGTCCAAGAAATGCAGACACCATATATATATGACTCATGCACCAGCCTGCTTCTGTCGTCCTAACCCCATGATGCAGCCTCACACCTTACACTCTAACCTTGCCTTAGCTCTAGTCCCAGTAAGCCCCATCATCATATTGAACCACTGAATTTTTCTAGCCCTGGGTGGGAGAGAGTCTGCCCCAAAGCCGTATTTTGGCCCAAAAAAAGACCCCATAGTTAAAAGAGGAGTCAGCCAGCGGAGGTCGGAGCGGTGAAGGACAGCCGAAACCATTGGTATGTATAGGTTCAAGAAAAAGTCAAAAATATTTTTGCAAAACGCTTGACAACTCTGGGGAGAGTTGATACATTAATAAAGCGCCAGAAGAGAGGCGGTTCAAACAACCGCGAACTAAAGGCAAAAAACTGAACCTAGAAAAAAGAATAGTTTGAAAGCTTAAAGCACTATTAACCTCGTCAAAAAAATCAAGATAGAG
>NZ_JAUBQX010000064.1:0-35085 GCF_036701505.1 Microcoleus sp. Pol11C2
GATTTTTAAACTACGACTCATAAACGCACCATACAAGCTATCTCTCTATTATATGCAACTTCACATAAAATTGGTATCAGTGGTAACGTACAGTTTGCCCCCGCCGCGATCGATCGTCGGATCGCAGCCAAACTTACCATCAAAGTGAGTAGACTTTAATAGTAAATATGCTAGGCTGCTTTTATAGTTTTTAGCAAAGTACATTTATCCCTCGATTCACCGAAATTTGATAGAAATTTGATAGAAATTTGAACCCCTTACAGAACCTTGAAAAATCAATATGTACGCTAAAACACCAGCCCTACCAGAGACGATTACTGTTCAGTCCGATAAAGGTAGCCTTCGGTTACAATTCAGCACTAAGTACAATCCCATTTTTGGCGGGAAGCGGAAGCATCAGGGTTTAGGGATGAAAGACACACCCGAGAACTGGCAAAAAGCAGTTGCGATTGCTTACCGGATTGAAGGTGACTTGCAGCACCCAGACTGGCAACAGTTGTTTGACCCCAGTTTTGCTAAGTACGGTTTAAAAACCAAGTACACCGCTGAATTGAAATTAGCAGCACCAATACCTGAGCCTGAACCTGAGATGACAGTAGGGGCAATGTGGGAGGATTACTTGATTTGGAAACAACCACAATTGCAGCCGACTACGTTTGAGACTATTTTTCGCGGAACTTACACCAACATCATCAAAGGATTGCACTGGGATTATTCCCGACATGAATTTATTGACAATGGAAGTGAAATATATAGCCTCTTGCTTTCAGACAGCAATCTAGAGCAACGGATTACTCAACAAACTGCAAGTGTTAGAAATAAAGTACGGGTTCAAGCCGAACTTTCTCAAGCTTTTGCCAGATTACAATCTATGGGTAAAACAAAGCTTACTGTTAACCCGTTTGTGACTATCGGTGGAAATACAGAAAATAAAAAGGATAAGTACAAACCCACAATTAACGCAGCAGGAGAAGTTAAAGAATGGTGGGAGACTGATAATACTGACATTGATTCTAATGAAAGCGACCGTCGCGCTTTTACTAAGGAAGAGCGAGATACTATTATCAAGGCATTCTATGAGTCTTCAAGTCGGAGACATCGCCAAGCTGCGCCGTTAGTTGAATTTCTGTTTTTAACTGGATGTCGTAGTGGTGAGGCTTTCGCCCTGCGATGGCAAGATGTATTTATTGGACGTGACAAAAACTATGTCAGATTTAGTAAGTCTTATAACGGACGATTGAAAAACACTCAAGTTACTAAAACGGGTGAGGTGCGACTGTTCAAAATTTACCCTAAGCTTAACGATTTGTTGAATCGGATTAAGCCTATTAACGCTAAATACACTGATTTAGTTTTTGTTAATACACAAGGTAATTCTTACAACACGAATACTTTTGGTGACTTATGGCAAGAGGCCCGTTGCGGTGCAAAAGATAAAGTTTATCGCTATCCCGGCATAGTTACACAACTTGCAGAATCGGGCGCAATCAGTTGCTACCTCAGTCCTTATCATACCCGCCATACGTTCATTACCCTTATGGCACAGGCTGGCACAGACTTACTTTTGTTAGCTACTGCTTGCGGTAACAGCGTTGAGATAATACAACGACATTATTTAGGGGTTAATACAGAAGCAAACTTCCCAGATATCTAACCTGTTTTTACCTGTAGAGAGTGTTAAAGTAAGTACACTCAGGGATAGATATAATACCAAAATCTTATGGAAACTTTTCCGGCGGACGCTCAAGCGATCGCCAGCTTAGCTAACGGACAGCAGCAAGGTACAAAACAACTGGACAACAGCGAAATTCAAGAGTTTGATCGAGCCATGATGCGCCGCTGCATAGAATTGGCTCGCCGTGCTCTCGGCAAAACCGCACCCAACCCCCTTGTCGGTTCAGTAATTGTCCGAGACGGCAAGATTGTCGGCGAAGGGTTTCATCCCGGTGCCGGTCAACCTCACGCCGAAGTTTTTGCGCTCCGGGAAGCGGGGGAACTCGCCGAAGGAGCGACCGTCTACGTGAACCTGGAACCCTGCAACCACTACGGCCGGACTCCCCCCTGTTCCGAAGCTCTAGTTAAGGCCAAGGTGGCAAAAGTAGTGGCTGGCATGGTCGATCCGAATCCTTTGGTAGCTGGAACTGGGCTGGCCCGGTTGCGAGAGGCTGGCATTGAAGTGGTGGCGGGAGTGGAAGGGGAAGCTTGCCAGAAACTCAACGAGGCTTTTGTGCACCGGATTTTGTACCGCCGGCCTTTTGGAATTTTGAAATATGCAATGACTTTGGACGGTAAAATTGCTACCAGTAGCGGCCACAGCGCTTGGGTGACAGGCGAGGAGGCTCGGAGCGAGGTACACCGGGTGCGCGTCGGCTGCGATGCTGTGATTGTTGGGGGAAATACGGTGCGTCTGGACAATCCTTTACTGACAAGTCACCAGCCTGATAGGAATAATCCCCTGCGGGTGGTGATGAGCCGCACTCTGGATTTGCCGAAGTCGGCTTGGTTGTGGGAAACCTCTGTGGCGGCTACTTTGGTGTTGACTGAGCCTGGGGTTAACCCAGAATTTCAGGAATTTTTGATCGCCAAAGGGGTCGAAGTTGTGGAGCTCTCGCCTCTGACACCGACTAATGTTATGGCTTATTTGTACGATCGATCTTTTCTTTCTGTACTGTGGGAGTGCGGCGGCACTTTGGCGGCGAGGGCAATTACTGAGGGTGCAGTTCAAAAAATTATGGCTTTTATTGCTCCTAAAATTGTCGGTGGCCAAGGAGCTCCAACTCCTGTAGGAGATTTGGGGTTTTCGGCAATGACTGATGCTTTGACTTTAGAGCGGGTTTCTTGGCGCGCGGTGGGTGCAGATTGTGTGGTGGAAGGCTATTTGAAAATTAAAGATTGAAAGTTAAAAGCGAGTCTTTTTAGTTTTTGATTTTTAACTTTTAACTCCTTTTATGGTTGAAATTCTGATTTGGAGTTTGATGGTTGGCAGTCTCGGCTTGGAGGCTGCGCTCGCGGATGTATTGCTGAGCCGCGAGCAATTGGCTGCTGGGCAAAAATACGACGAGGAGGAGGAAGTTTTGACTCGGTACGAATCTCAAGAGGATAATTTTAATGCGCCTGAAAATGCGCGCTCCAATGGCAATCCCAAACCCGCTCCTAATCCTGTTGATTTGACGGTTTGGGAGTACAAGATTGTGCGGGCTAGCAACGATTTGTTTCGCAATCCTGCGATTTTTCACAAGCTGTGCCAAGAAGAGGCGGAAGTTGGCTGGATTTTACTCGAAAAGCTCGACGACAGGCGGGTTCGGTTCAAACGTCCGATCGCGCTGCGGGACGCCCCGAGGCCTAATTTACCAACGTTTGACCCTTACCGCACTCATTACGGCCCGATCTCGAATGCGATGACTTGGGCTGCGACGATCGTGTTTCTGAGTGCGATCGTGCTTCCTGCTGTTTTGGGCTATGCTTTGGTGTCTACTACTCTCACCAGAAGTCGCTCTAATTGGCCTCCGACACCTGTTCAATCTTTGCCTTCTCCCAGCGGGCCAGCAACTAATAAGTGAAACCGGGGCAAATTGTCGCTCGCTCTTTTTGCAACCTGTTTTATAGCAAGTCTAAATCATTTGTAAACCCGATGTTTTTTTTACGAACCGCGAAGGCGCAAAGACCGCGAAGGAAGAGAGGAGAAGTGAGGAGAAGTCTGGGTTTGTTTGGGTAATTTAGGCTTGCTATATACGTTATTTTGATTTAAAATTGGGGCGGTATTACTGAGGGAGCCGCTAGCAATCTCAAGTCATAATTTGTATCGCCTTGAAATTGAGAAACGCGGACAAAATAAGTCCCCCCAGGTAAAGCCCCATTGCTGACAATGGTTTCTGAAGCCGTGCCTAAATTGTTAGACGAAGCAATAAGATCATCTAATCCAACTGCGCCGTTGCCGTTGAGATCTTGAAGTAATTCAACATCAACATCTGCACTCAAACCGTCAACAGTTACACTGAAAAGGCTGGGAGTATTGAGGATGAAACTGTAAATGTCGGCTGGTTCAGCAGCTCCCACAAAATCGCTCGCCGTTTGAATTTCTGTCAGAATGCCCAGGCTTTTTGCTGCGTTCAAATTGTCGGCGGTATCTGGGAGAGTGCTCAACAGTCCTTCTTGTTGACCGAATTGAATGTAGTGGTCGATCGCACTTTTAACTGCGCCGCTATTGACTGCTGCTGCTACCAGCGGATATTTTTCTAGATAAAAGCTGGGATCGAAGAAAACGCTGGCTTTGCGGTTTTCTAATTGACCGGCTTTGAAGTAGTGTTCAAATGGGGTAAATTGATTTGTTTGGACTGCGGTCAGCACGTCTGGGTTGCTTGTTAGATAAAAATTAACATCGAAGAATGGGTTGGGGTTGCGAACTTCAAATTGACCGAATCTAATAAAGTGATCGGCTGCTGAAACGCCATTGAGTTTGACTGATACCGCTACATCTGTATTGGTGTCTAAATAATAGCTCGCGTCGAACAGGGCATTCGGGTCGCGATTTTCAAATTTGCCAATTTTTCGGTAGTGATCGAAAGGACTCGATACCGTGCCTCTGGCAACTGCTACGGCGACATCTGGGTTGTTTTCGAGATAAAATTTGCTGTCGAACAGTGTTCTGAGGGTTAGCATTATTAAAAAAATCTCTCTGGACTTTAGTCTGGAAAGTGGACGATCGAGAATCCAGTTTACATCAAAGTTTTGTTTTGTGAGGATGTCTTAATTATGGCTAAATCTGGACTGATGGCAATGCTGCGCCGCGCTGCGAGTATTGCTCAGAAATCAAGGGAAACGGGCATTCCGGCTGATGAACTGCTGGGAATGCTGAGCGCTGGCATTCCCAATTCTCCCATATCTCGACGCCGCTTGCTGCACGGGGGCTTAGCTGCTGCGGGGGCTGTCGCTGCTGCGACTTTTACCAGGGAGGGAGGGGGAGCTTTTGCTCAACAGGGCGGACGATCGCCCATTTTGGTTGTGGGTGCGGGGATTGCGGGTTTGACGGCGGCTTATCGCTTGCGCCAAGCGGGCGTGCGCGCCGATATAATCGAGGCAACTAACCGCGTGGGGGGGCGGATTCGCACTATTCCCAAGGTGGCTGGAACGCTGATTCCGGCGGATCTGGGGGGAGAATTTATTGACACCGGCCACACTAATTTAATCTCGCTGGCGACGGAATTGGGTTTGCGGGCGATCGACTTAGCCCAGGTGCAGAGTGGATTTGTGAAGGATACTTTTTTCTTTGAAGGGCGACGATTTCCTCTTGAGCAAATAATCGCGGATTTTGCGCCGCTAGCGAGTAAAATTAGTGCTGATTTGGAGGCGGTTGGCGATGAAATTAGCTATCTTGATTTTACAGAAGCAGCGGAAAGATTGGACAATCTTTCGATCGCTGAATATCTAGACCAAGCTGATACTAGCACGGTACTGCGACAATTGTTGCGGGTTGCTTATACGGTATTCTACGGTCGAGATCCCGAGGAACAGTCGGCGTTAAATCTGCTGTTTTTAATCGGTTCTGAAGCGGGCAGTTTTGAATTGTACGGCGACAGTGATGAGCGCTATCAAATTGACGGTGGCAACAGTCAAATTATCAACCGTTTGGCGGGTCAATTGTCTGGTTCGATCGAGGCGGGGACGGTTTTGGAAGCGATTACTCTTTTGCCGGATGGCCGCTATCGGGTAAATTTGCGATCGGGACAAAGCGCGTTTGAGCGCACTTACGAGCGAGTTGTGTTAACTTTGCCGTTTAGCACTCTGCGAGACGTTAAAATTAACGTACCTTTGCCCCAACCAAAGCGCAGGGCGATTGAGCAGTTGGGTTACGGTACTAATTCTAAGTTAATTACCGGCTACCGCAGCCGAATTTGGCGGGAACCTTATCGATCGACTGCTTCTGTTTATAGCGATTTAGGATTCCAGAATACCTGGGAAGCTACGCCTTTTGTTCCTACTCCTAACGGTTTAGTTACTAATTTTACAGGAGGAAAGCAGGGTTTGTCGATCGGTGCCGGAACTCCAGAAGACCAAGCACAAAGATTTTTGAACCAATTTGAAAGAGTTTTTCCCGGAGTGAGAAATTTGCGATCGGGCAAAGCTGTGCGAGCTTATTGGCCGGGAGAACGCTTTTCTAAAGGTTCTTATTCCTGCTATTTAGTCGGACAGTGGACGCAAATGTACGGGGTTGAAGGCGAACGAGTTGGCAATTTATATTTTGCGGGGGAACACACTTCGCTGGAAAATCAAGGTTACATGGAAGGCGGTTGCGAAACTGGACAAAGAGCGGCTGTGGAAATCTTGCAAGATTTGGGTTTAATAGCTGCTGCTGATGCTGTGAATACTCGAACTGCGAGCAGTTTGAACAGTCGCCGTCCGAGCCGGAAAATTCCCGGAGCGCAGAATCTTAGGAATAGGAAGCCGAGTATTAGATAATCTCGTAAGGCGCGCATCTAATTCTTGTGGGCCGTTGCTCCTAGCTCACCCATCTAATTCCTGTGGGGTGGGCTTTTAGCCCGCCCGAAAATTTAAATTACTCGTAAGGTGAACCATACATAGAGATATGCAAACGTAAAAAATATATGAATTATCATGTACAATTTATTGCAAAAAAACATGATTGTTTTACCTTTAACACTAGCTTTATCTAGTTTCCTAATGTCGCCGATCTCGGCTCGCCCTTTGCTTACAAACTTTACAAATACACTTGCTCAAAATTCACCCGTTGATGAACCGTTTTGCTACATGAAAACCCCCGACGGCAAAACAGTAGACTTGGGCAAATTGTGCGATAAACAACCAGCATCTGGAACTGCCCAAACTTGCATTCCCGGTTCCAACATCGCTGCAAAAGTGTCAATTGCGGCGACTAATTATGACGGCAACTTTTTCAGCGGTCAAGTCCTTAATCAAGGCTGCAAAATAATCAAGAATGTCAAAGTCAATTATGAAGTTCTGGACGAGTCAGGCAATTTAATTGACAACGGATTTATCTTCGCTCAACCAGTTACTCTTGCACCCGGACAGTCAGCCGCTTTTCGGGGCGAAGTTGTGGCAGGGGCTAAGGTGCAGGCGACTCATGCCGACGGTCAAGAATGATTTTAGATTTTAGATTTTAGATTAAAGAATTGAAGAATTGGACAATTAACCCCACGGATGAATCCGGGGGCTTTGTATCCCGGATGCTTTCGGTGAAGAATCATTGTTGAGATTTGTCCGATCGCTGATATCATATTCAGGCTCAGATATCTCTATGACTTACGCAGAGATCCCCCTAAATCCCCCTTCAAAAGGGGGACTTTGAATAATAATCTTGTGCCACCCTTAGTAAGGGGGGTTAGGGGGGATCGAAGTTTGAATATTCTTGCAGAGATCCCCAAAAACAGAATTTGCGAGGGCAAAATATCTTGAAAACTCGATCGACATATTGGCAAATCTTACCCTACCTCCGTCCCCAAAAACAAACCATCGGTAAAGCATTAGCTTGTACCGTAGTATTTACCGTATTTTGGCCGATTATAGCGTGGCTAGTTGGCGAAACAGCCAAATTTATAGGCAAAGGAGATTTACAAGGGTTCGCTCAAATTGCTGCACTAAGCGCCATTATCTTTCTAATTCGCGGTACAGCCCAGTACGGTCAAGATACGCTGATGGCAAAAGCTGCTTTGACTATTGCTTTAGAAATCCGCAAAAAAGTCTACTCCCACCTGCAAAAACTCAATATCGGCTACTTTGAAACTGCCAAAACCGGAGACTTATCCTACCGCCTCACCGAAGATATTGACCGCATTGGCGAAGTCGTAAATAAATTTTTTCATCAGTTTATCCCTTGTGTTTTGCAGCTAATTGCCGTCCTGGGATATATGATTTATCTCAACTGGCAATTAACTCTAGGTGCATTAATTATTGCACCGCTGATGGCTATCTTAATTGGTTGGTTTGGCGAGAAACTGCTAAGTTACTCGCGCCAAAGTCAAAATCGAATCTCTGATTTATCCGCTTTGCTGACAGAAGTATTCAGCGGCATTCGTTTAATCAAAGCATTTGTGGCTGAAGACTACGAAATTGCCCGCTTTGCAGAAGAAGCAGAACAAAACCGCCGCGCTAAGTATTTGTCAGAAAGAATAAAAGCACTTCAGTTCGTTGTAGTTGGCTTTCTAGAAGCGATGAGCGTAATTTTGCTATTTTTCCTGGGAGGTTGGCAAATTTCTCAAGGAAATCTCACAGGTACTCAATTTATAAGTTATATCGCAGGGGTGGCGCTGTTAATTGACCCGATCGCTATCACAACTGCTAATTACGGGGATTTTAAGCAGGGAGAAGCTTCTAGCGATCGCATTTTTGAATTATTAGCAATTGAACCAACAGTAGTCGAAAAGCCTGGGGCGAGCGAACTTCCCCATGTTACCGGAAAAGTCGAATATCGCAACATTAATTTTGCCTATAACTCAGAGACACCCATTCTGCAAAACATGAGTTTGTTGGTGCTTCCCGGAGAAATGATTGCTCTCGTGGGTGCATCGGGTGCGGGTAAAACTACTTTAGTAAATTTGCTACCCAGATTTTACGATCCGCAAGCGGGACAGATTTTAATTGACGGTATTGATATTCAAGATGTCACCTTAAATACTCTGCGGCGGCAAATCGGCATTGTACCCCAGGAAACTATTCTTTTTTCGGGTACGATTGCTCAAAATATCGCTTTCGGTCAATCTTATTATGAACTGAAAGATGTGCAAAAAGCTGCGGAGATTGCTAACGCTAATCAATTTATTAGTGAGTTTCCCGACGGTTATCAAACTTGGGTAGGAGAAAGAGGTGTAAACTTATCTGGGGGACAGAAACAAAGAATTGCGATCGCCCGTGCAGTTTTGCTCGATCCCAGAATATTGATTTTGGATGAAGCGACATCGGCGCTGGATTCGGAATCCGAAGGTTTAGTGCAAGAAGCGCTGGAAAGATTGATGCGCGATCGCACTGTGTTTATTATCGCGCACCGCTTGGCTACTGTGCGGAGAGCCGATCGCATTTTAGTTTTGGAAAAAGGCAGAATTGTCGAATCTGGGACGCACGAGGAGTTGCTGGAAAAGGGCGATCGCTATGCTGGCTACTACGCTCAACAGTTTAGTCAGTAGGCTACTTTAGAAACCGGGTTTTTGGCTGTTTCTGCTGGCCTCAACCAAGTATGCTCGTAAAAAACCCGGTTTCTGTTTACCCATGCGTAAGCGATGCTGGGGATAACTCTAGTAAAAATCTCATTCTAAAGCCTCTCTTGTCTTCACAGAAGGGTGAGCCCTGACTCGCCTAAAATCGTCCGAGAACATATTTAAACTATCAAAAAAAGTTTTCCAAGGATTTTCTTTGGATCTCTGGAGCTTTTCGGGTATAATCACAAAAACTTCAACCTCTTCACCAACAGATCCAGGCGGCACTTGAATTTCAAGTTTATTTCCTGCCAGAACTTTGGTGGTAATCCGTATTGCTGACTGCATACTTCCTCCTTTGCGATGATTAATTTTCCACAGCCCCTAAAGCTTTGAGCGTGGATTTTTCAACTTCCGTTAAACCCGTAACACCCTTGATATTCATGTGTTCATAAGGTCTGTCACTTTTGAGTATTTTGAGGCACTCACCAGTCTCAATATCCCCAATCATAATTGTGCCATCCCGACTGCAAGCAGCAATCAGTTTTCCATCATAATTGAAGGCAACTGAGTTAATTCTACTGGTGTTATATGGGAAAATTTTTAGACACTCACCTGTACGAATATCCCATAGTCTTACCGTTAGATCGACACTTCCACTAGCAACTATTTCACTAGAATAACTAAAGGCCACTGAACGTATCCAATCAGTATGCCCCTGCAAGATTTTGAGGCATTCACCGCTGCGAACATCCCATAGTCTGACTGTTTGATCGATACTTCCAGTGGCAAGTATTTCACCGTTGTGGCTAAAGGCGATCGCGGGTGCCGAACCGGTATGCCCCTGCAAGATGTGGAGGCATTCACCAGTATGGATATCCCACAGCCTCACCGTTCCGTCATAACCTGTACTGGCAAATATTTCGCCCAAAGGACTGAAGGCAACCGAGTATAATGAACTGTTATGCCCTTGACAGGTTTTGAGGCATTCACCACTGCGGATATCCCACAGCCTCACCGTTTGGTCATAACTACCACTGGCGAGTATTTCACCCGAAGGATTAAAGGCGATCGACCGTACTTCTTTTCCACTCTCTGGCAAAATATTGAGGCATTCACCACTGCGGATATCCCACAGCCTCAGCGTTTGGTCATAACTTCCGCTAGCAAGTATTTCACCGTTTGGATGGAAGGCAACTAAATGTACCCGATCGAGATGACCCTGCAAGATTTGGAGGCATTCACCAGTGTTGACATCCCACAGCCTGACTGTTTTTTCGTCATCGCCACTGGCAATAATTTCACCGTTTGGACTAAAGGCTACTGACCTTACTTGAGTGCTATGTCCTTGCAACGTATTCAAGCATTCGCCAGTAGCGATATCCCACAGCCTCAGCGTTTGGTCATAACTTCCGCTAACAAGTATTTCACCCGCAGGATGGAAAGCTACTGACCCTACTTGATTACAATGCCCTTGTAAAGTATTCAAGCATTCACCAGTGCGGATCTCCCACAGTTTCGCTGTTTGATCGAAACTTCCACTTGCGAGTATTTCGCCATTTGGACTCAAGGCGATGGACCGTACTTGATCGAAATGTCCCTCCAAAGTTTTGAGACATTCACCGCTACCGATATTCCACAGCCTCACTGTTTTGTCGGCGCTTCCACTAGCAAGCATCTCACCAGTAAAATTGAAAGCCACTGAAAACACGCTTCTACTATGACCTTGCAAAGTTTTGACACATTCACCAGTACCGATATTCCATAGCCTCACGGTTCTGTCGCGGCTTCCACTAGCAAGCATCTCACCAGCAGGATGGAAAGCAACTGAAAATACAACTTCAGTATGGTCTTGCAAAATTTTGCAGCATTCACCCGTGCGGATATCCCATAACCTTACCGTGCGATCGAAACTCCCACTAGCAAGTATATTTCCATCAGGATTGAAGGTGACAGACATTACTGATTCCGTATGTCCCTGCAACACTTTTAAACATTCACCAGTCTTGACATCCCATAACTTGATTGTTTTGTCATAACTCCCGCTAGCAAGTATCTCGCCGTCTGGACTGAAGGCGACAGACTCCACGACGTTGGTATGTCCTTTACAGGTCAATATTTCTCTGCCACTGCTAGCTTCCCACAAGCGAACTACGCCATCACTATCACCTGTAGCTAACACTTTGCCATCAGGGCTAAATATTACTGTTCGCACCCTGCCGAAGATTTTAGTAAAAACAGAATTAGCCAAATTCGCTTCAGCAAAATTGACGTGGCGCAGACTAGCATTTGTAAAATCAGCACCTAAAATAACTGCACGAGAAAAGTCTTTTGTTTCTAACCCAGTGCGCTCGATTTTCACCAACAGGGTCGCCGCATTCCCTCCCACATAACCTACCTCACTTTCAGTTTTTCCCCGCGTTACTTCCAGAATTTCCAATAATTCTTCCGTAGCTGCCGCTACATCGAGGCAGGGCCGGCACGAGGACACCGCCCCTACCATTGGTAACAACAAATCCATCACTGCTTTTGTCAGCGGCGCGTATCCGAAACTCTGACGGAGTTGTCCTAAATCTTCCGCCGCAAATCCTTTCAAAGGCGCAATAAGCTCACCATTATTTCTCTTCTGGGCTTGCAGCCGACAATAATTAGACCAACTATATTTTTGAGGCGCTGCATTACGATCTAAACAAGACTGTTCAGGCGCAACTAATTCGGTAAAATCTGCTGCCAAAACTCCCAATTCTGCTGCAAATTTATAGGCGACAAAAAACTCTAATAACGAACGGTGTGCCGGAGTATAATCGCCATCTGCATTGCGAATCAGCATCGTTTGACCCATCATGTCGTAGTGCCAGTGGTCTAAGTCTTTTTCCTCTTGCACGACGGAACCAAACAAGCTGCGAATGCGATCGGGAAAACCGCGATAATTGAGGCTCATTTGGTCGGTAGATAGCATTTCCCAAGACAGTTCGCACAAAAAGTAAAGCTTATCTGCTACAGAAGTAAAAGTACGTTCAGCTTTGATATCTCTCTCTATCTTCCGCCGCACCGCATACAGATAAATCCGCGACATATCGACTGGTTTTCCAGCTTCAATATCCGGCAATGCTTCCAAAATTAACTCGGTCATCACCGGGCGACGCGCTAAATCCAATAGTTGCGGGTTTCCCATCACTTTTTCGACTGTCGCCGCTTCTGTTTGAAAAGACAGCGCTTGCCCAATTTGCTCGTCGTTAAATTTATCTAATTCTAAGACTTCAAATTGGGGAGTTTCGCCTGTTAAAATGGTTGTTGATGCTTGCAGTTCTGCATTGAACAATGCCCGTCCTTCCTTGCCTTCAGGAAAGTGTTCGGTACGGCAAGTAAGGATGACTTTTGCGCCGGGAACAACGGCTTTTGCTAGTTCCCAGAAGTTGTTGATGGTTTCTTGCCGATCGCACTTAGCGGCCATTTCATCAAAACCATCGAAAATTAGCAGAAACTTGCCCATGCGATTGAGTTGTTCAAAGGCAGAATAACCCGCCAGAGGTATCTCGTGTTTCCGAAAGAAAAACTCGGAAAATAGCGACTCGACGCTAACTGCTTTCGCGTAATCCCGCAAAGGAATTACTAACGGCAAACGCGGACGTTCTAAGCCGCGTTTTTGAGCATCTCGGTAGTGTTGCAGCGCCATCCAAGCATAGTGCATCGCAAACCAAGTTTTCCCCGTCCCAAATTCTCCTAAAACTGAAATATGTTCTTTTACTGGGTCATTCAACCACAGGTCAATATAACCTTCGATCCAGCCATCTCGCTCGCCATAATGACTCACGCCTATCTTGCGGTGAGTATCGGGGTCAATTTCTTCTTTCGTACAGGCTAGCGGCACATATTTGGTATCAATTCCTCGGCTGGTAATTTCTGTTTCTAGCCAATTCAGATAAGCGCTAAAATCGGCATCTTGGTCGAGCAATTCATCGAAAGTATAGCAAGCTAAATGACGATTTTCTGCTTTCTTTACTTCATCCCGCGCGGCGGGACTGATGCGGCGGGCGGTGACTAACCACCCTTCATCGGTGCGCTGTTTTTCCACCGAATCGCGCAAGGCTGAGATGTCCCTGAGTCCCGCTTCTCCGGCAATTCCGCGCACTAAAATGCGATCGTACCGATTGCGTCTGACAGGAACATTGATAATCCATTCAAAATAGTTATCTTCCGAGATTTGATAGGTTTCAAACTTATAACTTAATGTTTCAAACCACCCGCGAACTTGTTGTGATAAAATAAAAGCTTGAGACTTTTGAATATTGGTTGATGCTGCGGGGGCAAGTGCGGGATAATCTTCAGCTTCCAGTCGTGCAAATTCGGTGCGAATTCCTTCCAGAGTGGGAAGGCGTTCGATGCGATCCATTACCATAGATAGGCGTTTTTGCAAAGAGGCGATCGCATTTCCCACCATCACATCTCCCAGCGTCCGCGTCCGCTTTGCTACTTCCATAAACACGGCGGCAAAGGCCATGAATTCCCGTCGGGGGTCAATGCCTAAATCTCTAATTTCTTTGCCTAAAGCACTCTCATTCAGATAGTCATCGCCTGCTTGAATTAAAATGGCTGGACTATCGGACTCGAAGGCTTTGCGAAATGCTGATTCAATCTCTTTTTGACGAAATAGTTCTAAAATTTGCTTGGGTTTGCCCGCGCCGTACTCTACTAAAGTATAAACATAAACTCCGCTAAAATCTGCGGGCGGAGC
Source organism: Microcoleus sp. Pol11C2 (assembly GCF_036701505.1). NCBI lineage: Bacteria > Bacillati > Cyanobacteriota > Cyanophyceae > Oscillatoriales > Microcoleaceae > Microcoleus > Microcoleus sp. Pol11C2. The sequence continues at coordinate 13,900 of NZ_JAUBQX010000064.1, forward strand.
ATCGGGGTCGAGGTTAAATCTTTTTAAGAGTTTGATGACAGTTTCGTTTCGCTGAAACTTGTCTTTGATAGTGCCCAAGGGAATTGCCGTCAGGAGGCTGATAACTAAGTCGAGACTAATTAGCATGATTTAGGCTTTCCTGTTTTTCTGTGGAAGTAATGCTCAAATCTAGAATCGGTAGGCTATGTCCCTGAAATGCGTTGCGGGCGATCGCAAACTGCTCTATTTTTATGTTAACCCATCAGCGAACTGTCGCGCACTGACAACGAGATTCGCACAATTCGAGATTTGCCATATTCCGACAATAATCTAACAGTCCGAGATTTGCCATATTCCTACAGTCCGACAGGGGTTGATATCCATTCCGGTTACACCAGAATGATTGTTGATTGTTGACTGTTGACGGGCGGGTGGAAAAACTGAATAGTTGAGTCTTAACTGTTGACTCGATTTGATTATTCCGGTGCAACCAGAAACGATATGAAACCCAGGGAACTGTCGGATTGTGCGAATATCGGAATGCCGGACTATCGCTAAATATATTAGCATATTTTACGAGTTTTGACCACAATAAAATACCTAGAAAACTCACCAATATTGTACTAACAATAGCTCGAATTTAGTTGCCACATCCGATTTTTAAAAGTTAAAATATAGATAACTAACAAATAAAACTTGCTATCTATGAAAATACAATCGTCCGTCTTAGTCCACCTGGGATTTGGCAAATATGTACGCTCCGACCGAGTAACAGCAGTAATACCAATTGAAGAAGAACGGGGGCCCGGTCGGCGCACTTTCGTACACGTAGACGGCGAAGCAGACCCGATCGTTGCTTCGCGCGCAGAAGATACAATCGTTCGCGATTTGGTGCAGGAACCGCGCGAAATAACTCAAGCTCGGCAGCAACAAGAAATCCTGCAAGATTTGCTGGCAGATTTGAACAATGTTAACGTCACCGTGCGCCGTATCAGCCGCGATGAAGGCGGACTCGACCTAGAACGTTTGGAGCGCCGCATTCGCCAAATTTTAGACGCCTAAAAAAGAAAGACCGCCCGGGCGGTCTTTCTTATTGTTTGTGTCGCTAAAAATTTTAAGTTCAGGATTTCAATGTAATTTCGATGTCCGCTAAACCGGTGAGTTTTTCCACCACAGGTTCTTCTTCAATTCGCGGTACAAAAATAGTTAAACCTCCCGGAACGCACTCAATAGAAACTGGAGTCATGCCGATGATTTCGCCGTCTACCACCACTTTTTGAGGCGGATCGGCACTAATTGTTACTTTTTTTGCCCGCAAATAACCGATGTCGTCGCGATCCGTAGGATTGCCGGTCAAAGCTGTTTGCAATAGGTGATAAGAAGCTGCGATCGCCCCAGCTTTATTTTGAGGCGCAACCAGCGTCACGTCCAGCAAGCCGTCATCAAAAATAATCCCCGCCGGGCCTTGAGCTAAAATGGAAGTAGGCGGGGCTGCATTCGCTACGGTGACGGCCACAGCAGTAAGGCTGATAATTCTATCTTCGGTTTCGATTTCCGCTTCAAATCTTTCTAAATTGTTTAACTGTTTAATTCCCGACAAAATGTAAGCCAGCATTCCCCAGCGATTCTTCATTTCGCGATCGGCAAGTTCGACAGTTTCTGCCTCAAAGCCCACTCCTGCTAACAAAACCATCGGCATTTCACCGTTGCAAATCGCCGCATCCACCACTCGCGTCAACCCTCCAAAAATAGTTGCACAGGCGGTTTCAATTGTATTCGGAATTTCTAAAGCATTAGCAAAAGCATTAGCCGTTCCCCGCGAAATAATTCCTAAAGGAATATTTGTGCCCACAATCGCCCCAGCGACTGCGGATAATGTGCCGTCGCCCCCGCAAGCAATAATTGCCTCAACTCCTCTAGCAACTGCTTCGCGAGCGATTTGATCTGCGTCTACTTCTGGGGTTGTCAGCCGAATGTCTAAGTCAATAAAAGGCTCTAAAAGTTCCTGAATTTTAGCTAAGTCTTGGTCGGGGTCGCTATGGCCGGCGACGGGATTAAAAATTAGGCAAGCTGAACGTTCCATATTTGGTAATAGGTAATGGGTAATGGCGAACCTGAAACCCAGGGGTTTTTTCGTTTGTATCCCAGTTTCGAGCGCCATCGCATCCCCCTTAATAAGACCCATTTTAACTGCTCTTATCCCCCCTTATTAAGGGGAGTTAAGGGGGAGCACGACTCAACTATAACCCTGATTTAGACATGGTTTTAACATTAAGTTAACACAAATGCCATGGCCGCTAAACTTCGACCAAAACCCTCACCTATTTTTCAAAGGTTTAATTAAGACTTGACAAAAGTCCACTCTAAGACTTCGCGGGGAGCTTTGTGCAACGCTTCCTTGATTTCCTTGTTGCTGTCGAACTTGACTTTATCCAAAAGGCACGCTTCAACGTTCACAGTAAACTTATCGTCTTCAAAAGGCCAAGGAGTTACAGTCACGAGTTCGTTGCTGTGCTGTACAATATCGTAGCGCTTGCCGTCCGGGCCGACACTAATTTCTAAAGCTCGTTCTCCGGCCGGTAACTCGCGGCAGCAAAGAATTAATGATAGCCGATCGCACCACTGGAAAAAAGCATAAGCTGCCTTAGCATCTTCCTCAGAAATATTCAACTCTTTTTGCCATTTTTTTTGATTTTCCAGTTGTTCGTCCAAAAACTCGTCGAGTTCCTTCGACTCTCCCCGCTTTCCTTCATTGAGATAGCTCATGTGCATAGAAATTAGGATGGCTACCCACCTACCACGATATAGGGAATTCTCCGTCATGGCTTTAATTTTCGGCAGAGAAGTTTCCGTCTGCAACGTAAAATCAAAGGGCGCGCCCGCTTCAGTCAAAATATTTTCTTCCCACTCTTTCTCCAAATCATCGTGATGCGAAATCGCGGCTATGGTTTCGTACAAGCGAAGCGGAGATTTCGAGCGCTTCCACTGTCCGCCAAGTTGGGCTGCGAGTAAAGCGTGGGCGCGGTGGTAAATAATTTCCCAGCCGGTGGCGGTTAAGTTAGCAATCATTGAATTTTTTTCCTCAATTAAGTTGATACGAGTATTTTGTGCGAGCATTCGGCTCTCGATCGCCTCTAACCTTAAAAAAGGGGGAACCTGAATCTGTCAAAGTCCACCTTTTTAAAGGGGATCGAGACTTGCAGAAAAACGAAAGTTAAATCACAAAAGGTTCGATCGAGATATCCTGCCATTTCCCCTCAAATCGTTCAACAACCAAAGGTCGGATGCGGAACTTCGGGGGACACCCATCGAGAACATCAATCCGCAAACACGAATAAGGACGGCGTTTGTAGGAACCTTGACCGCTGCGGCCGACAAATAGCAAAGATTCCGCTACCCGCCGGCTGGCTGTTTCGGAACCAGACTGCCGCGCCAACCGATAAGCTTCAGGACTCAAGGCTTCCTGCAACATCGGCCCTTCCGGGCGCTGGCGGCGGAGACTGTGGCCGCTTCCCCCGCAGACAATCCAATTAATCCCAGAGTCGCCGTGTCCAGTATCCCCAGTCCGCAGGTATTCCAAACAGTGAGCGTGGCCCGTCAGCACCAAATCTACTAGCGGACGCCCCCGCGCCACTTCCCCAACTGCATCGGCTACCCAGTCGAGCACCTCGCGCAATCGCAACCGAACCGCCAAAGTTTGAGCTTGATTCCACTTTGTCGCCTCAGTCACGTAGGGGGGGTGGTGCAGGTAAATTACCCGCCCCCGCACCTCGGAATCGCGCCAAGAGTCAATCAGCCTTTTTTTCAGCCATTCGAGCTGTTCAACGTCGGTGGCGGCTGTTTTGTCGGGGGACAGTTGTTTGTCAATATCCATCAACATTTCGTCAACTTGCTCTAATTTGGCGGCTAAATCGTCTAGCTGTTCGGCTTCCTCGGGAATTTGGGGGTTGAGCCGATCGCACATTTCGAGCATTACCAATTTTTCTTGTTCCAACTTCTGGCGATCGAATTCCAAATTCTGGCGGCGAATGTCGCCCTGTTTGGTTTTCGGGATCGGTAAGGGCTCGTTGAAGGTGTTGGAGTCGAGGGCGAAGAAGTCGATGCCGCCGCTGCGGAAAGTGTAGTAGCGGTTGGGTAAGCGGGTAAAGCGTCCGGGTTGGTAGCGGAGGCAGCGGCCTGTGCTGGTGCTGGCGGTGTAGTGGGCGTCTAGGTGGCGATCGAGCTCTCCCGGCATTTTGTGAGCTTTGAGGTAGTCGAGAAAGGCTTTGGCGTAGGTATTTCCGCGATCGGAACCGTGCCAGCCGACATCGAGATCCAACTTGGAACCCAACAGCCGGCGCAACGGCAATGCTGTCGCCGACAGAATGCCGTAGACTATCGGCAAGTCGTAATAGTCGTGGTTTCCCGGTACGGGCAAAAAGGGAAAGTTAAACACCATGCGATCGTAGGCAATCCGAGATGGATGCTCGCCGCCGACTATAAATTCTCGGTAGGGGCGAATAAAGTTTTGCAAGTAATATTCGCTGGAACCGACGAGATAAACTACATCGCCCGTGTGGAGGACGAAACGGCAAGTTTCGCGCTCGGAGACCATCTGTTCGGCAATCTGCCGCTGGGGATTGTAGCCGCGGTGATTGCCCGTGCCGCTGTCGCCTACGACTAAAAACGAAAACTCTGGAGAGTCGGTGGTTTGAGTTTCTAAAACCATCCGAGTTTGGTCGATTCCCCGATGGACGATCGACTGTTCTTGCCACCGCACCCGCTCGTTCATTTTGCGGATTTTGACTTTTATTTGCGGGTCGGAAACGAATTTCAATTCACCTCTTCTCCAAAATTGCTGAGTTCCTAGTTAATCATAGTGCAGCGATCGGGGGACTTTTTACCTCTCTCTAAAAGCTGAAAATCGAGGCGCGGGTACTCAGAAACCTGGTTTTTTACGAGAATACTGCCTTACAACTCACATCTTGCACCAGTTCCAATAACCCGCCGGGGGTTTCAACCCCAGGGGGTTATTGGAACTGGTGCAACATCTCAGTTAAAACCGATAGCAACGGCCAAAAACCCGCTTATGAACACTTTGATGCGAGCGTCCCATCTCTCAACTAAGATAAAAGTTTGTATGAGGCGGTGCTGTTTGTTGTTGCCGAAGACGAGGGAATCTATCAAGGACATACGAAGATAATACTAACAATGCCAGCCCATTATACCGAACTCGAAAAATGCCTTTGGGAAGCAGCCGACGAACTCTAGGTAAACTCTAAACTCAAGCCTTCGGAATATTCCGTCTCCGTTTTGGGGTTAGTTTTTCTGGTCTATGCTGACTATAAGGTTGCGCTGGTTTCTGGGGAAATAGCAGCGCGAAGCAGCAGGCTGCGTACCGTGGGTAAGGCGGATTACCAGGCACTCTTGGGCGCTTTATTTGCCGGAAACTGCCCGCGCATGATTATTTGATCGATCGCCCGGAAGCAGAGGATATTGGCGGGGCGATTAATGCGGCCATGAAGGCGATCGCTTCGGAGAATGAGCAACTCGGCGGCGCTTTGCCTAGAAATTACAACAGCTTGGAAAAACCGATTTTGCGGGAGTTGTTTAAAATCTTAAATCGGATTCCCACAGCAAACATTACTGAGGATGTGTCTGGGAAAAATTCTCAGTATTTCCTGGGGAATTTTGCTTAGGAAGAACGGCCCAAAGGCGGAGAGTTTTTTACTCCAATTTCACTGGTAAAGCTGATTGTCGATGTAATAGAGCCGAATTACGGGCGAATTTTATACCCAGCTTGTGGTGGGGGAATGCTGGTTGCGAGTGGCTCAATAAAAATTTGGGTTAAGAAAAAGGCATTACGACAGAGTAATTCTCGCAATTTGCGGTTTGATTAGATTGAGAGTTGGAGCTTTAGTTTTACCTAGTTAATAGCTGACACAATAATCAAAAAAACGAATAAATTAATCGATATTTATTCACCAGTTTTTAACTAGAATTGCTTCTAATCCTTATGCTGGCGTCACATCTAGGTTAAGTCAACTGGCTGTGCAAATTATGAACAATTGTGTCCCAGTAAGCCAGTCAGCTTTTGCCCCGATGTCTAGTGTTTTTGCGAAATAGTTTTAAGGTTCTGGACTGGAGTGATTAAACCCTCTAATCCTTTCATCCCCGCAACTATTGCCGAAGAGTGTTCAAGTTTTATTTTATAATCTTAATCCACACTCAAGGCATCGAACCACTGTAAAATCCGATTCCATGCCCACCACCGATCGCTATCAGCAAATTGATGCTGACAACGTTTACTACTGATATGGCCAACATGACCGCCGTAGGCTGTCACCACTAATTCTAAGGCAGGATTGTTCGCGCTAATGGCTTGCAACTCAGAGACAAGCACCGGGTCAAACATCGGATCATCTGCTGCATAAAGGATGTAAGTGGGTTTTTTGAGGTGAGGCAAAATGTTTAGAGCGCTGCTAGCGTCATAGTATTCTTCGACAGAGGAGAAACCTAACGGGCCAATTACCAGTTCATGGTCAAAGCCCCAAATGCTGTTGGCGCGTTCAATAGCGGCAGGATCGATCGCCCCTGGATGTGATGTGGCGATCTGTTTTGCTAGTTTTTTTAACTGTCGCGCGATCGCTTTTTCTAAAAATTTCCCCCACTCATCTTTAACTAGATAAGACAGAGAACGGTTCGAGTCCAAGCTGGGGCAAATCACCGCCGCGCCTGCTAGTTCTGACTCTTCGATCCCTAAGTCAGGCCCCCAATCTGCGATCGTCTGAGCTGATTTTACGGCCCACAAGGCTAATTGTCCGCCCAGGGAATAACCCGTGAACCAAAAAGGCGCGGGACATCCCATTTCTTTAGCAGCGGCAGCAATCCGAACGAAATCTTCGCCTTCGTATAGGCCATCAGAAGTCAGGGTGGGAGAGAGTTGGGCAGTTTTGCCATGAGCTCGCCAGTCAAATAATACCACTGCACAGCCTTGGGCATAGGCTTTACGGCCTAGTAGCTTCAGATACCATTGATTATCCAGATCGCCAGTAATGCCGTAAGTGCCGACAATGGTATATCGGGCATTTTCGGGGATGGCCACCCAGCCGAAAATCGGGACTCCACAGGCGCCAGTAAAGATGTGTTCTCGGTAAGGGGGTTCTGGGTAAGGGATCGTCTTTTCCCAACCGCGACTAGCCCTTAATGCGGTGTACAACGTCATTAATAGGCCGTTGTTCAGCAGCCAAGGTGGAGTATAGGCAATGGTCATAAGCGAATGTCGGAAATGTCTGTCTCGTTGGTGGGATTTTTTTACTTGAGAGGTTGGCTATTCTAGCCAATAACCCTGAAAACCGCAATACTTTTTGAGTAAATGCACTCAAGGGCGAAGTCAAACCAAAATATTAATGGCTATTCATTTGGAACCATTTATTGGCGAATAGAGAAGAATGCCAGCTAACGAGGTTTAGCATATTGTAGCGGATCGCCCAAACTACAAAAACCTGGTTGCTTTCAGAAACAGGGTTTCTGAGTCTTGCATCCCCGCGCAGATGTACAATAGGACGATCGCACTCCCCGACTCCAAGCGCGATCGAGCTCTACACCCTGCCCCAAGTGGGCGACATCAGATAGAACGCAGTAAAAAAATATAAAATGGAAGCAATACAACTGTCTTTATTCTCAAATGAGTCAGAACCAATTCCTGCCAAAAAGCAAAAGAAAGCAAAATTAGGGCGTTACGAACGCATACAACGCGAACTAGAAGCAAATGACTGCGACCCCTACAAGATATTCATTGATATTGAATCTCAGTCACTGCCAAAATCAGACTATACATTTGTCGATCTTTTTTGCGGTGCGGGCGGCATGACCCAAGGTTTATTGCAAGCAGGTTTTCGACCAGTAGCAAGCGTTGAAATTAATCCCATCGCCTCGGCAACTCACACAAAAAACTTTCCCGATTGCCATCACTTGTGCGACGATATAAAAAACTTAAATCCCCAAAAGTTGCTCGCTGAAATTGGTTCGCCAGAAGTTCATGTTGTTGTAGGCGGGCCGCCGTGTCAAGGCTTCTCAGTTGCAGGAAAACGCGACCCCAACGACCCTCGAAATCGCTTATTTAGAGAGTTGGTCCGCGTAGTCTCTGAAATACGTCCTTGGTATGTTGTCATGGAAAACGTACCGGGAATATTGACTATACAAAAAGGAGCTGTTAAGCAAGCCATTTGCGAGGCTTTTGAGGAAATTGGCTATCCCCATATGTCCGTTTCGGTGCTTGAATCAGCCGCCTATGGAGTCGCGCAAATCAGGCCGCGAGCCATTTTTATTGCCAATAGATTCGGGATGCCAAACCCCTATCCGAAGCCGCAATTGTTGCCCGAACAATACAAAGCGATTGAGTCAGCAATTGATGATTTACCAGAGTATACTCCCATACCGGAAATTAACCACGAATGGACTCGTCATTCTGTTGAGTACATGGAAAGACTTGCTAAAGTTCCACCAGGCGGTTCTTTGTATGAAAGCTACGCCGATGCTTTCAAGCGACAGTATCCGGGAAAACCGAGCATGACTGTTAAAGAAAATCACGGTGGCACTCATATTCATCCTTATCTCAATCGCGTTATTTCCGCTCGCGAAATGGCTAGATTGCAAACTTTCCCGGATTCATTTATTTTTGAAGGTTCAATGAAAAAGGCAATGTGGCAAATTGGAAATGCCGTACCGCCCCGCTTAGCAGAGTGTATCGGTTTTGCACTTATTCCATACTTGACTGATATTGCGCTTAACAAGCCTAGCTTAGTTACTGTTAAACCTCCCGAACAGATTCAGCTAGTTTTTGATTGAGAGTATTTCGCCAAGTTTCAAAATCATACCAGCCGCATCCTGTGCAGCCTTCCTCAGCTTCAGCGCCGCGCTGATGTATGGAAGGCCAGTCTTCGCCTCTTTCATACCAAAACTTGATTCCGAAAGGTGTGCCTCTTTTCCCTGTTTTGATGCAGCGTTCGCAACTTCGAGATTTTAGAAGATTGTGATTGCCTGAAGCATCTTTTTTGAGCAACTGAAACTTTGCCTTGATTTCAGATTCGCTCATAGATGCCAGGTGGGGTGGCTCATTATCTCCCCAACGCTCCATTGGGAATCTATGGTCAATTACTAGCTCATGAGCTGCTCGTTTTCTCTGTTCGATTACATCTGTATAAAAGTAAACTTCGAGAATTCTGTTTACCAGAGAAGCGGGTATGTTAGCAGCAGAATTTGCTGATTTAATTTCTCCTGTCCACAAATCGCCCAAGCGTGTTGCCTGACAAGTTTGACAGTATCTCTTTTCTGTTAGAATAACAAGACCGGGGCGCTTCCTTGTTCCGCGCTGCAATCCCTGAATTCCGCCACCGCCAGCATATTGAGCTGATGCTATCTGTTTGCCTTCGCACTCCCGACAGTGCCATTTTTGGTCTGAGAGGAGATTAAAGACTTTGAATTGAGTTGAGTCTTGTTTTAATTGAGCTTTAATTGTGCTTGCTAAATCTTGATTGCTCACTCTATATTTTCCGCTTCTATTTCTAGATTTTCGAGAAGATTGGAAACTGTTGTGTCCAAGCCGCTAGCTAGACTTGCAATTGCAGTGATGGACGGATTTCTGACTCCGCGTTCGACTCCAGATATATAGGTGCGGTCTAAATTAGCCCGCATTCCGAGCTCCTCTTGCGAAATTCCCAACGCTGTCCTGCGTTGCTTTACGAGATGACCTAAAGCACGCAGAATCTTCTGTTTCGATCGACTCATCTGCCAATTTTCAGTCTCTGCGGACGATCGGTCTACGGACGATGTGTCACATATCTGGAAAGTTCGATCGCCCCAAATTCCCCATCCCGACAGAAGACGGAGCCCTCGCAGAGGTACAATAGGACGATCGCATTCTCCAAAACTCCCACCGTGATAGAGCGCTACACCTTGCCCGAAATGGGCAACATCTGGACTGAAACCGCCAAACTCAAAACCTGGCTGCAAGTAGAAATCGCTGTCTGCGAAGCTCAAGCCGAACTCGGCTACATCCCCGCCGCCGCAGTCGAAGAAATCAAAGCTAAGGCTAATTTTGACCCGAAACGAGTCCTCGAAATTGAAGCGGAAGTCCGCCACGACATGATCGCCTTCTTGACAAATGTCAACGAATATGTAGGCGATGCCGGCCGCTACATTCACCTCGGCTTAACCAGTTCCGACGTGCTCGATACCGCTTTGGCGCTGCAATTAGTCGCCAGCGTCAATATCTTGTTAGAACGTGTCGAAGAATTGAGTCAAGCTATTCGCTATCAGGCTCAACAGCATCGCAATACCGTCATGGTTGGTCGATCGCACGGAATTCACGCCGAACCCATCACCTTTGGCTTTAAACTAGCAGGATGGCTGGCAGAAGTCTTTCGCAACCGCGACCGATTAGTGAATTTGCAATCGTCCATTGCAGTCGGCAAAATCTCCGGCGCAGTCGGAACCTATGCTAATATTGACCCGCGAATTGAAGCGATCGCCTGTCAAAACCTGGGACTCGAACCCGATACCGCATCCACTCAAGTCATTTCGCGCGATCGGCACGCCGAATACGTCCAAACCCTAGCACTTTTAGCAGCATCGATCGAGCGTTTTGCAGTAGAAATCCGCAACCTGCAACGCACCGACGTTCTCGAAGTCGAAGAATTCTTTTCCAAAGGGCAAAAAGGCTCATCCGCCATGCCCCACAAACGCAACCCGATTCGATCGGAAAGACTCACAGGAATGGCGAGAATTGTCCGCGCCAACGCCGTCGCAGCCTTAGAAAACGTGGCGCTTTGGCACGAACGAGACATCTCTCACAGTTCCGTAGAACGGATGATTTTGCCCGATAGTTCCACTGTCACCCACTTCATGTTAGTAGAAACCACAGACTTAGTAAAACACCTGCTAGTCTATCCCGAAAACATGAAACAAAACATGAACCTTTACGGCGGAGTCATCTTCAGCCAGCGGGTGATGTTAGCTTTAGTAGAAAAAGGCACGAGTCGCGAAGACGCCTACAAAATTGTGCAATCTTGTGCTCACGAAGCTTGGAACAAACCGGGCGGCAATTTCTACAATTTAATTGCTAAGGACGATCGGGTAACAGCTAAGATGACGACTAAAGAAATTGATGATTGTTTCGATCCGCAGTATCAATTGAGGCACTTAGATTTAGTGTATCAGCGCTTGGGAATTTGAGGACAATTAACAATTAAAAATGACTCAGAGAGAAAAGAGAGCGAGCGTTCTCGCGCTTGTCCCACAGTCCGCCAGGGGTTAAAACCCCCGTCTCATAGCTAAAGTCGGTTAAAACCGACTGAAAGACTCATAAAATAAAAGTTTTAGAGAAATATTTCAGTCCTCTTCAGAGGACTTTAGCTATGAGACCGGGGTTTCAACCCCTGTCGGTATGGCGGGCTGGCAGACAAGACCAAAAACGCGAAAATCCCCGAATATCTGAATTGTGAAAACCCATATAAAACCTCACATTAACAGAGTTATGAAAATTAGTCGATTTACAAGATATCTAATTGTATTTATCCTCGTATTACTATCTACAACCACACTGAGTTATACAAGATCTATTCGCGCCCAGGAGCCGCCACAAGTGCAAATTACCCAACCAGAACCAAACCCAGTAGTACCTGAAAGTATTTTCATGAGTCAACTTCCCCCTTCGGCACGACTCGTTGACATCCGCACCGTAAATCCCAACATTCGCCTCGATATCCGATACGCCACTACTAACAATTTCTTGAAACGAAAACTTTACCCTATATCGAAATGCGCTTTGAGAAGTTCTGTTGCTCAACAGTTAGGGCTAGTTCAAACAGATTTGGAAAAAATCGGATTGGGTTTGAAAGTTTACGATTGCTACAGGCCTTTCTCTGTGACTAAGCAAATGTGGCAAGCTTGGCCAGATCCGCGCTATGTTGCTAATCCTGCTAGGGGTTCGCGGCACAATCGCGGTGCTGCTATTGATTTGACTTTAGTCGATCGCACTGGCAAAGAATTAGAAATGCCCACACCTTACGATGATTTTACCGAAAAAGCTCACGGAGATTATCAAGGTGGCAGCGCGGAATCTCGGAAAAATCGTCAAGTGCTTAAGAATGCAATGAAAAAACACGGATTTATCGGTATAACAACTGAATGGTGGCACTTTGACTCTGAAGATTGGCAGAAATTTGCGATTCTTGATATATCGCTGGGAACGATTCCTTAATTATACTATTTATTAAAAGTCGCAAATCCGGGTAGGGAGACGGCAGTGCCGTCTCCCTAAATATGTCAGAAAAGTTATTGCAATTTTACCGTAAATTCGTATTCGTATCCTCGGAAATTAGAGTCTAATTGTAATGTGTAGCTGCCTGTTACTGGGACTTTTCCAGTCCACTCTGTTTCATTGTCGCGATCAGGATCTCCGGCTAAAAGCTTGCCACCGGGAGTTATAATTTGCGGGAAAACTTCTTGCCGATTCCTAACAGTCATTGTTTGACCTTTTCTGGCGCGAATCCGGTAAGAATGGCTGCCGCCGCCGATGATTCGACCTTTAACAATTGCTTCATCTCCTCCCGGCAGAAAATTAATCGGCTGGTTGAGGTTAGAACAACTGCTTTCGGTGCGTCTTTTCGCAACCCAACCGGGAACTGGATCGGTAATTCGCAGCCAACCGTTTTGTTCTTCGGCGACTGAAACAAAGGTATTATTTTTGAGTTTTCCTACAATTTGGCTGCCCCTTACTTGGGGGCTCGATCGCACATTCAGCGGTGGATTCGGATCGCTGACTACAGCCATACTGATTTTGCAACCCGAATTTGGCGGTGTGACAACTACTGGCTCAACTTTTCGCGGGGAGACTCCTGCAACTAGCGAGGATTGAACAGCCGGGGTTTTTGCAGGTTGGGGTTGGGATTTCGGAGATTCTGCAGCCTGGGTTTGTGCTTGCGGAGATTTTGGTGGCCGAGATTCAGGGTTGTTCGTCGGCCCTGCAATCTGGTTTCTGGTGGATGCCGGGGATTCTGCAAGGGGAAGATCGGATTGTTTCATCGCACCCGACTGTATAGTTGCAACAGCCACTCCCACCGCTGTTGCCAGTCCTGCTAAGCTTACTGTGATGATTTGACCCTTAGTAAATGACATAAAAAACCCTCTCTGTATCTATACTAATAATTTTTGTTTGGGAGTTGGGGCGATCGCCAGTTAATTTATAGTGGAAATACCTAGTGCGGGCCACAGGGTCAGGATTGTTAGATAAAATTTCAGATCCATAATTGCCGCAATAATTTGAGTCAATATATACTGGACGCCTATACTGATGGTAATCTTGCTCTGGGTTATTTGCGCGCAAATTTGCGAAGGTAAGCGTTCAGCGCGAGGTACATAAAATGTCAAAATTGATTCCTCTGAGATTACAACCGCCTCGCGATCGATTGTTGGAGGAGGTGAAGCAGGAAGTCCAAGCAGGACGATCGCAGTCTTTACACGCCGCTGTACTGGCCAACCTCAGCCAAGACTCGGCGCCTCTTGGTGTTAACCGCTGTTGGGATGTGGAAGTGAAAGCCGGCAACCGTCCGAGTTTTCGGCTTCCTCCCAAAGCAAGCATTGCTAAAGTGTTCGATCGCGCCGGCGGTAAATTGGTAATTTTGGGAGCGACGGGTGCAGGCAAAACTACGACGCTGCTAGAATTAGCTCGCGTGTTAGTTTCCCGCGCCCAAAAAGATGCTAGTTTGCCCGTACCAGTGCTGTTTGAACTCGGATCATGGAAAGCAGAATCTGAGGCGATCGCAGATTGGTTAATTGCTCAACTTCAGTTCAAATACGGCATCTCTCCTGCTGTCGGCAAAAAATGGCTTGCCGAACAACAATTGCTGCCTCTCCTCGACGGCTTGGACGAAGTAGAAACCCACCGCCAAAATATCTGCATTCAAGCAATCAATCAGTTTGTTGAAAGCGAATTTAAACCTAAACATTTAGTAGCTTGCAGCAGTTTTGAAGCTTACAAAAACTGCGAAACTAGATTTCGTCTGCAAGCAGCAGTTTTGTTGAAACCTTTAAAAGAAACTCAAATTCAAAATTATCTGCTAGAAGCCAGAAGCCGCGAACTTTGGTACAGCATTGAACACGAACCAGAGTTGTTGAAATTGGCAAAAGTTCCCTTGCTTTTGAGCATGATGGCTCTGGCTTACGACGATATTTTAATTGAAGCTTGGAAGCGCATAACTTCCGCAGAAGAACAGCGCAAATATCTGTTAACTGCCTATATTCGCCACCAAATCACCGGCGAAGTCAAGCAGTATCCCAGAGGTAAGGAACTGCGGCCGGAACAAATTCGCCACTGGCTGGGATGGTTGGCCAGAAGGATGGAACAGCAAGGAATTCAAGAATTTTACCTCGATCGCATACCGTCTAGCTGGCTGCAAACAGACGATGAACGGCGCAAGTATCAGTTTGGAGTTAAGCTGGTTGGCGGGCTGATGTGGGTGATTTTGGGATTAATTGCCAGCCTAGTCTCCGGGTCGATTTGGGGATTAATTGCGGGCGCTGTTGCTGCGCTAATTAGTGCTTTGTTGCCGGGAATTCCGGGGATTGAAAGTTTTATATTGCGCCTGGTGCTGTGGTCGAACGGCTACATTCCTTGGGATTACAAGCGTTTTCTCGATGCTGCGACCGATCGCTTGTTGCTGCAAAAAACTGGCGATCGGCGCTACCGATTTATTCACGATTTATTGCAAAAACATTTTTCAGAGATATAAATGCCTGGACTTGACAAAATCAAATAATTATGATATGTGTCTTGCCAATCGTGCAGGGTTCAATTGCCGAATTTACGATCGACTCCTAGATCGACACCCCCAAAAGGTTAATATTCTAATCTGACCCTCCTGCAATCATTGCTTAACCTCCTATGGCAGAAACCTTATTGTTCAACGCCCTCCGCGAGGCGTTAGACGAAGAAATGGCCCGCGACTCCGCCGTATTCGTACTCGGCGAAGACGTAGGTCAATACGGCGGTTCCTATAAAGTCACCAAAGACCTCTACAACAAGTACGGCGAACTTAGAGTGCTCGACACCCCGATCGCCGAAAATAGCTTTACAGGCCTAGCAGTAGGCGCAGCAATGACGGGACTGCGGCCGGTCATCGAAGGCATGAACATGGGCTTTTTGCTGCTGGCCTTCAACCAAATTTCCAACAACGCCGGAATGCTGCGCTACACATCCGGTGGCAACTTCAAAATGCCAATGGTAATTCGCGGGCCAGGCGGCGTGGGCCGGCAACTCGGCGCGGAGCACTCCCAGCGCTTAGAAGCATATTTCCAAGCAGTACCCGGTTTGAAAATAGTCGCCTGTTCGACTCCCTACAACGCCAAAGGACTTTTAAAATCAGCCATCCGCGACGATAACCCCGTTCTGTTTTTCGAGCACGTCCTTCTTTACAACCTCAAAGAAAATTTGCCAGAAACAGAATATTTAGTGCCGCTGGACAAAGCAGAAATTGTGCGATCGGGCAAAGATGTCACCATCGTGACTTATTCGAGGATGCGGCACCACGTCATGCAAGCCGTGCCCGCCCTGGTAAAAGAAGGTTACGATCCAGAAGTAATCGACCTAATTTCTCTCAAACCCCTGGACATGGAGACGATCGGCGCATCCATTCGCAAAACTCACAAAGTAATTATTGTAGAGGAGTGCATGAAAACAGGAGGCATTGGTGCCGAACTAATTGCTTCGATTAGCGATCGATTTTTTGACGAACTCGACGCACCAGTTTTGCGCCTGTCTTCACAAGATATTCCCACACCTTACAACGGGAATTTGGAAAGACTGACCATTGTCCAGCCCACTCAAATTGTCGAAGCCGTCCAAAAAATGGTAGCTTTGCGAGTATAAATAGTGATTAGTCAGTAGTCATTGGTTGACTGTTGACTGTTGACTGTTGACTGATGACTGTTGACTGATGACTGATGACTGATGACTACAATCTGCCAACCGCCAACGGCCAACTCACAACTGCCAACTAACCAATGACTAATAATTAAATATGCAAAAACAACGTTCCCTATTAGCCCTAATTTTTGTTTTAATCATCGCCGCCATTACTGTAATAGTAACAATTCCGACGCGGCTGGGATTAGACTTGCAAGGAGGGTCGCAACTCACAATTCAGGTAAAAACTACCCCCACAATTCCCAAAATTGACCAGGGTATGTTAGAAGCAGTGCGGCGGATTGTCGAAAACCGCGTCAACGGTTTGGGTGTTTCCGAAGCATTAGTCCAAACAGTAGGAGAAGACCAAATTCTCGTGCAGTTGCCCGGAGTAAATGACCCGCAGCAAGCAGAACGAGTTTTGGGCGGCACGGCAAAGCTAGAATTTCTGGAACAACTGCCCGGAACAGAAGCACAATTAGGGATTGAAAGGCAGTTGCAGCAGGAATTGCTGGTCAAACAAGCAGAATTAAAAATTAGCCCGAATGAGGCGGCTATTAAAGAAAATCAGGCTGCTTTGAAAAGAAGCAATGAGGCGATCGCCAAACTCTTTAAAAGCAGCGGCCTCGGCGGCGAAAACCTCAAAGACGCTCAACCTCAACCCTTGGCGGCTGGGAACAACTGGAACGTTGCTCTTGTTTTCGATACCAAAGGAGGCGAACTCTTTGCCCAACTAACTAAAAATTTAGCAGGCACCGGACGCAGTATCGGTATTTTTCTAGACGACATAATGATCAGTTCTCCAGTCGTCGGCGTTGAATTTGCCCAGACAGGAATTACTGGTGGGAGTGCCGTAATTCAAGGCAACTTTACAACGCAAGAAGCAAACGATTTAGCAGTGCAATTGCGTGGTGGTGCTTTGCCTGTGCCGGTCGAAATTGTAGAAAACCGTACGATCGGCGCTAGCTTGGGTAAAGACAGCATTCAAAGCAGTATTAACGCAGGTATAGGTGGCTTAGTTTTAGTCTTGATTTTCATGGTTGTCTACTATCGGCTCCCCGGCGTAATTGCCAATATTGCGCTGTTAATTTATGCTCTGTTAACTTGGGCAGCTTTCGTGCTTTTGGGAGTGACATTAACGCTGCCGGGAATTGCTGGTTTTGTGCTCAGCATCGGGATGGCCGTGGATGCTAACGTGCTGATTTTTGAGCGCACGCGGGAAGAGTTGCGGGCGGGGAAATCGCTTTATAGATCTGTAGAATCTGGTTTTTACCGCGCTTTTTCCAGCATTTTAGACGGTAACGTCACAACAGTTATTGCTTGTGCTGCTTTGTTTTGGTTGGGCGCTGGTTTAGTTAAAGGGTTTGCTGTAACTCTGGCATTGGGGGTGGGAGTGAGTATGTTTACTGCGCTCACTTGCAGCCGCACTCTGCTGTTCGTAGTATTGAGCTTTCCAGCCTTGCGGAAACCTCAGTGGTTCTGTCCCGGTTTGTCGAAAACTGCTAATAGTTGACTGTTGACTGTTGACTGTTGACTGTTGGGAGTTTTTTAACTAACTCTTTCCTTCCTTCTTCCATCCGTTCCATCCCGTAAATTGCTCGTTGCCGAACTTCCCTCTTCCTTCAAATTATGAAATTCAGTGTAATCAAACAACGATCGCTCTGGTGGAGTATTTCCGCCGCTATAATCCTCGCAGGTATAGTGTCGATGGCGATTTCTTGGAGTCGTCCCGACATCCGCGCACCGCTGCGTCCCAGTTTGGACTTTATAGGCGGCACTCGGCTGCAATTTGAACTTGACTGTACGAAACCGGAAAATTGTAAACCGATCGATCTTGCTGGTGTCCGTGAAGTGCTGGATACCCAAGGTCTAGGTGGCAGCAGCATTCAAGTTATTGGCAAAGAACAGCGAGGTTTATCGTTACGAACGAAAACTTTGGATGTCGAACAGCGGACGAATTTGCAAACAGCTTTGAGCGAAAAGATAGGTGCTTTTGCTCCTCAATCTACTCAAATTGATACGGTTGGGCCTACCCTTGGTAAACAATTATTTACTTCGGGATTATTGGCTTTATTCCTTTCCTTTGCAGGAATTACGGTTTATCTAACATTCCGGTTTCAGTTGGATTATGCCTTTTTTGCTTTCGTTGCTCTCTTCCACGACGTGTTGGTTACTCTTGGTGTTTTCTCGTTTTTGGGTTTAGTTCAAGGAGTGGAAGTTGACAGTTTATTTGTGGTCGCTCTCTTGACAATTATCGGTTTTTCTGTTAACGATACAGTGGTAATTTACGATCGCGTGCGCGAAGTAATCAAGCTAAATCCGGGACAGTCGATAAATCAAATTGTCGATGATGCGGTCATGCAGACGCTGGGAAGGTCAATTAACACGACGATGACAACGCTGCTGACTTTGTTTTCAATCTTTTTGTTTGGTGGCGAAACCCTCAAATACTTTGCTTTAGCTTTGATTGTCGGTTTTATGGCGGGTGCGTATTCGAGTATTTTCATTGCCAGTACGCTGCTCGCTTGGTGGCGCAGTCGCCCGGGCCAGTCTATCCCCGTCCCCGCAGAAGGAATCAACCAGTCAGAGGAAGTTTAATTGACTGTTGACGGTTAACTGTTGACGGTTAACTGTTGACGGTTAACTGTTGACTGACTAATAATAAATCATCAATAATCAATCACCAATGATAAATGACAAATAACAAATGACTACTGACAAAACTTTTCAAATTGAAGTCCAAAGGCTTCACAAACTAACAGTTTACGGTCGCTGGTTAACTGTGATATTGCTGTGGATTAGCGTCGGTTCTTTGAGCATTTGGGGTTTGCGCCGCGAAATCGCTTTGTGGTTAGAACACTTCACTTGGGCGGCGGTGCGCTACGGTTTATCTTTTCATCGCTGGCCGACTCTGGGTTTGGGTTTGTGCTTGGGAATGACTTTAGCTGTGCTAACTTGGCAAAGTCGCAATATGGCGCGAGGACTGCCTCTGCGGGAAAAACAGGGTTTGGAACAACAAGTTCGCCGCATTCGCCAACAGGGGCCGAGTCATCCTTTGTGGAAGTGGGTTTGCAAAGGTTCGCGGTAGCCGACGGGCTTTATTCTTTAGTCTCAAGCCAGAGGAACGAAAGTTTGACCAGAAGCGGTTTCAACCAGGGTAAACGCATCTAAATTAATTTGACGAAAACGTGAATTTGTGCATTACTAAATAACTAAAAAAACCTTATTAAAATTCTTAATTTTAACCCGACTTGAGCAGATTAAATCACAACCTTAAGATTTTCTGAACTTCTTAAAGCCGGATAATTTTCCTTCTTAGATTGCTATTATATTTCGAGTATTAACTGGCAGAGTTTAAAATTTTCCCTAAATAATTATTGTCCATTGCGGCTCGATACCGTTTCATTTTTAGACTTTGTTTTGAAGTTTTTTCTGATTTCAGTAAGTTTATAGCACTCGCGACGTAGAAGTGCAAAATTTTCGGGAGAGTTCTGTTTGCGAATTCGGCTTTCATCTTCACAAAATGTAACGTCTAGCGTCCAATATAAGCTATTTTCAATGCCCCAATGACTGCGGAGCGCCCCAGCAATTGTCTCAGCATTACTGCTTAAACTACTAAGCGTAAAAACGAGCTTCAGTCCTGGTTTTATTCCACACCCGTCGTTCACTAACTATCATGACAACTGTTTTTAATCCCATCCATAATTCTTGATTATGCAGAGGTGGTAACTCGGATACATCAACAGTCCAACTTGTCTTTCTTCCACTCGAGGATCTCCCGCTTCTATTCGCTCATAATAATTTTACTCTTTGCCTAAATAATCTGCTTTCTTAGCTACTTCAAACCACTCTTTCACAGCTTTGCAGAGGAGTTTTTGATGGCCTTGTCAAGCTAAAACATAATCTTCTTTTTTCTGGACAATCAAAGATGTTATGTCTTTTTGACATACCATAGAATCTATAGTTATTACACTGCCAACTCTTTCTAACATTTCTATTAATGCCGAAATTGCTGTTAGCTCATTAGATTGTCTATGGGCTTTTTTTATCCTAAAACTAATTGATGAGATGAAGACCAGGCAGTAACTATATGTAGCGCTTTTTGCTGGTCATTTCGGTCATGAGATCGTTTTGCCATCAATGGCAATCACGTTTAGTTCTAATTCCCCGACTATCGCATTTACCCAACTCAAAAAATCTTCTTGAAACTGCTGCTGTTCAATTCGGGCAAACACTCGACTAAACCTGTCATGAGATGGTATACGATTGGGTAATTCTAGAAAGCTTTTTAATCATTCCTATTTAGCCTTACCATTGGCTTCTATTCCGGACCTACCCCTCTGCACCGCTGATGATAGCTAGAATCGCAATTGATCTAATATCTTTGAGCAAATGTTCTTTACTTCTTTCTATTCTTGGGTCTTTCAAATTGGCAAAGTCTTCTCAAAAACTGGCATTTAAAATATTCAGTGAAGGCAATGAATCTATTTGGTTTTGTTGGGAAGTTACAGCTTTACTAAAACCTCTTGCCATTGATAGCACCCCCACACTACAAGAAAATACATAGAAAATTACTCGGCTATAACTGTAGCATATTTTGGGTTAAAGTTAAGATGCGTTTACCTTGCGGTTTCAACAGTAGGATATCGGAGCGCTCGTCGGTAATTGGCCGTTTGCCGGAAGTAAGGGAAAACACGCAGAATATAAATTCCGTGCGATCGCGGATGGCAGTGCTGCAAAAATAGGGCAAACTGATAGATAGGTTAAATAAGAATGAGCGAAATAAATAAGGTCGCTGGCCGTTTCAGAAGCTCTGAATCCAATGCTGTATCTACCGCTAAACTCACTTTTGGAGGACGCAATATGTTGACTTCTTTAAGGGAAACGACTCGCGCCTCGGAATACGCAAATTCCCCATCCAAAAGCTTTGGATTCAAGGACTCCAGCATCAATGAATGTGGATATTTTGTTCCCATAATTTTGGCGGGGGAATCTGAGTGCATCGAAAAAATTACCTCGGCACTTCAAAAATATGCCTCTATTCTTAGAGAGATTGATAAAGTTCGCCTAATTTCTGACTGTCGCTCGAACCAACTGCAATTAGGCTCTGTTATCCTCCGTTCAGATTAGCTCGAGCCATACAAAAGTCCATTGCCAAAATAGCATATTTATCACAGACGCTTGATAAGATAACTCCGGGGTGTATCTACTAATAATGCCCTTAATGGAGTCTCCAATATGAGTTCTACATTCGCTAAAGTTAA
>NZ_JAUBQX010000115.1:0-2028 GCF_036701505.1 Microcoleus sp. Pol11C2
GCTACCCTCACCGGGCATAGCAATTCTGTCAGAAGCGTCGCCTTTAGTCCAGATGGCAAGAGATTGGCTTCTGCAAGTGACGACAACACAATCAAATTGTGGAACCTGCAAAGCCAAAAACCCATCGCTACCCTCACCGGGCATAGCAATTCTCTCTATAGCATCGCCTTTAGTCCAGATGGCAAGACATTGGCTTCTGCAAGCTTTGACAACATAATCAAACTGTGGCATTTGCAAACCCAAAAACCCATCGCTACCCTCACCGGGCATAGCAATTCTGTCTATAGCATCGCTTTTAGTCCAGATGGCTTGGCTTTGGCTTCTGCAAGCTTTGACAAAACCATCAAACTATGGGTTTGGGATCTCGATAAACTAATGGCATTAGGCTGCAAGAAGATCGGCGATTATCTCAGAACCAATCCGAAAGTAACAGAAGAGGATAAACAGATGTGTGCTGATTACCTCAGCCAAAAGTCTATCAAATAGGATTTAGGCAACAACCGCCAGCCAGATGTTCGCACTACATTTTTTTACCACTACTGCCACTTTTTCCGTTGTCCCTTTCTCACTGGCATCAGTCACAACCCTAATATTTCGCTGCGGCGAATCTTCATCCACAACCGCCACCAGCATCGGATTATTAAATCTTGCTATTTAATTTTCACTTTTGTCGTTAGTCGAGGTTTGGGAAGTTCAAAAGGCGGTAGGTGCTAACTCTGAGGGATATTGCACTGATTTCCCTTTGAATATAAAGTGTAAAACTCCTGGAGTGCGGACATTTGTTCTCTCAATCTAGATATTTCTATATCCAAGGGAGGGAGTAGTTTCTCAAGGTGGCGAACCTCACTAAACCACAGTCGTAACTCGCGTTTGAGAGTGGCATAGAGCGTTTCGGGACACGACAGTAATATTGCTGTTATTATCTCTGCTAGGAATGGCTGGTGCTGCCACTTCCCTACAACAGACATTGCATCCGACTCATCGCTTGACAAGCATTGGTGAACAATATCAAACAGTGAATTTAACTGAATAGCTGCCCGTAATTTCTCAAGTGTCTCTCCCGTCTCTGACGAGGTATGCACCATAGTTGTGAATTCAACAGGCCAATGGTGCAGGATGGTACTGACAAATGAAGCAATTGAATCAGGTTGCTCTTTAGTCAGAATGTCTGGGAGTATTTCTGCAAAGTAAGGAGCAAGACTACGCCACTGATGTAAATCACCAGCAACATGAAAGAAGGTTTCTGGCAACCTTTCACTCTTCTGCAATAAAATATAACCTCGACATTGATTAGTGACGGAATCGACAGGTTCAAATGCTTGCCATAACAAAGGCAGAGAAACCCAGTGAGGTGGATATTTGAAACGGGCAACATCCAGCAGAAGAACTAGATCCCGCTGTGGATGATAGCCACCAATTGGTGAGAAGTGACCATCACCCGTTTGTCCCAATACCTTTCGGCTGTAGGAAACAACTAGATGAATATCACCTGACGCCGCAGTCACCTCCTCAACTGCTTGCCGAAAGTTTTCCAAACTGCTTTGGTGGTGACGGTTAGGTTTTACAAAAGCACCGTTGCAACGTGCGATACAGACAAACTCATCAAAGGTGATACCATTTTCTTTAATGACTGAAAGAGGTAAACAACAGTCTAAAAATTCCTCTCCATACCATCTCCACACCCCTTTCCAAATGCGACCCGGATCGATGGATAAGGCATTAAGAACAACAACTAAACTACCCAATCCACAAAAAGCAGGTTCTGCTTGAGTATGAAACTGTTCCGCTAGAGCAAAATACCCTTCCATACCTCCCAGTGCCAACGCTTCTCGAAATATTTGCTTTCCCTCTACGGAGGAAAAGGCAATAGCAGAATCGGGGAGTGAACGACGATAAAACCCTTGAGCAGACATGGAGTGTTTTAACCCTTATTGTTTATGGTGCTAATAAATAGTAATTGCTCAACCCCCTTGACAAGAGAACGAGATAAACATTAGATAAAGGAATGAAAAAACTCCCTGACCTAAA
>NZ_JAUBQX010000065.1:0-34496 GCF_036701505.1 Microcoleus sp. Pol11C2
TCAAACGATATCTGTCATGATATAAATGTACCCAATAATCTGTATTTTTAACTACCAAATTAGATGCGCTTACCCTGATTAACTCGGCAGTTTTTGGATCGCTGTAAATCTTTTCTATAACAGTATCATCTACACTTAGTATTCCTCCTAGCAAGTTAATAATTTTCCCTATCTTGAATAAATCTTTCGGTTAATATCGCTCTCTCAATAAAAAGCGATTCACACCCTGAATGTGAAACGTCTCCCAATATTTCTGATAACCTGCTACAACCTCCCAACTTTGGCTCTGACAGTAAAAATAAGGTGTATAGGTGTAGATTGCATGGCGCTGTGGATGATTTAGTGATTTCTCTGATTGTCCGATACCTAGAAAGTAGAGGATCTATATTTATCAATTCAGTATTTTGTTATGCGGTCAATGCGTAACTCCTAGAAATAAGCTGGATTTGGTATTAGTCCCTATTATCGCAATGGTCGATCGACTTACAACCAACTGGATAAACAGATTTGTAAGTAGTCGATCGCTTGCCAAATAAAGTATAGCGGTTGTCGCGGACTTGTTCGTATACGCGATCGCCCATCCACTTCATCCCCGGCATTGCCCGGTAAGCCGCCACAAACACCTCCCCAGCAGGAAGTATGCGCCCGATTTCCTCCGCCGCATCGCTGCCCTGCCAGCGCCGTTCCGGGGTGTTGCTATCTATCAAAATCATCCCCATTTCGCAGTCTTGAGACGTAATCCCAAAGCGATTTAATTGCTCTAAATCTTGCATGGGAATATACTCAAACCGCTGGCCTTGGTCTAAGGTTTCTAGTAACTGTACCAAGGTAACGCACAGATTGCAATTGCCGTCGTAAATTACGTTGTAATTCATTTGATAACTTCCTAAATTGGGGATGAACTATTGCAGGAATTGCACCTTACTTACTAGCTGTAGGGTGCGTATTGGCGCACCTTACTAACTAACTATTTTGCCGACAGGAATCTCGATCGCAAATTCTGTGCCTTGACCCGGTGCAGAATCGCACTTAAGCAGACCGCCGTGTTTTTCCACCACAATTTGATAGCTGATAGACAGCCCCAAACCAGTACCTTTACCAGGTTCTTTCGTAGTAAAAAACGGATCGAACAGCCTTTTGTGAACATCTATCGGAATCCCCGGCCCGTTGTCAGCAATCCGAATCACAATATGAGAAGGATGCCGCCTTGAATCATCAGAAACAGCAGAATCTGCCTGCATCAAAGCATCCGGTTCATATTTTACATCCGTACAAATCCGCAGCGTCGGCGAGGGACAATAAGGAATAGGTGCCAGTTGTCCCTCTGCCCAGTGTCCAGTCTCCATTGCCTCTTCCAAAGCATCAATTGCATTGCCAATAATATTCATAAAAACCTGATTCAACTGTCCTGCATAACACTGTACGCGGGGCAAATTGCCGAACTCTTTGAGCAGCACAATTTTAGGACGCCCTGCCGTTTCTTTCAACCTGTGCTGCAAAATCAACAAAGTGCTTTCAATCCCTTCGTGAATATCCACCTGCTTTTGTTCGGCTTCATCTAATCGCGAAAAATTCTTTAATGACAGCACAATTTGGCGAATTCGCTCGGCTCCCATTTTCATAGAATTTAACAGGTTCGGCAAATCTTTGAGCAGAAAATTTAAATCTACATCATCTATCTCTTGTTGAATTGCCGGTGTTGGGTTCGGGTATTCCTGCTGGTAAAGTTGCAGCATTTTTAGCAAGTCTTTAAAGTAATCGTCAGCGTGCATGACGTTGCCGTAAATAAAGCTAACTGGATTGTTTATTTCGTGAGCAACGCCAGCGACTAATTGCCCCAAACTTACCATTTTTTCATTTTGAACCATCATGCTTTGAGTTTTATGCACGTCCCGTAGGGCTTTTGCCAATTCTAGATTTTTAGCCCTCAATTGACTTTCGGAAAGCTGCACCGCTTCTTCGGCGTGTTTGCGGTTGGTAATATCTTTGCGAATTGCTACATATTGATGAGGTTCTCCGCTGGTATTTAAGCAAGGTACAATCGTAGTATCCAACCAGAATAATGTACCGTCTTTAGCTTGATTTTTCATTTCTCCCCGCCAAACCTTTCCCTGGCGGATGGTTGACCAAAGCTGCTTAAAAAACTCGGCTGGGTGATAACCCGAATTAACCAGTCTGTGGGTTTTGCCGATCAGTTCTTCTCGGGAATATTTAAATAGTTCGCAAAATTGATCGTTGACATAGGTAATGGATCCAAATTCGTCGGTATTAGAGACAATCGCCGATTGATCCAAAGCAAATTTTTCAAATTCCAACTCTTTGAGAGTTTGGCGCAATTCTGCTTCGGCTTGTTTGCGATCGCTAATATCGGTAATCATCCGCAACACCCCGGAAAATTCGCCCTCAGCGTCGAACATCGGCGTCGCCGACACGATCGCCCACAAGTGAGATCCGTCTTTCCGAGTAAACTTAAAATCGTGGCGTTCGCGAATGCCTTCCCGCCTGCGCTGGACGTAACTTTCTGCTATTTCCCTAGATTCGCAGTCCATAAACTCAAATAGCGATCGCCCCAGCATTTCCTCTACAGTATACCCCAGCATTTCGCCCATTCGAGAGTTAGCAAAAGTCGTGATGCTTTCGCGGTCAAACATCCAGACGCCCTCCGAAGCCGTCTCGACAATGCAGCGGTAATAACTCTCGCTTTCCCTGACGGTTGCCTCTGCTTGCTTGCGATCCGTAATATCAGTTTGCACCGCAATAAAACCTTCGAGTTCACCATTTTCTTGATAAATGGGGGCGATCGAAAGCGCCACCCAATAACCCCTTCCATTCTTTTTGTAATTGTAGATTTCCTGATTAAACGGCACCCCCGCAGACAAAGCCGATCGCAGTTGAGCAATAGTTAGCGGGTCTGTTTGAGGGCCTTGCAGTACATCACCCGGTTTTTTGCCCTGCATTTCTGCCAGCACGTAACCGCTAATCCGAGTAAATCCTTCATTCACCCATTCAATGCAGCCTTGAGCATCAGTAATAATCACGCCATTTTGCGTTTTTTGAGCCACAATGGCCAAGCGCGACAATTCAGTTTCAGTTTTTTTGCTTTCCGTAATATCTTCAGCAATACCCAAAATGTACTTAGGCGCGCCAGAATCGTCAAACAAAGGAACTTTTTTCGTGTGTAAAATCCGCTTTCCCAGGCGCGGAAGTTCGAGAGTTTGTTCGGGCAAATCGACGCCTTTTCTCGTTGCAAATACTTCTAAATCTTGTGCTTGCAAGTAATTTGCCTGCTCTGACTCCAAAAAGCCAGCAGCATTGTTTAAGAGCACTTCATCGCTGGAATAGCCAAACAATTCTTCGCTAGCAGTATTCCAATAAATAAATTTTTGCTTTACCGCATCTTTAATAAAGACACTAATCGGCAGATTTTGCAGTACCGCATTGAGAAAATCTTGAGTGTTTCGCAGATTTTCCTCAGCTCGCTTTCGTTCAGTAATATCCAAAATCACTCCGTCGAGATAAACAACCCGACACAGAGAATTGGCGGGCGAAACCGGCGAAACCACCGCCGACAAAAAGCCCTGAATTTCCCCTTGTTCCTCTTGTTTTCCTCTAGGCTCTTCCGCCTCGCAGCAAACAGCTTTGCCTTTTTCGTAAACCCACCTAATTTCGCCGTCAGCCCGGACAATCCGGTATTCAAGGATGTACGAAGTTCTGGTTGCTACACTTTTTTTGACAGTAGCATCCACATTTTTGCGGTCTTGAGGATGGATAATGCTGGAAAAAGAACGGACGCGATCGTTGATAAAATCAGAAGAGGGATAGCCTGATATTTCTTGAACAGCCTCGCTCAAAAACGCCATTGTCCGTGTTAATTCCCCGGCGTCCGTATACTCGCAGGTACAGCGATAGACAGCACCGGGAATATTAGCTACTAAATTTTTATATCGTTCTTCGCTTTTTAACAAAGATGAGCCGTCTTCGCTATTATGATCGCCGTTCTTAAATTTTGAAGAATTGGAAGAAATTTGCATGGTTTTTTTTTCACTTGTGAGTGCGGGGGCAAGTGTTAGCGTAGATGACCCTATAAAAAGTGAATTTAATTTGCGTAACAATTCGTTATAAACTAATATAGTACAAAATTAGTTCTGCGAACATTCAGAAAATTTGAGGGTGGCTAATAGGTAGAGCTAATCAAGGCTAGAGATGTAGAAAACACTTCGCCAACGAATTTTCTAACGAATTTAAAGGATTTAACTGAGATGTTCCACCATTCTCCATAAGCCTTTTAGGGGCGTGCTAGAAGGGCCCACCGCACAAGAAATTCATTCTTTGTGGAACAGGCCCGAAAGCCTGTTAAGTGAGAATGGTGCAAGATGTGAGTTTAACGGATTTAAGGAATGGATGTTGAGGATCGAGGGAAAGAGCGAAGATTTTCCCACTTTCCCACTCTCCGACTCTCCCACTCCCCCACTCTCCCCCTTCCCCACTCCCTCACTCTCGTTAGAATAAGATAAGTTTCCTTGCTACCGTGAGCCCCTCAAACAAAACACCATGACTCAACAACAACCCCGGATTTGCATTCTCGGCGGAGGCTTCGGCGGACTCTACACAGCCCTGCGCTTGAGTCAGTTACCCTTCTCCAAAACCGAAAAACCCGAAATTGTCCTAGTTGACCGCCGCGATCGATTTTTGTTCGTTCCCCTGCTGTACGAACTCCTGACCGGCGAACTCCAAACCTGGGAAATTGCCCCACCGTTTGCCGAACTCTTGGAAAACACAGGTGTGCGCTTTTGTCAAGGTACTGTCTCCGGCATCGATGTGGAGGAAAAGCGAGTGCAGTTGCACGACGGCCCAGAAATTCCGTGCGATCGCCTGGTTTTAGCTTTAGGCGGCAAAACCCCTCTAGATATGGTCAAGGGTGCGGTTGAATATGCTTACTCATTTCGCACTCTCGACGACGCCTACCGCTTAGAAGAAAGACTGCGGTTTTTAGAAGCCAGCAACAACGACAAAATTCGGGTTGCGATCGTCGGCGCCGGTTATTCAGGAGTAGAATTAGCTTGTAAATTAGCCGATCGACTCGGAGAAAAAGGTCGCGTGCGGTTAGTTGAGCAAAGCGACATGATTCTGCGGACATCACCGGAGTTTAACCGCGAAGCCGCCAGCCAAGCTTTAGAAAAACGGAAAGTGTGGATCGACTTAGAAACAGAAGTAGAGGCGATCGAAGCAGACACAATATCCTTACTTTACAAAGGACAATTAGATGTTCTCCCCGTAGACATAGTGCTGTGGACAGTAGGAACTCAAGTTAGTCAAGCAGTGCGATCGCTACCCCTCAAACAAAACCAGCGCGGTCAATTAATCGTCAATCCGCAGATGCAAATTATCGACCATCCAGATATATTTGCCTTGGGAGACTTAGCTGAATGTTACGATGCAACTGGTCAAAAAGTCCCCGGAACAGCCCAAACAGCCTTCCAGCAAGCTGACTACACCGCCTGGAACATTTGGGCCTCCCTCACCGGCCGCCCATTACTTCCTTTCCGCTATCAGCCGCTAGGAGAAATGATGACATTAGGAATTGACAACGCAACCCTCGCCGGTTTAGGAATTAAACTCGACGGACAACTAGCCCACATTGCTCGCCGCTTAGCTTATCTCTATCGGATGCCAACATTTGACCATCAACTAAAAGTTGGTTTCAATTGGATTAGTAAACCGATTCAGGATTTGCTTAAAAGTTAGTTGATTGTAGACTGTTAACTGTTGACAGTTGACGGTTTATTATTGATTGTAGAACTTATGAGGGCGGTTCCGAAACCGGGTTTTTCACGAAAATACTTCACTACTACGCGCATATTTGGTAAAAACCTGGTTTTTTCTGTCGGAGTCTAGATTCAGAGAATATTAGGCACGAGAAAAAATGCAAAATTCCACATTTCAACAGCCAAAAACTGAAATTCCACCGTTGATAGAGCGGGAGATTCTGTTCGGAAATCCTGAAAAAACCCGCCCCCAACTTTCACCCGACGGCAAGTATCTCGCCTACATTGCACCAGATGAACACAACGTTTTGCAAGTGCAATTGCGTACCGTCGGTCAAGCAGACGATCGTCAACTGACAGCAGATAAAAAACGAGGCATTCGCATCTTTTACTGGACTTACAGCGGCGAAGAACTCATTTATCAGCAAGATATTGATGGTGATGAAAAATGGCATTTATTCTCAGTCAATATCCAGTCAAACCTGGTTCGCGACTTGACACCATTTCAAGGTGTTCGATCTCAGCCGATCGCCCTTGACCGCAACTTCCCTAATGAAATTTTAGTGGAAATGAACATCCGCGATCGCCGCAAACACGATGTTTACCGCATCAACCTGCAAAACGGTGCCGTTGAACTCGACACCGACAACCCCGGTAACATCATGGGTTGGACTTGGATTGCTGACGCCCAATTTCAAGTGCGGGCGGCGACAGCCACAAATGCCGACGGCAGTACAGAATTGCTATTTCGAGAAACTGCCGATAAGTCTTGGGAAAGCTTGCGACGCTGGGGGCCCGATGAGGAAGGCGGTGCCGTCATGTTCTCAGAAAACGGCAAAATTCTTTACATCATCGGCAATCACGATGCTAACGCCAAACGTTCGATCGCACTAGACTTGGAAACCAAACAAGAAACTGATATCGCCTCTGATCCAGAATACGATGTCGGCGATATTGTGATACACCCGACCAACCGAGAGATTCAAGCAGTTTCCTTCTACAAAGACAAGCAAGAGTGGCAAATTTTAGATCAAAGCATAGCAGAGGATTTTGAGAATCTCGGCAAATTTCGTCCCGGCGAATTCGACATCACCAGTCGCAACCTCGCCGACACTACTTGGCTAATTGCTTACAGGACAGACGACGGCCCAGTCTACTACTATACCTACGATCGCACTTCCAAAACTTTCACCTTTCTATTCAGCAACCAACCCAAACTCGAAGGGCTACAACTATCATCAATGGAACCCATTTCTTACACCACAAGAGATGGTTTAACCATTCACGGCTACCTGACAAAACCGGTTGGTGTCTCAACACCCGTACCGACAGTCTTGCTGGTTCACGGTGGCCCCTGGGCACGCGATACCTGGGGTTACAATCCACAAGCCCAATGGCTGGCAAACCGAGGTTACGGCGTTTTGCAAATCAATTTTCGCGGTTCGACCGGTTACGGCAAAGCCTTTCTTAATGCCGGCAATCGCGAATGGGCGGCTAAGATGCACGACGACTTGCTAGATGGGGTTAATTGGCTGGTAGAAACAGGAATTGCCCAACAGGATAAAATTGCGATTATGGGCGGTTCTTACGGCGGTTATGCCGCCTTAGTGGGATTGACTTTTAGTCCCGCTGTTTTTGCCTGCGCAGTCGATATTGTCGGGCCAAGCAATTTGATTACGCTGCTGCAAACGATTCCCCCTTACTGGGAACCGAGAAAAGCAAGTCTGTATCACCGCGTGGGCAATTTGGAAACAGAACCAGAGTTTTTGAAATCGATCTCGCCTTTATCTTTTGTCGATCGCATTCAGAAACCTTTACTCATCGCCCAAGGCGCTAACGACCCGCGAGTTAAATTAGCAGAAAGCGAGCAAATTGTCAATGCCATGAAGCAAGCCGGCAAACCTGTAGAATACGTGCTTTATACAGATGAAGGACACGGATTTGCGCGGCCCGAAAATCGGCTGCACTTTTTTGCGATCGCCGAAGAATTTCTCGCCAAATATTTAGGCGGTCGATTTGAACCTGCGGGCAATATTGGCAATCATTCCGGTGTGATAAATCCGCCAACAACTAACAACTGACTAATGACTAAAGTTATTTTTTTAGATGCCGCCGGTACATTGTTTGACGTTCGCGGCAGCGTCGGCGAAGTTTACCAAAAATTAGCCAATAGTTTTGGAGTAGCAGTTAATAGCGAAGAGTTAAATGCTGCATTTTTCCAAAGTTTTGCTTCAGCAAGTCCGATGGCATTTCCAGGGATAGAATTAGCAAAAATTCCCCAATTAGAATTTGAATGGTGGCAAACAGTTTCCGCTAAAGCCTTCCAGATAGCAGGTGTTTATCACCAATTTTCCGATTTTCCTAATTTCTTTGCTCAACTCTACGCTCATTTTGCCACCGCCGAACCTTGGTTCGTGTATCCCGACGTATTGCCAGCATTAAATAAGTGGCAGCAACAAGGAATTGAATTAGCAGTAGTATCGAATTTCGATTCCCGAATTTATCCAGTATTAAAAGCACTAAATTTAGCCGAATATTTCACATCAGTAACAATTTCTACCGAGGTGGGTGCAGCAAAACCAGACTCTCAAATTTTTACTGCGGCTTTGCAAAAGCACAACTGCACTGCCGAGAATGTGTTGCATATCGGCGACAGCTTCAAGGCTGATTATTGTGGTGCTAAAAATGCGGGATTAAACGCAATTTGGTTGAATCGCCAACAGGAAAAAATAGATTCAGGAAAGTTGAATTTAACTGATTTCCAAAAAGTAGAAGAGTTTCCTAGTCTGGATTTTATATAATAAGTCAGTCCGGGACACACTCCGACAAAGAAACCGGGTTTTTTACATGATAGGCGGGTCGCAACGCCTCTTTTCGTAAAAAAACCCGGTTTCGCATGAGTGCCGATGCGTCCAGGACTATAAATATGAATTTTATGAGGTTAAGGTTATGATTTTTATGAATTGACTTAGAAAGCTGTTTATTGAATAATAAGATTAATTTAACCGCAGAGAGCGCAGAGGGCGCTGAGTTAGAGAAGAGAGAGGCGATCGCTATATTTAACTTTATAGTGGGAAAGAACATTACAGATACTAATAGTGAACTTTATGGAAACTCGGCTCACTCAAACTCAGTTAGCACAGGTAGTCGCTGAAATCGACAAGTTATCGCAGCAGCGCGAGTTAGAATTGGAGCCCGATCAGGTAAGAGAAATTTTACGAGAGTTGAATCTTCCTGATGAGCTTTTAGAAGATGCGATCGCCCAAATGCGCCGCCGCGAAGTCCTAGAAAAACAGCAGCGACGCAACCGTTCGATCGCGATCGCCTCGACAGTTGTTGTCATTTCTGCGATCGGTATAGGCGTACTGTTAGGGCAAAATCAGCAGCAGCAAACTGCTCAAATTGTCGCAGGAGAAGACCGAATTGCCCTATCTCAAAAGGGCGGTGACAGCCTTACTCAAGTCAACCGTCAAATCAACCCCCGCATCTACTACCAGGTGACGTTGCAAAATGCCCCGATCGGTCGTGAGTTGTCTTTACAATGCGACTGGATTAATTCTAGCGGTCAAACTGTGCATCAGGGCAGGTATCAAACTCGCACGATCGATACTGCGGTTTGGAATACCCACTGTTTTTACGATCTCGGATCTGCTGCAGCCCCAGGCAAATGGGAAGTTCGGATGTCCCTGGATGGACGCGCGATCAGCAGTGAACCTTTCACGGTGAAATAGATGGGTGCGATCGACAAACCTTCACATTTCATAGGCTACTGGGGACTGGACGATCGCACAAAAACGCTCAGCCGTTTAGCCCCAGATTACTGCATTCGGCAGGGCAAATTATCAGAGTGGGCGATCGCCTCTGCATCTGTACTCACGGCTGACACAGTGACGCTGAATGCTTGCGGGCGATTTCAGCCAACCGATTTACCGGGAGATGCTTGGGCGGCGGTAGAAGCGAAACAGCTACGGCTGGGGCGTGATCCGTTTGGGCGAGTGCCGCTTTACTGGATGCAGTTGGGAGAAACGATTTGGTTTTCGACGCGGATGCAATTGCTGCTACCGCTGATTGCTTCCCCTCCAATTAGCCCGATCGCCCTCCACAGTTATGCTTGTTTTTCCTACGTGCCCACGCCGTTAACGCCGATCGACCAAATTGCATCCGTAGCAGCCGGAACGGAGATGATTTGGGAAATCGCCGATGTTAACGATCGGCCGAAAGTACGCGCGGCGAAGCTATCCTCTAGGGAATCGCTGCAATCGGCTTGGCAAGAAGCGCCCCAATTACTGCGCCGTGAGGATGAGGCGATCGCACAATTGCAAGGGCTGTTGCAACAGGCGATCGATCGACAAGTGGCCGATTTGCCGATCGACGAACCCGTGGGCGTTTTACTCTCCGGTGGCATCGATTCTTCCCTGGTGACGGCGCTGCTAGTGAAAGCAGGCTTGCAGGTGCGCGCCTATGCCCTCGATTTTGGTGTCGAAGCCTATTCCGAACTGCCCTACGCCCAACAGGTGGCGGACTTTTTCCAGATTCCGCTGATCCGAGTGGCGGCGACGGGCGATGCAGTGTTGCGGGCGATCGGGCCAACCGCCAAAGCGCTCGATTTACCCTATGGAGATGGCACAACAGCCCCGCTGTTTTTGCTCAAACAGGCGGCGGCGCAAGACGTGCGAGTTGTATTCAATGGCGAGAATGGCGATCAGCTATTTGCTGGATGGACGAACAAGCCTTTGATTGCACACGGAGTTTACAGTGCACAACATCCCGCCGGAGGAGAAACTTTTGAACAGCAGTATTTGCGGACATTTCAGCGATTTTATGGTTATGAAAAACAGATTTTTTCGCCAGAAATGCTCGATCGCATCCAGTCTCACGATTTGAGCGTTTACCTGCAAGACGCGATCGAGCCCGAAACCTGTCCTTCCCTGCTAGCGAGGCTACGGCGGGCTTCGCTGATGCTCAAAGGTGCCCAAAATATTCAGCCGAGGGCAACGGCATTGGCGTTTGCTTGCGGTTTGTGGGTGCGATCGCCCTTCTGCGACCCCGACCTTACAGCATGGACGTTTCAACTGCCAGGAGAGCTGCTGCTGCAAGGTGCGTGCGAAAAATACATCCTCAAAAAAGCGTCCGAACGCTGGCTGCCGCCGGAAATTGTCTGGCGGGAAAAGCGCGGGATGGGTGTGCCGTTGAAAGTTTGGTATTACCGGGAGTTTTGGGCTGCGATCGGCGATCGGCTGAATCCGAATCGGTTGCGATCGCAAAATTGCTGGCAGCCCCATTTAGCCGACGCGATGTTATCGGGACAACTCGGAGTTGCTATGCGCGATCGCTATATTGGCAATAATCTCTGGCTGCTGCTGATGTGGCAGGCATGGCGAACCGAGGTTTTAGGCGAAATTCCGGTTAAGCGATCGCTCGATCATGTGTTTTGGTTGCCACCGGCGATCGGGCAGCGCATTTGGAAATATCGCAGGAGGCTAGAATGAGCTCATCTCAAATCCGCGCTGCATCGGTATTCTTCATATCTCTCTTGTTTTCATCTGCGTGAATCTGCGTCTATCTCTTGTCATCTGCAGTGAATAAATTCTCTTGTTTTAACCGCAGATGAGGGCAGATTAACACAGATTAACGCAGATGAATTAGATCAATTTTGGTTGCACAATTCGTGATTATTAATTGTTGAATCGATTTTACAATTCCTATACTAACGGATGTAATATGACAGAATCTTTGTTACAGAATGAAACCAAAATACATTCGCCGCCGTTCTCGGAAGCATTAGCCAAGCGACTTTTGTCAACTTATGGTTCGCCCTTATATGTGTATCAGGCCGAGATCCTCAGTCAGACTCTTGAGCATATTACGCGATCGATCGACTATCCCCACGTTCAGTTTCATTTTGCTAGCGTCACCAACGGCAATATTGCTCTGTTGCAATTGATTCAACAAGCTGGTTGGGGGCTACACGCGAATACACCGGGGGATGTGTTTTTGGGACTGAAAGCGGGTTTTACGAGCGATCGCATTGTCTACACAGGCAGTAACCTCAACAGGGCGGATATTCAGCAATTGATTGAATGGAAGATCGATCGATTCAATTTCGATAGTCTGTCGCAACTCCAGGATTTTTGCGAATATTCGCGCCGTCAACCGCGATCGATCCGTGCCGAAATCGGACTGCGCCTCAACTCACCGGAATTGACAGGAGACAGTCGGATTGGAGTGCGTCCCGCCGAATTCGAGAAGGCCAACGAAATCGCGCAGCAGCAGGGGTTGAGGATTACCGGATTGCATTTTTATCGGGGGACAGGAACGAACGCCACGAGTGCTTTTACGCAGGCGATCGATCAGCTAATTGCGATCGCCCAACAGTTACCCGATTGGAAAACCCTCGATTTTGGCGGTGGTTTTGGCTATCCCTATCGAGGCGGTGCGGTGTTTGACTGGCGGGAGTTTGGTGCGGCGATTACTGAACGATTGAGTACGCTATCTCGCCCGATCGAGTTGGTGATTGAACCGGGACGATCGGCGATCGCAGGTTGTGGCGTTTTGCTTGCGAAAGTTGTGTCGGTGAAGTGGTTGGGCAATCGGCAAATTGTCGGGGTGGATACGACTGTATCAAATCTATCGGTGCCTGCGGTACACGGGGGCTATCGGGCGATCGCAACTTGGGAAACCGACGATGTATCGCGACATGAAACGGATATTTGCGGCAACACGACTTATTCGCGGGATTATTTGGGGCGTAACTGTTGGCTACCGAAACTCAAAATTGGAGATGCGATCCTGATTTTGGATAGTGGGGCTTACGGCTATGCGATGTCGTCGCATTTTCTGCACCGCCCCCGCCCTGCTGAGGTGTTGATTGATGCTAAGGGCGATCGATTAATTCGACAGCGAGAAGACTATTCTATCTTGTTAAACGGGCAAATCTTTTAATAGGGTATTGGGCATTGGGCATTGGGCATTGGGAATAGTTTCTTCCTTCTTCCTTCTACTTATTATCTCTCTTATCTTCCTCTGCGCCCTCTGCGGCCTCTGCGGTAAAATCATTCCAAAACAACCCCCAATAATATAAATCCATTAACTTAATCAGGAGTAACCGAAATGGGAATGAAATGCGTCCAGTGTAACACCGACAACATTTTGAGCGATCGTACCAGGAACTCAGGTCGCTGTAAACGGTGCAACCATCCGTTTGTCTTTGAACCGACTACCGTCACTGATAAAAAGTTGGCATTCACCGATCCGTTTTTCAAAAAGGCGATCGAAAATATTTCTAGCCAAAATATGTCGTTTTTTACGCACAAACAGTTTTTGTATTTTATTGACCAAAAGCTTAAATATCGCGCTCCCGATAATAGTTGGCTTTTTCTATACTTCTTTTTTAGCGTATTTGCGGGAACCTTCGGCATTCCCTTCGCTCTTACTATTTTTCCCTCACAATTCGCAGTTATTATTGTCTTCGCTCTCTACAATTTGATTTGGATATGGCTAGGTTTCAACTACATCAAATCTCCTGAACAAGGTAGTCGCCGCAGAAGAAGTCATGCTAAAAACCTCCAGATCTTAGGAATAATTATTTTAGTGATAGGCATTTCAGGAAGCCTGATATTTGATTATTTTCCAGGATACATCGTAGCGATTACACTAGGGCTATTTTCCTATGGGCTGGGCATTTCACAAAAAAATCGCCCACAGATAACGGGTGAAATATTTCTCGTTAATCAAGCGCAGAGCGATAAATGGCTGCAAGACTGGCAAAAGGTGAACGGCGCATTAGAAAAACTGCTGCCTGCACCTCGCCAAGACGCTTTGCCCGCAACCATCGATCCCGAAGTTAGGGCCTACAGCTTCGATCGCGCCATCATCTGCGACAGCGACGAAATCGCTCAATTCCTGATTGCCAACAACGTCCATTTTGAAAACAACTGCGCCATTCTTAGTATTAGTGGCTATCCCCAAAGCATCTTCGACACAGTAATCGAAATGCTGCGACGCAATGCCGATTTAAAAGTCTATGCGCTGCACGATGCGAACCCTGCTGGAGTTAGTTTAGTACATCAATTACAAACCAGTCCAAACTGGTTTGCCAATCAAGCCGTCACGATTTTGGATTTGGGAATTTCTCCCCGTCAAATCTTAGCAACCCGTGATATGTTTGTACAGCAATCTCAAACAATGGCACAAACCGCCCGTCAATTACCCGACGCTGTAAGGCAAGGTTTAACAGCAGAAGAACTAGCGTGGCTGGATACAGGCAATTTTGTGGAATTAGAATCGTTTACGCCGCAGCGGTTGTTGCGCGTGGTGAATTATGGACTTGCCCAGAGTGGCGATCCGCAGACCAATGACGGCTTAATATTAGTGGATAATGCTGTCGGGTATGGTGGTGGCGATGTGTTTGTCTCCGATAGTTTTGGTTAGGGCGTGTTTTCAAACTTTGTAATCAAATAAGAAATATAAACCCAAGAAGAAGTATTTTCATTTCGTTGCATTAACATCCTGAATGTATTTTTTCAGACCATCCCTAAAATGAGGACTTTCAATCATGTCTGAGATATTATCATGCCCAAAACCTGGAATTAAAAGAAGTTGCTTGGGATGAGGTGCTGCATCATAAAGCTTTTGACTCATACTAGCTGGATTTGACCGATCGGAAGTACCATGAACGATTAAAATAGGTATTTTTAGAGATGCAACCTTGCTAAGGGAGTCAAATCTTTGATTTAATATCCATGAAATTGGAAACATTCTATAACCTAAATGAAGTACCTCTTCCTGCATAGAGGTAAAAGAACTGACAACAATCAGTCCCGCTATACTTGGCTCTTTAACTGCTAAATTAATCGCAACTGCTCCACCTAAAGAAACCCCAAATAAATAAATTTTTTGGTATGCAATCTTTCTCTTTTCAGTTAAATATTTTAAAGAATTGGCTGCATCTTCATAAATGCTCAATTCAGAGGGAAAATCTCCCCCGCTTTGACCATAACCTCGGTAATCAAATATAAAGACAGAAAATCCTAGTTTGTTGAGCTGTGCCACATCTCGAATATAAATCGGATTGCTAATATTTGTTCCCGACCCATGAAAATATAGAATAGTTCCAACTTCTGTATCTGGTTTTAACGATGGAATAAACCACCCATGTAATTTGTCTGGTGAATTAGACCTAGAGTTTTCCAAAAACGAAACTTCTTCATATTTGAGATTAAAATTTGAGGGTAATTCTAAAGTGTCAAAGGTCGGTTTAAAAATCATTTGTCTCTGCCGAATAAGCAGAAACCCACAAGCGCCTATATACACTGTTAGAAAAATTGTTCCCATAAGCATTAGCAATTCTTGGAAAAGGTGATACATTAGACTTATTGGTAATAAGTTTAAAAAGCCTTGAAAGTTAGTCTGAATAAGATTTTTAGCTATTATCTTTAGTGAAAATCATAGAACGCTGCTTGGCTCGGTGTAAGAGCTTTAGCGATTTTCAAAGGAGAAGGGAAAAAAACAGAGATTTACTCGCTGAACATCGGTTTCAGATTTTTTGATTTCCCCCCACGGGGGGAAGTTTAGTTTAAATTGTGTGAAATTTGCCTTGAACCCCCTCTCATCTGGTTTTGTTTGTGTAGGCGCGGTTTCTAACCGCCCGGACTTCTAACGGTCTGGACTTATTTAAGTCGTATACTCCGCATTAATCTTCACGTAGTCGTAACTCAAATCGCATCCCCAAGCTTTCGCAAAACCGCTGCCATTCCCGACACTAACCTGAATTACAACCGTATCAGCCTTCAAATATTCCCCCTCCGCAGCCGCTTTCATATAATTACTTGCAGCAGCGCGATCGAACTCTTTAGGTTGTCCGTTTTCCATCATCAAAAAATCCCCCAATTGAATCCGCAAATTCTCTTGATCGAAAGGTACACCAGCGCGCCCAGCCGCCGCCGCAATTCTGCCCCAATTCGGGTCGCGTCCGAAAATAGCAGCTTTCACCAAAGAAGAACCGACAATTGTTTTGGCAATTTTACTTGCAGAAACTTCATCCAGCGCGCCACTAACTTGCACTTCTACCAAACAAGTTGCACCTTCGCCGTCACGGGCGATCGCCTTTGCTAAATGCACGCAAACTTCTGTCAGCATCCCCTCTAATTTTTCAGCATCTGCCCCCATTTCTGTAATTGCCGGTGTGCGGGATTGACCATTCGCCAAAGCAATTAGCGAATCGTTGGTACTGGTATCGCCGTCAACTGTAATTTGATTGAAACTTCTGTTAGCCGC
Source organism: Microcoleus sp. Pol11C2 (assembly GCF_036701505.1). Taxonomy (NCBI): domain Bacteria; kingdom Bacillati; phylum Cyanobacteriota; class Cyanophyceae; order Oscillatoriales; family Microcoleaceae; genus Microcoleus; species Microcoleus sp. Pol11C2. Next base: position 16,041 of record NZ_JAUBQX010000065.1, read on the forward strand.
CCGACTCAGCATTTCTTGCCACAAATGCGATGACACTGCTGCATCGCAAGTTACAAATGCTAGCATTGTTGCCATATTCGGGTGAATCATTCCCGAACCTTTGCAAATCCCGCCGATACGCACGGGTCGATCGCCAAACATGGTTTCCAGGGCGATCGTTTTCGGCACTAAATCAGTCGTACAAATAGCCTTAGCCGCCGCATCGGAACCAGTTTCCGATGCCTCAGCAACTAATCGGGGAATTCCCGCCCTCAGCGGCTCCATTTTTATCCGCTGTCCGATGACGCCAGTGGAGGCCAAAAGAATAGATTCTGGAGGAATATTCAGCGCTTCTCCCAACAATTTGGCACTTTCGAGGGCATCTGCCAAACCTTGTTCGCCAGTAGCAGCATTAGCTTGTCCCGCATTGCACAAAATTGCTTTGGCGCTGGGTTTAGCTTGCAAACGCTGGCGGCAGTAGTCCACGCAAGCGGCCCGGACAGTCGATGTGGTGAAGACTCCGGCGGCGATCGCGTCCACCTCTGACAAAATTAAACTTAAATCCGGCAAGCCTGAAGGCTTCAAACCCGCTGTAATTCCCGATGCTCGATACCCTCTGGGTGCTGTAACTCCGCCGTCAATTTCTTTCCAGTCCGACATCATGACCTCCCTACTAGCCTTCAATCTGCTGAAAGGGGATTATATCAAGTTTCTCGGCACAAACGTCTTTTATGGTTTGTGATGTATACTTTTGAGGCTATCCCACTCTGGTTTAGCTCACCCTTTGCTCAAACGGCTCTCTATACAAGCAGTACGAGCGAGATATTACCAATTCCCAATTCCCCATAAAACTAATCGCGACTTTCAATCTAGAGTTAGAACTCAAGAAGAAGTCGCGACGGTTTTGTAATTGACATTATTAATTTTTAGCTGGCAAACAACAAACTAGATTCAACTATCTCGCCGTTGAAAAAAGGAGTTATTTGCGATCAATATTCGCTGGAGAACCAGCATCTAAACCCACTTCAGCAGCCACACGGCTCAGCATGGATTCCTGACGGTTTTTGACTACGTGTTGATGGCGCATCATCAGGTTGCGGGCTTGTTCTTGAGTTGACATAACTGATTTCTCCAAATTATAGGTAATAACTTCGTAGACAATTGTCGAAATTGAGCTTGCCCTAGCTCATGGTGGCGTTGCTGCGATCGTAACTGGCTTGAAAGCTGGGCTGCGGTTTGCCTTGAATGTGACCCCAGTAGTGCGTATCTTCCATCCCGACTTCGGTGGCGGTGCGGTTGAGCATGGATTGCTGGCGGTTCTTCACCAGTTGGTGGTGGCGCATCATCAGAGAGCGAGCTTGATTTTCAGTAGACATATGCGGTTCCTCCGTATTCTTTAGATTAATGTTGAGCTTGTTTTTTCTTCTCTTCTATCACTATAACAGACAATTCTGTATCTAAAGCTACCAAATTAAAATTGTCACAAAACTTTACAATTGGGCTATGGGGCGAGAATCTCGATCGAGGTTGCAGGGAGTGCGATCGAGCTTTGGCTAGTTGATTCAGGCCCAACCTCAAGCAGCTAGTGGCAAAATTTGACAATATTCCTCTTCTAAGAGCCACATTTTAGCGGCTACCTAATTGCCAAGGGCAAAAATAACTTTATAGTTTGGTTCAGAGTTATAGATGTAGAATTTTGCCTCTCAAGAAAGTCGAATTTGACTTAGTTAAGAGTAAATTTAATAAGTAGCGAATCACAATTAGATTTACAATGATGAAGCAGCTCTGCTCAAGCACAGTCAAGTTTTTTGTAGTCAACTAGATAATAGAGTTGGGCTAACTGAATCGCCCTCGCCATCCTCAAAAAGCGAGCTTTCTTTATCTATGTTGATAAAAATAGATTAAGTCCCTGCAGCCTCCCCACAAAAAAGAGCGATCGTCCTTCCCTAGAAAAACAATCGCCCATTTACCTATAATTTCAATCAACATCAAGTCCCGCCCTTAAGAAACTATGCTGTACCCACAATTCCAGAGCTCCCCCTAGCCTCTTTTTCAGGAGGATGCCACGGGGAGCGAAAGGCTCTGACGTTAGTTTTTCAAGTTGTGTGTACAGGGTAGCCCTTAAGAAATGCGTGCGGGGGAATAAGTGGCCCTAATCGTCAAACAGTAGACTGGGACTACATAAGACGTTAAGTTGACACGAATGCTACTCGGCGACTTCAGCTTCCGCTTCCGCTTCTGGTGCATCTGGCACATCTTGCTTGATCGTCAAATAGCGAATCACTTCTTCGCTCAGACGCATCGCGCGCTCTAGGGTAAAAATTGCAGCGCCCGGAGCTGTATAGTTCATTTGAACGTATACTCCGTCCCGGTGCTTGCCGATTTCGTAAGCCAAACGGCGCTTGCCACGGTGCTGAGTTTCGATGCTTTCAGCACCTTGATCGCGCAAAATAGTTTGATATTTAGCGATCGCCTGGTCTGTCATTTCTTCACCCAAATCAGGGCGCAGAATGTACATAGTTTCGTAAATAAACGGTTTCATGGCAATAATCCCCTTATGGACAACAAGGCTTCTCACGAAGCAAGGACTTATTATCATATCCCAACAATGAACAATCTCAAAACTAAAAAACCAAATTCCCCAAACAACACTCCCTCGCCGTGGAGAACCCTGTGGACGTACAGCATCATGAGCGCGATCGGACTTTTAATGCTGTTTCCCTTGCTGTGGCTGCTCAGTACCTCCCTCAAATCCCCCAACGAAAACATTTTTCAATTTCCCCCGCAACTGTGGCCACAACAGCCAACCCTCGAAAACTTCATCAAAGTGTGGCAAACCAACCCCTTCGGCCGCTACCTGTTCAACAGCACCCTAATTGCTGGCCTCACAGTTAGCATCAACGTCCTCTTTTGTGCCCTCGCCGCTTACCCCTTAGCCCGACTAAAATTTCGCGGCCGCGAAGCCATCTTAATCACAATCATTTCCACAATCATGATTCCCTTCCAAATAGTCATGATTCCCCTATACATATTGACAGTACAACTCGGACTAAAAAATAGTTATTTAGGCGTCATTTTTCCCGGACTAGCCTCAGCCTTCGGCATATTTTTATTACGACAAGCATTCCTAGCAGTTCCCAAAGAACTAGAAGAAGCCGCCCGCATCGACGGCTGCAGTGAATTAGGCATTTGGTGGCACGTTATGATTCCGGCAATTAAGCCAGCTTTAGTCACTCTAGGAATTTTCGTATTTATCGGTTCTTGGAGTGACTTTCTGTGGCCACTGCTAGTTTTAGACAGACCGGAATATTACACTTTACCTCTAGGGGTAGCCAATTTAGCCGGGACATTTTCTTTAGATTGGCGTTTAGTTGCCGCGGGTTCTATTATTTCTATTGTTCCAGTTTTAGGGCTATTTTTACTCTTGCAAAAATACATTGTACCAACAGAAACTGCTGCGGGAGTCAAAGGATAGAATTAAGATAAAAAATCCGCGTTTATCCGCGTTCATCTGCAGTTAAAAATTAAAATCTTTTGAACTCAACACTCACAAGATTTATTTTTTCTGTACGAACTGCCATATATCCGCTGGATTATGGATCGCGCTGCGGTTGTAGGTTTTAGATACTCTCATCGCTTTTGCAGCTTTTGCAAATGCGATCGATGCCCAAGACTGGCAAAAATTGCGATCGCACCTAGCCGGCTAAAGAGATATCGACTCTTCGGAGTTTTGAGGAATCAAACAACCTGTGGTAATTGTCAGCGACAATTATGAAGTGCATCGCTATTCGCTCGCGGGGCAAATTGCAATGAAATCTCATTCACCACTCAAATGCGAGCTGATTTTTCCTAACTAAAAATTTCCTCCTACCTAGGAGTAAAAACTGCACTAGGGTAAGCAATCCGCTTGTGATTGAACTGTTCCCAAACTCGCACAAAAATCTCCGCAATTAGAGACATATCCTCCCGCGTTAAATCCGAATCAATCAACTGATTATCCTGCCAGCGAGCCCTCAAAATCCGATTAACCATATTCAAAGCCTCTTCATGAGTAGCATCCTTGAGCGATCGCAAAGCAGCCTCGCAAGAATCCGCCAGCATCAGAATCCCCGTTTCCCGCGACTGCGGAATCGGCCCATCGTAGCGAAAATCCTCCTCCCTCACTTGGCGACTTGCGATTGTTAACTTTGAATTATCGGCATCTGGCAAAGCAATCTTTAAATCTTCTATTTCTTTTGCAACAATTTGCTGCGCTTGGTGGTAGAAATATGCAATTAACATTGTACCTTGGTGCTCGGGAATAAACGCCTGAATTGCCTTCGGCAATCGATGCTTCCGCGCCATCACCAAGCCCTCGCTAACGTGCTTTTTAATAATCTCCGCGCTCGCCCAAGGGTCATTAATTTCATCGTGTTTGTTACCTCCGCCCATTTGATTTTCACAAAATCCGAGCGGGTCGTGCATTTTTCCAATATCGTGGTATAGTGTTCCAGCTCTGACCAGCTCAACATTGCAGCCGAGTTCCCGGGCCGCAGCCTCCGCCAAACTCGCCACAAACAGCGTGTGCTGAAAAGTCCCCGGAGCCTCGGCAGCCAATTTCTTCAACAGCGGGCGGTTGGGATTGGCAAGTTCAGCCAGCCGAATTGGCGTAATCAAGTCAAAAACGTGTTCCAAATAAGGGCTGATGCCGATCGCCACAACGCTCCAAGCCAAACCGGCCAAACTTTGCGCGCCCACTGTACCGAGCACGACGTACCAAATCGCACCGGCAGCCGCGCTGGCAATCAAAGTCCCCACCAGATAAACCGTGCCCTGAGTCAAGCCCACAGCCACGCCCAAAAGAGCCAATTCCTCGCGCGATCGCAGTCGCCCGGCCATAAAAGCGCCCAGCAATCCCCCCGCCCCGCTAGCCGCCAAATGAATCAACTCCACATTTAAGCCAACGGGCAGCAGTGCCGACAGCAGCCCCACCACAGTCACTCCTACCGCCGAACCGTAGAAGCCACCCGCTAAAATCCCGATCGCCGGCAAACTCGTCCAAGGCAGCCCCAAACTCACCAGCACCGGCGCGCTCAAAGTCAGCAGCAGCAATAGCAAATGATCTCTGCGGCGCAACCGGTAGTGCCTTTCCACCAGCAGTACGATCGCAATTGCCCCCGCGACTAAACAAACAAAACCCGTCAGCCCCAGCCAATTCACCCCCCGCCGGCTTAAACCAAAATAGTCCAGCAACACGAAATCTTCCTGCGAGATCTCTTTTCCTTGTACAACAATTATTTCGCCCTGATCTACTGCGATCATCACGGGTTTCACCTTTTGCGCCGCTAATTCAGCTAGCTGTTTGGTTTCCTCGCGATCTCTCACCAGATTTGGCTGCAAAATCGCTGTTAAACCCTCCACCGCCAAAGCTTGGGACTCTAACGGCACTTCATCAGCCACTTGCAGCTTCACGGCTTCTTTCAAAATCTCTTTTGGCAACCCCTGCGGGATACCTTGAGCCACCATCCTTTTTGCCGCCCGACTCATACCGGTTTGGGTTTTCTGCCAAGCTGCATCCGACAAATCAAACAGCGAAGTATCGTAAATCGGTGGCAGCCCCACAACCGACGGTTTTCCCAGCGCCTCCACAGCATTGAGATAGCGCTGGCGAGCAGAGGAGATACTGTCTGTCAGGCTTTGAAAGTCTGCTGCCCGGACCGATCGGCTGTAAGCTTGCAGTTGAGCTATAGCATCTTGCTGAGACTTGTTATCTGTTGCCGCAGCAATTGCGACGGAATCCAAACTCAATCGCTCGGAAGTTGCACTTTTGTCACCCGCTTGCGCCACAATAGATCGCCATTCCCACTCGGGACAGCCCCGCAAGTAAACCTGAGCCGTATTTGAGAGTACCGAGGGACTCGCAAACGGAAACGGGCCTACCGCTTCCCGCAGCTCGCTTCCCTCCTGCAAAAATTGTTGTAATTCTCGATAAATTTGTCGATCGACCGCAGAATCCAGCATTAATATCGCTACAGCCCCGCTCCGCGCTGCTTTCCGCTGTTCTTCAGTAGTTTTGTAATCGGGGATGCTAGCAGTAGCAGGAGCCTTAATCGTCTGAGGAGCTTTCGTCCCCACATCCAGTTTCGGCTGGTTGTAGAAGCGGTGGCCCAGAGTGCTGCTTAGGGAAACTACCGCTACCAGCGCCAACATAGGGGAACGAGCTTGATTTTTGAGGCTTGATTTGGAGGTTTTACTTGTAAATTTAGTAGTAAAAGTCTCGGGAAGAAGCCATTTCTGGCGCGACAAACGGCTCAGGAGAGGCCCGCCAGCGCGTGAGGTATCTGCTTTGCTGGTGCCATTTTGCACTTTAGCAATGTGTTGGCGCAGTGAGCGCGCAGCCCCTAGCTGCTCAATCTGCCGCATCAATGAGGAGAGCGTATTCATTTGTGTCGAAGATATATCACTGTTATCCAGCAGCTCTGTCAGAATTTCTGACTATGCATCTTGATTGATTTTATCCGAACTACCGTGGCTGAATATTCAACCCTCCAGGCTACTTTGCCTGACTATTGCCAGCAGTTGGCTTTCCTGACGGTGGCCAACAACGCAAGTAGCTTCTTTGCTTCCCTTGTCTGTCTTGATCAGAACTCGCGCGCGAGGGCTAAAAACCTTGTTTATCCGTAGATTCTTCGTTTTCCAACCCCGTATTTTCGTTTAAACCTGGCTTGTTGGGGCAGGCGTGTCCGATTTAATTTTTCACTTTTTAATCTTTAATTGTCGCTCTCCTTGCACTTTTGCTTTTGACTTGTTAATTTCTAATTGCTAATTTCTGGTTTCCCCTTACCGTCCAAAGCTCCAAACTTTATACTTTACGAGGTCTAATTACATAAGGTGCAGCCACCGATCGGGCTAGCGCTGTGGAATCCAGTCGGGCATCTGGGCTGTAAACTCCTGCCCAAACAGCAAACAGGTTATTTGCTAACTCTACAATTTTTACATCGCTGCCAGTTCGCCAGAGCGAAGGTTCTTGGCCGTCGGCTAGCTGCTGGGATTTAAGCTCAGCCGAAGATACCTGTCGCCATTCTACAGGAATCGCAGCAACGCCGTTATAGGCTCCCGACAAAGCTCCCGTCAAAGCGCAGGTTATTTGTCCGGCTATGCCACAGCGGGCGGCACGCACCACGGACAACCGCAAGTCTTCTGGGGTGTTCAAAAAGCAGTAGAAAGCTAAGGCAATGGGAATGAAATTTCCAGGGTTGACAATTGACTCGGTTTGTAATTTTTTTTCACCTTCGCCCTGTCTTTCTCGCAAAGCTGTGGCGCTTTTGCACAGATGAGTGGCGGCTGTTTCTAAATCGGCTCCCTTTTCTAGTAGTATTTGCACTTGGAGCAGCAGCTCTGTTAAGGCATTATCTGTTTTCAGGTAGGCAAGTGTTTGCTCGATCGCTGTCGCCGGGTCAAGTCTTTCTTTGAGAGCTCGGGCGATCGTATATGCTACTGCTAAAATTGCTGTTTCCCATTCTGGCTGGTTTTCAGTGTGCCAAACCTCTATCGCCAGCATGATTTTTTCTCGCAGCTTGGCTTTATTTTCGTGAAAAAACATCGCCGATGGCAGCGCAGCAACGGCAGCTTCACCAGGGTTAAGCAGGGTTTGAAACTCACTGTTGCGGGGATGGTAAATTTCAGACTTGGCAAATGCTTCCCAAGTATCGCGCCAATCTTTTAAATCTAAACCTCTACACCGAATTAAACTTTGAGCGCACGCTACAGCCAGTCTCCCGGATGCCGATGAGTCTTTGGCAGTTGGGATTTTACTGTTGACAGAATTCAACGCCAATGTTGCGCCACTTACGGTCAATTGTTGGTGTTTCGTCAGTTGTAAAATCGGCTGCAAGTCTTCTGTTTGGGGGGGAATACCCACGAGTTGCCTCTGGTATTGCAGGCCTATAGAGTCTCCTAAAACTGCCCCCAGGATGGTTCCTTGAAACTTGTTCAACAGGGAATGCCGCATTTGAATTTAACTCAAGTTTTTAGTAATTGGTAATTTAGAATTCTTCCTGGTTTCCTTCTTTGCCTAACTCTTGTGATTAATTGGAATTCAACTCAAACATATAAGGGCTGGTTTTCCATCTAAAACCTGCCCTCATCCGATCGCTATAATCGGTAAATTTTTAATTTTTAATCAGGTAACTAACTAGAGCTTGCAGCCCCAGCCGATAACTTTCTGAGCCAAAACCGCTGATTTGCCCTATCGCCACTGCTGCGATAAACGAGTGGTGCCGAAAAGCTTCCCGCCGGTAAATATTGCTCAGATGAACTTCTACCGCAGGGATATTCACAGCGGCGATCGCGTCTCTAATTGCCACACTCGTATGAGTATAAGCTCCAGCATTAATCAATAAGCCTTGGTGCTGCCCTAACATTGAGTGAATTGCATCCACCAATACCCCTTCATGATTCGACTGCTGAATTGAGACTTGCACCTGGAGGGCTTGCGCTTCTCGTTCTAGCAACTTGTTGATATCATTTAAAGTCGCAGAACCATAAACTCCAGGTTCTCGCTGACCCAATAGATTCAGATTAGGGCCGTGAAGTACCAGGATATTTAACAATTTTAAAATTTCCAGTGCAACAAAAATTATGAGAGTTTTGACATGGGATTTAGAACGAGTCTGCCACCTCAAACGTCAAACCTTAAACCTCAAACTTCTAATTCAGTCCCGACTACCTGCGATTCCTAGGTTGGTTGACAGGAATACGAATCGGTTCGAGTTCCGGTTCAGGTTCGGGACTCAGCAGTCCTTCTATCAGCTTGCGAACCCATTCTTTAATTTGTTCCAGCACCTTTTCAATGTCTTCCATTGAACGGATAGCTCCTTTTTTTATAGTCTAGATTGCTAAACCGACGGCTAAATATCTGAAAATAAGCAAGCACGACTTTGAAACCAAAGGTCAAACTTGCTTTCTCACTTGCTGGTTGTTTTGAGCAATGGAGAGAGTCAGTATCTTGGCCAATCAGTCCTATCTTATTATCATAACGAATCTTTACAGATAATCAAGAGGCAAAAGGAAAATTGCCGAATTATATCGGAGTATAGAGTGTTAAATAAAGCTTAAGCTTACGGTTGACTGTTGACAATTGACCAATCGTAGGATTTTTTCTAAGCTTTTGCCAACAATAATTTACGCCGCAGCTGATCGAGCGCCGTACAGCTACTCAGATTCCGAATCCAATCGCGGCCTCTGGCATCGCCAAAACGGTATTCAAAACTTTCTGCGGATCCGTGGGGCCCGGCTAAACCAACATAAACCAGTCCGACAGGTTTAGCATCTGTGCCGCCTTCGGGCCCGGCGATGCCTGTAATGCTCAATCCCCAATTTGTATTGAGGCTGGCGCGAACTCCTGCAGCCATTTGTTTTGCCACTTGGTGGCTGACTGCCCCAAATTCGGCTAAATCTTGCGGATTAACACCTAATAATCCTTCCTTAACTTGATTGTCGTAAGAAATAATCCCGCCTAAAAAGTAGCTCGAACTGCCGGGAACACCAGTCAGCATCGCCCCCAATCCACCTCCGGTACAGGATTCAGCCACGCTAAGAGTTTGCCCCGCATCCAGCAGCAATTGGCCCACAGTCGAAGCGAGGGTATCGCTATCAGCACCGTAACAGTCCGAGCCGGCAATTTGCCGCAATTGTTGTTCGATCGGCTCAATCAAGTTTTTCGCAGCCCCGGACGACTCCGCGCGGGCCGAAATCCGCAGTTTGACTTCGCCGTGATTGGCGTAGGGAGCCACAGTAGGATTAGTTAAATTGAGAAAACTATCTACTTTTTCGGCCAATGCCGACTCAGCAATCCCCCAAAATTTCAATGTGCGGCTGTAAATAGTGGCGCTGCACCAGCCGCCATTTTTCAGGTAAGGAACGGCGGTTTCTTGCCACATCAAGTGCATTTCCGCCGGTACGCCGGGAAATGTCATTACTGTCACGTCAGAAACCGGCTGCCAAATAATGCCCGGTGCAGAACCGCTGCGGTTCGGCAGAATGTCCGCAGTTTCTGGAATTAAAGCTTGTTTGCGATTGCTGGGACTCATGGTGCGTCCCCGCTGGGCAAATTTGTATTCGATATCTGCGATAATTTCCGGCTTTTCGATGAGGGGAACCCCAAAAAAATCGGCGATCGTTTCGACTGTGAGGTCGTCTGGTGTGGGGCCCAGACCTCCGGTGAAGAGCAAAAGCTGCGATCTGCTGACGGCGATTTCTAACACTTGTTTGATACGTTCTGGATTGTCCCCCACCACTGTTTGATAGTAGTGAGGGATTCCCAGACTTGCTAATTCTTTGGCTAAAAACTGGGCATTGCTATTAAGAATATCGCCTAACAGCAATTCAGTGCCAACACAAATAATTTCAGCAACCATTCAATTTTAGATTTTAGATTTTGGATTTTAGATTGAGGAATTAATTGGGGAATGACAACAGTCAACCGTCAACTAACTATCGAGCGTGTCTCCAAACTTTCCAGCTAGCATATCCCAGCAAACTTGTTGCACCCATAGCGTAAATTACGCCGCTCGGAAGCGAAAAAGCTAGGGCTAAACTTCCCACCCACAGTGTCAGTGAGTAAATAAATAAAACCGCAAATCGATGGGATAGTCCGGCTTCTAGAAGTCGGTGGTGGAGATGGCGCTTGTCAGCAATAAACGGTGACTTGCCGTTGCGAAGTCGATCGAGAATCACCGCCGACATATCTAAAATTGGTACAGCTAAAATTAAATATGGCAGCAACACAGAAGTAACAGCCGTAGTTTTAACTAACCCAATTACTCCCACTCCAGCGAGAGTAAACCCGATAAAATAAGCCCCGCCATCTCCCATAAAGATTTGAGCCGGATTGAAGTTGTAGCGCAGAAATCCCAAGGCCCCGCCAGCTAAAGCCGCTGCAATCAGGGCCGCCGCCGGTTGGTGCATCGCCAGACTGACAATCAGCATCACAACTGCTGCAATCCCTGAAACTCCGGCCGCTAAACCGTCCAAACCGTCAATCCAGTTGATGGCATTCGCCATGCCGACGAGCCAAATCACGGTAATTGGCAAGCTCAGCCAGCCAATATTAGTCAGTCCCAAGGAGGGAACTGTCAGAAACTCAATCTGTACGCCTGCCATCCAAACGATGCTGGATACGCCAATTTGCATGAGCAAGCGTTTTAATGCCGAGAGCGAAAATAGGTCGTCTGCTAAACCGATGAGGAAGAATCCGATGCCGCCGAGGGTTACTCCCCAAATTTCGTATTCGTCTTTGGGATTGAGAACTTGTCCGTTAGCATCAATGAAGCCTCCTGAGAGCCAGACAAATAAGAGGGCAGTGATAGTGCCGAGAAAGATGGACACTCCTCCCAAGCGCACCATAGGGCGCTTGTGGACTTTTCGCTCGCCTGGTCGATCAACTCTCCCGCTTTTGAGGCCAATTTTTTTGACTATTGGCGTACTCCAGAGGACGATGATCGCAGAAACCAGGAAAGCGAGTATGTGGTACAGATACTGGTACGGCATCTGAAATCAATTTTAAATAGTGCGGGGCAATTAGGCTGTCAGGCAGAGTCTACTACATTTCAGATGGCTTATAACAAGGAAACATCTTGAAGAGCGACTGGGGGTTTGGGAGTCGGAGATTTGCCACAATGGCAGTTGCCCTGGGGCGAATTGTCAGGTTGTTCATTCATAACTCTCGAATTAACGATTTGAAATATCGACTTTTTGGCGAGCAAAAAAGTCGATATTTGGCGAGCGGGCCCAGTTGAGCGGTATCTTTCGCAACCGACAAATACCGTTAGTCAAACCAGCCCCGCCCGACAAATATCTTTACTAAAAACCGTATGAGCGATCGATATTTTTTGTGAAAACCGCTTGTCAATATCGCTACCGGCAACTCTCAATCTTTTCCTGCTCTTTTACCCTTTTACCCGTACACTTCCAACTACCAATTCCCCATTGCCGATCAGGAAAATTAAGCTAATGCCGGCACTTTCAAGTACAAGTGGGGATATAAGGGGAAGCGATCGCACAGTGCTGCTACTCGACGCAGGCAGTCGGCGGCGACGCTTTCATCATCTGGATTTAGCAGGCGATCGGCAATAATATTCCCAATCTCGGTAAATTCTGCTGTTCCCATTCCCCTGGTGGTCATCGCCGGCGAACCGAGTCTCAAACCGCTGGTGACAAAGGGCGATGCCGGATCGAAAGGCACGGTATTTTTATTAGCAGTAATATTCACACCGCTGACTAATTGGTCGGCTTGTTTGCCTGTCATGTTTACCGATCGCAAATCAACTAGCATTAAGTGATTGTCCGTGCCGCCGGAAACGAGTTTTAAACCCCGCTGCTGCAACTGTGCAGCTAATGCGCGTGCATTTTCAATTACTTGACCGGAATAAGTTTTAAATTCAGGCTTTAAGGCTTCGCCGAAAGCTACTGCTTTGCCCGCAATGACGTGTTCTAACGGGCCACCTTGAGTGCCGGGGAACACTGCTTTGTCAAATTTTTTACCTAATTCCGGGTCATTAGTCATAATCAAGCCACCACGGGGGCCGCGCAGGGTTTTGTGAGTGGTGGTGGTGACTGCGTGACAGTGGGGGAGGGGGTTGGGGTGATGCCCTGTGGCGACTAACCCCGCGATGTGGGCGATGTCGGCGAGCAGGTAGGCTCCGATTTCGTCGGCGATCGCTCTAAACTTCTCAAAGTCTATAATTCGCGAATATGCTGAATAGCCACAAATTAGCAATTTCGGTCGGTTTTCTTTGGCCAGTGCCAAAATTTCGTCGTAGTCGAGCTGTTCTGTTTCTTGGCTGACGCCGTAGTGAAAAGCTTTGAACCATTTGCCGGATACGTTGACCGGCGAACCGTGGGTCAAGTGTCCGCCGTGGGACAAATCCATGCCCATAATTCCGTCTCCGGGTTCCAGCAAGCTCAAAAATACTGCAAAGTTGGCTTGAGCGCCGGAGTGGGGCTGGACGTTGGCGTGAGCGGCTCCAAATAACTGTTTGGCGCGGTCGATCGCAATTTGCTCGATGCCGTCAATAAATTCGCAGCCGCCGTAGTACCGTTTCGCTGGCAGTCCTTCGGCGTATTTATTGGTCAGCACTGAGCCTTGAGCTGCCATTACCGCTGCGGAGGTAAAGTTTTCGCTGGCGATGAGTTCTAGGTGGTCTCGCTGCCGCTGGAGCTCTTGCCCGATTAAATCGGCAATCAGCGGATCGGTTTTGGAAAGGAATTCTAAGTTAGTGTCCGTCACAATAATCAACCTCTTGACAGTTTTGGGATTGGGAATTGGGGATCTTATACCGTACTACGGATTTCGCACCATTGACATAAATATTACGTTGTGTTCAGGTTAAGCGGTTTGTCCCCAACTCCTGACATACAATGAAATTACTGGTGTGAAACCTGCCGGAGGTATCAAATGTTAGTCATTTTAATGGAAAATCAGATGCTTGCCCCTCAGTGTGTTTGCCAAAGTTGTTTGCTGGCAGATCGCACTGGCCAACCGCGCTGGAGCGGTGGAGAGCTTCGCTGCGGACATCCAGTTGCTAAACCTACGGAAAATTTGCCCGATCGGTACGAGTGTCAAATGGGCTTCGTCATTGCCAATATTAAATAATCATCGGGCATGGGGCATGGGACATGGGGCATTGGGCATGGGGCATGGGACATGGTGACTATTAACCCGACTCGATCTAAGTTCCCCTGCATCTGGTACTTGAGGCTGCTATCCGCCCACAAACGAGCAAATTCCGGGCGAGTCGGAACTGAGCCTGCTGCGTTATGCTGATTTTAATAGGAATTAATAGTTCACTGATCGACTCAGGAGAGTTCATTATGACTTGGCGCGGGTCTACAACTGTTCCAGACCGGATTTTTGCTTCTTTGCCTTATTTGCTCCCCCTAATTGACGGGCTAGCGTTTGGCAGCAGGTATCTGTTTCAACAGTTTCCTGTCTTGGGACTGTTTTTTGTCCCGCTAGCTCCTTTGCTTCAGATTTATAGTTTGCCCTTCGCTAGCTTGATTATTTTCTTTGCCCTGTATTTAGGGGTAGTTAGAAACGAAAACATCAGTCACTTCATTCGTTTTAATGCGATGCAGGCAATTCTTTTAGACATTGTTTTGATGCTCTGCGGCCTAGTTTTGGGGATTTTTGATAAAGGTCCCCAAGTCGCATTTATTGCGGAAACTCTGTATAACATGGTGTTTTTGGGCGCTTTTGCTGCATTTGTCTATGCAGTCGTGCAGTCGCTTTTGGGACGCTATGCAGAGATTCCTCCGCTTTCGGATGCTGTTTATATGCAGGTTCGTTAGTTAGTTGACTGTTGGCAGTTGACAGTTGTTAGTTGGTTATTATTTGTTGGTTCTAATACCCAATGCCCAATGCCCAATAACTAATAACCAATAACTACTGTATTTTCAAGACTGCCGATGCCTTCAATTTCGATGCGGACTCGATCGCCTATTTGTAGCGGCCCTACTCCTTGCGGCGTTCCCGTCAGTATCACATCGCCGGGAATTAGGGTCATTATTTGACTGATGTAGGAGACGAGAAAGTCTGGCGAAAATACCATGCGATCGATCTGGGATGACTGTACGGGTCGCTCGCTGTCATTGACAAAAGTCTGCAATTGTGCAGCAGGACTCAGTTCGCGGACAATCCAAGGCCCCAAGGGACAAAATGTATCGAACCCTTTGGCCCTGGCCCACTGGTTGTCCCGCTTTTGCAAATCTCTAGCTGTTACGTCATTGGCGATCGTATATCCCCAAATTTTGCTGTGTGCTTGTTCGGGAGTGCAGTTGCTACAATGTTCGCCAATTACCAAGGCTAATTCTCCCTCGTAGTCTACCCTTTCCGACTGCTGCGGATAACTAATCGCTGCACCTGCAGGGATGACTGCACTCGGAGGCTTGAAAAACAACAGGGGTTCTTCCGGTACTGGGGTTCCCATCTCGGCGGCGTGATCGACATAATTTTTGCCTACGGCTACAATTTTTGAGGGAGAGCACGGGGCGAGAATTTGGTAAGTATCTGGTGAAAGTTCCAAATCGGTTGGTTGTCCTTTTAACCAGGGCGGTGCATCAAATACTTGAACGCTGTGGCTGAGTTGCAGTAAACCGTAATGGATGTGTCCTTGTGTTGTTTTTACTCGAACGTAGCGCTGGGCCATAGTATTTTAGTTTTTAGGTTTTAGATTCTAGATTCAAAAAGACTTGTGCAAGTCCTAAATAGAATATATATAAACATGGATCTAGGGATAATTTCTGAAAATTTATTGCTCGATCGACCTTTAAGATTTTTGCTGTATTATTTTTAACCCGCTTTCCGTGCAAATTCCGTGCAGCGGTTTGTCCCAGGAGTCAACGGGTAGTTGGGGCAGCAAGGCAAATTCAAAGATTGTGCCGATCGTAAGTTTTGATTCCCACTCAGCTAAACTAAGCATTCGATCGTAATAGCCGCCGCCGTAGCCCAAACGATACCCGCGCCAATCGCAGCCTACAGCGGGCACGAGGATTAAATCTACTTCTGAGTAATCTATTTTAGGAGCATCCGGCAGGGGTTCGAGTATGCCATAAGCTCCAGTATGTAAAGCATCTCCGGGGTGCCAGATGTGCCAAGATAGCTCTTTGCCGACACAGCGGGAAAATCCCCATTTGCGGGGAGTTACAAATAGGGGACTTAAATCTGGTTCTTGGCGACAACTGAAATAGGCGAGGATTGTTTTTGCTTGGGTGAATAGGGGCGAGTTTTGCAGGTGATTGCAGATGCGATCGCTCTTTTGTCTCCATTCTTGTGCTGATAGGGATTTGCGGGTGTGGAGGAGCGATTTTCTTAATTCCGTTTTAGTTAATGAAGGTTCAGCAGTATTCATAATTTCATATTAAATCATAGCTGCGGCTAGGAAGACGGCAATGCCGTGTCTCCCATTTTGAGGACACGGCATTGCCGTCTTCCTACAGATCTCGTGGTTAATTAACTAGATTTGATATTACATATTGTCTCACCACAGGACAAACGCTGAATAGCGTTTCATTCTCCCTTTCTTCTATTTCAACTAGCGATCGCCTTCCCAAAGATTGCAGCCCGTTGAATAACTCGGAGGGCGATAAATCGGCATCTTGTAGCAATTGCTCTATTGAAACTGGATTTACTTCGCGGCTGAGTCGGGAGATGAGCTTTTTCTCTAATTCTGACAAGCGATTTATCTGCGGGTGCAAGTTTGATGCCAATTCTTCCCCTAAGAATAGCCTATCATATTTTAAATAATCTGCAACCCTACCTCGGAATATTTCTTGAATGGTGTTGGCGACTATTTTTAACCACAATGGATTGCCTCGGTAGGTGTTAATTAGGTTTTCCCATGTTTCGGGATTGAGTAAACTTTTTTGGCGGAAAATTTCGGCTGCTGCTGTACCTATGCCTTTGAGTTGTAAGCTGCGAACTGGTGAATTTTCTCCTTTTAAGGCCGTAATTTCTCTGGGTGGTTCCCAACTGTTGAGGATTAAACAACTGTTGTGGGTTGTTTCTCCGATTTCTCTGAAGAGAATGCTATAATTTTCGCATTCGGGACGGTAATTTCCTGCTAATTTTCCGCTGCTGAGAATGGTTTGCACGTCGTCTAGGATAATGAGACAGCGGGTTTTTCGCAGATATTCCATTAATAGGGAAAGGCGATCGGGAATGCTGGTAGGAAGTTCGATTTCTGGTTTATTTAAGAGAAATTCTAGGAAAGTTTTTAGGGTAGTTTCTAAGGGTGGGGAGTGGCGGAGACTTCGCCAGATGATGTATTCAAAGTTATGCTGAATTTTTTGGATGAGGTGGAGGGAAAGTGCGGTTTTGCCGATGCCGCTTATTCCTAATATAGCTGCAAGGTTGCACTTGTCTTGAACGATCGATTTTTCGAGGGTGGCGAGTTCGGATGTGCGGGAAGCGAAGCTATTGCCATCAGGGGAATCGCACAATGATGAAATATGAGGTGCGTCTGCTAAGTCTAGTCTGGTTTGAGGTTGGGAGGTGTCTGAGGTGGGGGTTGAGGGCGATCGATCTTTTGGAACTTCGGGAGGTTGCAAAGTGTCTCCACAAACATTGACATTATTAATTTGTGTACAGTCTTTCGCAAACTTTGATGAAATAATTGAGAATCGACATCTTTCTAATGTTGTTTTAAAATTTGATTTATTCAGTTCTTCACCTAAGACATCAGAGAGAACTTGCCATAATTCAGAAGCCACATTTCTGACATGACCTTCAGTGCAGTGAGATTCTTCTGCAATTTTAGAGTATCTTTGACCTTTCCATGCACCCCGCAAGATAGCTTCTTGCAGATCGTCCAAGTGTTCTCCTGTTTTGGCGAAAACCAGCTCCTCGGCAAATCTCAAGACTTCTTTAACGTCCATTGGTCGAGTAGGTATAGGGGTTTTTCTTATTTTATCAGACATTTTCTGACATTTTCTGACATCTCTGACCAATTATGACATATCGCTCCTCTCAATTGCTGATAAAATTTGACATTTTATTACTCCGAGAAATTCATAATTAGAAGATAATTATAAAAAACAAATAACTTCTTGTTGGTTAAACTAGCGGGTAGCAGGATGCTATGAACATTAATTTTCGACGCTATCGGGAACAGAAAGGTATCAGTCAATAAGCAGTTGCTAGCGGGATCGGCATTTCTGTAGATCAGCTTAAAAATTATGAGCAGTTCCCTGCCAAAGTTCCGATGGGAATGGCAGTAAAATGGCTGCAAATATTAGGTGTTGACATTGCAACTGCCATGTCAGACGAAATACCTCCACTCCCAGGAATTGAACCAGGCAGTCCCTACGCTGAACTTTATCGCCGGCTAAATTTACTTAATCAGTATATCGATGAAAATTCTTTTTTACCTTGGCTATAATTGCCAACGGAACTACGTAAACCTAACGATCTGCAAACGATCTGCAAGAACAAATTAACCAGTATTACCAAAAACCAAATGTTGTCTTGACAGGAGCATTTGACTCGGGTAAATCCTATCTTGCTAATACTCTTTTAGGCCAAAAAGTATTGCCAACAGGCTATCAGCCTGCAACAAGAGTCATTACCATTGTTTGTCATGTGGAAAGTCGCCCCGAATGGTTTGATGGAAATGTGGGAATTATTGATGAGAAATTTTGGCAAGATGAAAACGGCAAGCTAAATTTTGACTTCCTATATTTAGAGGATCCGGAGCGTTGTCAGAAGCATTTTTTGCAATTTGGCTCCTTTGACCTGCTAGAAAAATATGGCGTACACCAATATGATGACTCTGACGACAGCAATGACGGCGGACATACAGCTATAGTTTATGTAGATGCTCCTTTGTTAAGAGCGTGTAACCTGATTGACCTTCCCGGTTACTCTGATATAGCAATCCTAAATCATTATCATGAGTACGGTACAATTATATGCAATACTTGATTATGACAAAAAAAATGAAT